>JBARRO010000152.1:0-9853 GCA_049644265.1 Bacteroidota bacterium
TCGTAACACTGTCCGAATTTCCGCCGGCAGTGAGATACACAGTATGGAGCCCGTTATCGAGAGGATGAGGAACCTTGTATGAAAAAAGTTTGGATGTGGGATTGTATGCAGTCCCCACGTGAGTGTACAGCGTCGAATCAACTCTCAACGCCAACGAGCCCGTGTCGATAACGGATACTGTCGTTGGGAAGAGATACGCACTGAACGTTGGATAGGAAGTCTTTACGAGACCCGTTCGCTGGTTGGGGATGAATTGATAGATTGTCGGATTCTTAACGAAGAGGATTGAATTATCATGGTCCGCAGCGTTAAAGCGATGGTTCAGCGGATCATTGGGCCAATCTGAGACACCGTTGTAGTAGAACTTGTACTGATAAGCTCCCGGAATCAGACCGCCAGCCCCGCCGACTTGAAGCCCAAGCGTTACAACAAACGTGTTACCTCCAATAGATGTCAAAGGCGTCGCCTGATTGTTCCAGCTGTTGAACTCGCCGGCGATCCAAACATTGGTTTGAGCTGTGGGGGGAGTGTAGCGAAACGTTACGTCCACTGTTTGTGAAAGCGCTTCCACGAAGGGGGAAAAAAAGAGCCAGAAACATAGAATCCACGAAGGACACGAATGTACACGAAGGTATATTTGACCAAAACTCTTAGTGCCCTTCGTGTTCTTCGTGGTCATGACTTCACTCTGTTAGAACAGTGTATAGATGAACGGAGCTAGTGCCGAACCTTGCGTCAAGATGATGAATAATCCCAAGAAAAGCAGCACAAAAATGATGGGACCAAGCCACCATTTCTTGCGAATTTTCATGAAGGCCCAGAGCTCGGAGAAGATTTCGAGTTTGGATTTGAGGTTCTTGAGGAAGGACAAGGGGATTGGGGGATTATTAGTGAAAGTGGATTGTAAACAGTGAACAGTCAACAGCAAACCTTAAACTTTAAACCTTAAACTCTTAATCGAGTTCAAACGTTTCCTCCATCACCACTTCCTTGTATCCGCCGAGTTTGATTTTTTCAATCACAAAACTCCCCAGCACCAGGACGTCCATTTCAGTACGCATGAAACAACGCCACGCATCTTCGGGTGTGCAGACAATCGGCTCTCCCCGGACGTTGAATGACGTATTGATGATCACCGGACAGCCCGTTTGTTTCTCAAACTCCGCGATAAGGTCATAGTAGAGCGGATGCTGTTCCCGGGAGATGGTTTGCAGTCGTGCGGAGCCGTCCACGTGCGTGACGGCAGGAATAGTTCTCCGGTCAGGACGCACGTTTGCGATAAAGAGCATATACGGACTCGGACGCTGAAATTCAAAGTATTCCTGAGTCCGCTCCTCAAGCACTGTAGGTGCAAAGGGCCTGAAGCTTTCCCGAAATTTGATCTTAAGATTCACAATGGACTGATTTTTGGGGTTCCGTGCGTCCGCGATAATACTTCTGCTGCCCAGTGCCCGGGGACCAAACTCCATCCTTCCCTGGAACCATCCCACAACCTTCTGACCCGCAATATGCTTTGCGGTTTCCCGCAATAGCTCCTGACGGTCACATTTCCTAAAGCTGATGTTTTTGGATTTGAGCAGGCGTTCGATGTGTTCGTCGGAAAACTCAGGGCCGAGGAATGCATCCCGCATCGAATAGGTCCGGGGGTTTCCAAGCACCGTGTTGTAAACGTAGAATGCCGCTCCGACCGATCCCCCGGCATCTCCGGCAGCCGGCTGGATGAAAACATTTTGGAATGACGTGCTCTCCAGAATCTTGCTGTTTGAAACACAGTTCAGCGCGACGCCCCCGGCCATGCAGAGGTTCTTCATTTTTGTTTCACGCTCAACCTGCCGGGCCATTCCCACCATGATCGTGTCGGTGACCTTCTGAAGTGAGGCGGCAACGTCCTTATGGAACTGCGTCATGCCCGACTCCGGCTGACGGACGGGTTCTCCGAACAGTTTTTCAAATCTTCTTCCCACCATCGTCAGGCCGTATTCGTACCGGAAGTACCGCATGTTCAGACTGAAACTCCCGTCTTCGTGTATTCTCACCAGTTCTTTCATGATCCGGTCATAGAAGCGCGGGTCACCGTACGGAGCAAGCCCCATGACTTTGTATTCTGCGCTATTGACTTTGAAACCAAGGTAGTAGGCAAAGGCAGAGTAAAGAAGGCCAAGCGAGTGGGGAAAATGCAAACTCTTCGTCAGCTGGATGTCTGTTCCTCTCCCTACTCCATAGGTGGTCGTATCCCACTCCCCCACTCCGTCGGTCGTCAGAATCGCAGCCTCCTCAAAGGGCGAGACGAGGAACGCGCTTGCGGCGTGAGACATGTGGTGGTCGGTGAACAGGACGGTTTTTTCATAGGAGAGCTCCGTCCTGATGAGCTGCGGGATCCAGATTTTCTCTTTGATCCAGACGGGCATAGCTTTCAGAAATGAGAGCAATCCCCGGGGAAACGTGGCGATGTAGGTTTGAAGGATGCGGTCGAATTTCGTAAACGGCTTGTCGTAGAAAACAACGTAGTCGAGGTCGTCCGGAGTGATTCCGGCAAAACGAAGAGAAAAATCAATCGCGTGCCCGGGAAAATACTGGTCGTGTTTTTTCCGAGTGAATCGCTCTTCCTGTGCAGCCGCAAGCAGTGCCCCATCGCGTATAATGGCGGCGGCGGCGTCATGATAAAAGCATGAAATTCCAAGGATATTCATCAGAACTGGTGGCGGGACTGTTCGAGAGTATGGGCGAGGGGCTCTTTGTCCTTCCAGGCCGAAACAGCGGTCTGCCTGTGACCGAGCGGATCCTTTCTCAGAATTCGGGCAACAAGAGCCATCGGGCCGATCAGAATGAAATAGACAATGCTCAGAAGGATGGTCGTGTTCACAACCGCCAGTCCACGGGCAAACGCCATCCAGACGCGGTAAAGAACAGACCCGATTTTTCTGATCGTTTTCATTGCGAAGTTTGTCTGGTCAATATATCCAAAAGGGGAAGGAATATCAACGGAAGAAGCGGTCGACCGTCAGCGATCAGCAGTCAGAAGAGAGAAGACTGACCGTTCGATTTTTGCGGTTTTAGTCATATATTCAAGCGCCAAATGAAGAAGACAAACTCACGCCCTTATGCTCCTCTTTCTCCCGCCAGGCGGCGTCTGTTCTCGATGCTTCTGGTTTTGTTCCCCGTGTTGCTGCTCGTTTGCGTTGAGTTGTTCCTTCGTGCAATCCACTACGGGCCGAACCTGTCATTGTTTGTTTCCGAGGAGATCGGAGGAAAATCATATCTCGTCCTGAATCAGGATGTCAAAGGAAGGTATTTTTCACACGTCGATTTTACCCCCAACACGTCAAGCGATTTCTTCCTCGCACCAAAGCCGGCGGGAACAATTAGGATTCTTTGCCTCGGCGGCTCAACGACCGTGGGATTTCCCTACGGTTTCATCGGATCCTTCTCAACATTCCTTCGCGACCGGCTTCACGAGACATTTCCGGGAAAAAGTATCGAAGTCATCAACCTGGGCATGACTGCTACAAACAGCTTCACGGTCAACGACATCGCCGCTGAGTTGATAAACTACCAACCCGATCTCTTCATCGTGTATGACGGACATAATGAATTCTACGGCGCGCTTGGAATCTCTTCTCAGGAAACCCTCGGCGGATCCCGTTGGCTCGTCAAGGCCCATCTGAAACTCGTACACGTGCGTCTCTACCAGCTCGTGAAGAATACTCTTCGTTGGGTGACGGGATTGTTCGCAAAACCCCATGCGACGTCGGAACCCGGGACCATGATGGAGCGGCTTGCGGAGGGAAAGTATGTGCCTTATGGCAGTAACCAGTACTGGGAATGCCTCTCCATATTCAAGGCGAACCTGCAGGAACTGAAAGAGATTTGCGTTTCGAAGAAAATCCCTCTTATCCTGGGTACGCAGGTTTCCAATGTTCACGACCGGGCACCATTTGTCTCGGAACCCGCCGCTGCACTTTCCGATTCTGGGAGAGCCGAGTCTGCGAAACTGCTTGAGAAAGCGTCTGAGTCATTCAGGCAAGGGAACCTCAACGCCGGACTCGAATCATGCGACCGGGCAATTGTAATTGATTCTCTCAGGGGGGATGCACATTTTTTGAGGGGCCGGATTCTGGAGAAACTCGGAAACCGACTCGAGGCCGCTCATGAATACCTGAAGGCCCGCGACGATGACCAACTCCGGTTCCGAGCCAGCTCCGATTTCAACCAGGCCATTCGTGCCATGGATGATCACCAGTCTGTTTTCGTCACCGATGTTGAACAATACTTCTCAACCGTCTCCGGAGATTCGACCCCGGGAAATGAGCTCATACTGGAGCACCTCCACCCGAATCTTCGCGGATATTTTCTCATGGCGAAAACCTACCAGGAAACGATGAAGAGACATTCACTCCTCGGCCTGGATTGGAGCAAGGACAACGTCACTGACGACGCCCTCTGGAACGCGCGGCCCCTGACGGAAGTTGACGAGCGCGCCGCCGGGCGAAGGATTGAGCTCCTGACAGCGGGCTGGCCGTTCCAGCTGCAGTCGACACCGGTTGAAGACCCTCCCTCGACAGACACGCTCGGCCGGATTGTCCTCGGACTGACACGGGCAGAGATGACCTGGGAAGAGGCGCACGTGAAAGCGGCGGAATCCTACGCCGGAAAACGCAATACCCGCAAAGCAGAGCTGGAATACAGAGCGATTCTCAACCAAATCCCCCTGAGCATTTCCGCATACCTTCGCCTGGCACAGCTGTACCTTGTCGACGGCAACCTCGACACTGCAAAAGTCGTCCTCCTGAGGTCGTTGGAGGTGGAGAGAACGTTCTATGCCGCCCGATATCTGGGTGCAATTGCACTCGACCGGAAGCTCCCGTCGGAAGCGATTCCTCACCTGGAATTGGCAATCCGGCTGGCGACGCAACTCAGGGACCGTTCAGACGCCGGCTACCTGCTGGCCCTCGCACATTTGCGTGGTAATCATATATCCGAATCTGTGCGGGTCCTGCAGGATTTGCTCATGGCAGACCCGCGCCACAAACCCGCAAGAGATTTGCTGCAGCAACTCAAATCGCAAAACTGATGACTCTCACGACAGTTGACAGCGGAATCAGGCCCGGACGACGGCGAATATTCATGGCCGTCATGGTGGCTGTTCCCATTCTGTTCTTTGCATTGACGGAACTCTTCCTGCGTACGTTCGACTACGACGGTCCGTTGGACGTTGTCGTCAAGCGAACGGTGAACGGAAAAGAGTACTACAGCATCAACCGCGCCGTCGGCAGGAAATACTTCGGCAGCGCAAACGTGGCCATCCCGGAACCCTCCGACGATGTTTTTGAGATCGCAAAGCCCGGCAACACGATCAGAATTTTTTGTCTCGGCGAGTCGACGATGGCGGGATTTCCGTACGAGTTCAATGCCACAGCCCCGCGGATGCTCCAGGACCGCCTCGCCACTCTCCTGCCCCAGTATCGCATCGAAGTCGTCAACGCGGGGCTGGCAGCAGTTGGCAGCTATGTCGTCGGCGATATCATGAAGCAATTGATGCCGTACCAGCCGGACCTGTTCATCGTTTATTTGGGGCACAACGAATACTATGGGATCTATCAGGTCGCGTCTTCTTTGAAGGGGTTTGCAGGACGGTGGGCCACAAATCTCAACATACGACTGCTCAGGTTCAGGACGTACCTTCTTGTCCGCGACCTGGCTGGTCGGGTGGCAGGACTGCTCGGATCCGGACATAACTCCGGCGGTGAGATCTTGATGGAACAAATGATCGGCCAGCAATCCATTCCGTTTGGCAGTGAGGTGTATGAGGAGGGACGCGCGGTGTATCGGAAGAACATCACGGAGATGATCTCCGTCGCGCAATCTGCGCATATACCGATCATATTTTCGGCGCTTGTCAGCAATGAACGATCTCAGGCCCCATTCCAGGAAATCTTCAGTGAAAAGACTCCGAACGACCGGCGCGAAGAATACCGCCGCCTGATCGCGCAAGGCGATTCTCTTCCAGGGAACAACGCGGCTGCTGGGCAACTCTATTCTGCAGCGGCAGCCATCGATACAATCAATCCAACCGCCTATTTCCACCTCGCCCGCACTTTGTATGCATCTCAACGTTATTCAGAGGCGCGAAGGGCATTCGAGAAAGCACGGGATCTGGATCCTGTGCGGTTTCGGGCTTCCACCGGGATTCAGCAGGGACTTCTTGAGACATGCCATCAACTCGAGGTGCCCGTTTCAAGGGTCGATTCTTCCTTTGAGTCAAACTCCCCAAACGGAATTGTGGGAGGTGAGTTGATCACTGAGCATGTGCATCCGAACATCGAGGGATATTTCCTTATGGCAAAAACCTGGGTGAACACGATTGCAGACGCCGGATTGCTCGCCCCGCCCGAAGCATGGGACTGGAAACACGATCTGAGCGATTCTGCATACAAGGAACTCGCTCCCCTGACCGATTTTGACCGGGTTGTCGGTCAAATCAAAATCAGCCTCCTGCTCCACCGGCCCCCATTCGTGCCCCAGGGTGAGAAGTTCGAGTTTATACCAAAGGACGAAGTGGAAAACATCGCCTACCAGTATGTTCGCAAGCAGATTATCTGGTCCGATGCGAGATATCAACTCGCAGCGTTCTACGCCCGTACCAAGGACTTTCACCGGGCCCGTGCGGAATGCCGCGCACTTTCCAAGGTTGTGCCGACCGCCTACCAACCGGTTCTGCAAATAGCCGACTATTTCCAATTGGAGGGGAAGATCCGAGAGGCGGAGGAAACGTATTTTGAGTCGATACGACGGGAGGACAATCCCTTCGCCCATTTCAAACTCGCATACCTGATGTTACAGGAGGAACGGGCTCGGGAGGCTGTGGAGAATCTGGAAAAAGGATTTGAGCTTGCGACAACGCCGCGGTTTACGCTTCAAAAGGATTCGGAAAACCTTGCCCGCTATCTGCTTGCGGTAGGATATGCAAAACTTGGGAAATTCGACCTTGCCTTGGAACACTGCCAGCGGATCCTCGCTGTCGATCCCCGCAATACGGAGACATTGAATCTCATGCGGCAACTCGAGCAACTGAGAAGCAAGCAACCCTCCCCGAAGAAACAACCCTCCTGAAAAAGCAACAAGGGAAAGAAGTTACGCACCTCTTTCCCTTGTCTGGTGAAACAATGATTCAGCTTGTTACTTCAGCAGAACCATCTTCTTGATGTCGGTAAAGGAACCCGCCTCAAGTTTGTAAAAGTAGACACCCGAAGCGAACCTGCTCGCGTCAAACGACACGATATGCGTTCCAGGAGCCTTCACTTCGTTCGCCAGTTCGGCAACCTGTTGCCCGAGGAGATTGTAGACCCTCAGGTGAACAAGTCCCTGCTGTGCGACCGAGTAACGAATGGTCGTTACAGGGTTGAAGGGATTCGGGTAGTTCTGCGCCAGCTCAAAGGCTGCCGGCGGAGCAGATGGTGCGCTCACATCGGTTGTGAACGGCGCCGCATCTCCGGTGAGAGGAGCATCCTTTTTCCATGTGTCATTCACAGTATAGGTCGTCGGCCACGTTGCTCCCTTGCCGATGAATCGAGAGATAAACGGATTTTGTCCTCCCAATCCACCGCCCTGGTCGACAACGCTTGCGTCGGCTCTCTTGTATCGGAACGTATACTGCATGTTGTAGTGAGCTTTTCCCTTCACTTTGAAGGTCACGGTGAAGACCGAGTCTGAAGGACCCTGCCGTGTCATCTTCAAGGTTGCGGGGAATGAACCCTGGTTCTTCTCCTGCGCGGAACGCCACATCGCGTCCTGCCACACGAGCCATAACGTATCTGCCGTGTAGCTGAACGGATTGGAGTACCTGTTCGCCGGACCCATGTTGACCTTGACCGTCACGTTCACGGAATCCGTCGCAGCAAGCAACCCGGCGGGGTTAATGCCGGAGAAATAATTCCGCTGCGGAGCCTGATTCGTGTTGGCCGTTACAGTGTAAAGGTTGTTCCCATCGCCGCCGGGCGCCGGATGCTCATAGAAGAATCCGTCCCGGTTGTCGTTCGTACCGCCCCAGATGAGACCCGGAAATCGAGCCACTGCTAAGGCAGAATCCGCTTTGATGTAGAACTTGTACTGCTGTTGGTCACCAATGGGGAGAATCTGGTTCTGGGTTGTATATTCCCAGATGTTTGTGAAGAGGGCGTTCGGCCTTCCCACATTTGCACCACCAGCCCAACCGTTGAATCCACCGCGGACTTCAACCGAGTCCTTGGCAGGATTGAACCATCCCAGCGTCACATACGCAGAGATATCACTTTGCCACAGGAGGTTTGCCTGGACCGTGGCATTGTAGACGTTGTCGTTGTCAAAGTACACAACGGGAACCGTCCCGCCACCAACTGGCACCGTGAATTCACGGTTCGTGGAACTCGTAGGTTGGCTTCCTTCCCAATCAAGCCCGCCTCGAATCGACTTGAGGAACTTGTAGAAAATGGCATCTCCCTCATTCATCGTGATCGTCTTGCTGGTGTAGATGCTATCGGACACTCCTTTGGTCAGCGTGTCGGTCGAGCTTCCCCAGTTGTTGAAGCTTCCGGCAACACGAACAATGTCGCTGTTCTGCGGCTGGAAGGTCAACTCACGCATCTTGATGGCCATGTTCACTTTGAACGTGACCGGCACCTGCAGGTTCGCCACCGAGTCGTTGTCGAAGTACCAAATTGACGTCGAGTGCGACCCAGCAACCAGCTTTTGTACGCGGTTGTCAGCGATGCTTTCCCAGTCGCCGCCACGGCTCGTCTTGTAGAACTTGTAGTAGACGGTGTCATCGCCAACAATGCCGCCGTCGATAGCCCGGGTGAGAACCCAGAGGCTATCGCTGCCGCTGTTGCGCGTCATCCGTACGGTTGTGTCGGATGCAGACCAGCCGTTGAAGCTTCCAACAACGCGGACAGTATCGCCGCTGGCAGGGAGGAACTTGCCCTCCTTCATCTTGATGCCCATGTAGACTTTGAACGTCACCTCATCCACAAGGCCCGTCGTAACATCCGCCCATGTCCCTCCAACACGAATTCCGTCAACCAGGACCTGAGGTTGGGTGGTGCTCCCTTGACGAAGAGCAATCGCATCAAGAGTATCTTGTCCCGCAGTCGTGGTGTTAATGGCCTCCGCCGTTCCGGCAGCAGCTTCACTCGCAGGAATTCCTGTGGGAATGACCCAGAGGCTTGTCGAGTCATTACCTGCGCCGGTGTTCATCGTGTATTTCACGATCATCAGATACACCGTATTCTTCGCGAAGCTCGTCGATCCGTAGGTTGCCGTCGAGGTATTGCTGATTCCGAAATTGACCAGCCCACCCGTGATTTTCGCGAACACCCGGGTTGCAAAGAGTGTGAACGTCGTCGGTGAGGTGCGGTTTCCGGAGTTGAAGAAGTAGTCACCAGTCCTATTGACTGCGGTGTCATTCACGTTGACCAGGAAGGAAAAGTAGGTTGACTTTCCGTTTGTTGTTTGTTCGGCAAACGGCAAGTTCACATCCTCACCTCCAAGGGCCCCGACAAGTGCAGCACCGCCAAGACCGGATCCCGGAAAACTCGCGTACGTTAACCCGGGAGTGGTCACCGCGGGTGCATTCGTTCCTGTGCCGCTGTGCGCGGACCAACCGTGGGCTTTGAGAAGATCCCCGTTTGGATACGAGAATTGCTCGCTCAGAAACACCTGAGCGCTCGCAAACCCCGTCATAAGAACGATGCACAGAATCGAAAGAACCAATTTCCTTTGCATCGGTACCTCCTTTCGTTATGAAATAGTTGAATTATCAAAGCCTGAAGCAACCTCTGTAGATCCCCTCGCACCTCCTTTCGCTTTTTTTGTTTTTAGA
>JBARRO010000153.1:0-16737 GCA_049644265.1 Bacteroidota bacterium
GGAAAGGTTTTCACGAGATACGAGATTCTTTC
This sequence comes from Bacteroidota bacterium, assembly GCA_049644265.1. GTDB lineage: Bacteria > Bacteroidota > Ignavibacteria > UBA10030 > UBA10030 > JBARRO01. The sequence continues at coordinate 33 of JBARRO010000153.1, forward strand.
GAACCGCCCGGAATGCTGGCGTTGCCATGACAAGAGCGAGCCGATCCGTGGAGTCATTCAGGTTGCCCTGAAACCGGAAACGGCGAACATGGCGAAGTCCGATGCGTCAGTCAGGCAAATGGCCGGAACGATGGGGAATGCCATTGCGACGGCGTTTCGCACCATCATGCTCGGAGGCAATGGGGAGCAGATGGACACCCTGATGGCCTCGGCACGGGAAATTCCTTCCATTGATAAGGTGCAGGTTTACAACAGGGAGGGTTCGCTTCATTTCGGGCCGGACGACGTCGAATTACCCGAAGGGAAGATCACTCCGCTGACGAAAGTAAAGAATCATGACCAGCGCTTTGAACCTCTGGGAAAAAAGCTGCGTTTGTTTATCCCCCTCGAAAATGAGGACCGATGTCAGGTCTGCCACGGACAGAAGTTTCCCATGCGCGGAGTTATGGTCATCGATTTTAACGTCGATACCCTGGAGAAGTTCTTGGGCGATCCTGAAAAACTCTTCACCTGGGCTTTGGAAAACACGATTTTTCAGGGGTTCAGAAGCATCATGCTCGTGGGACGGGCAAACTCGGTGCGGTTCTATATGGACGAGCTTCGTGCCCAGTCGGTCCTGCACACGCTGCGGGCCTACGACAAGAATGGGAACGAGCGGTTCCTCAACCCGCCTCCCCGAAGTCGGAAAGAAATCAAGTCGGTGCTCGAGAAGCAGGACACGCTTGAATTTATAGAAAAGGTCGGCGACGAGGAGTCGATGGTCCGCATCTCGGCGCTCCCGAATCAGAATCGCTGCCACGCCTGCCACGGATCGACCCATAAGGTAAGAGCCGTCGTCGAGGTTTCCTCCTCCATGAAAACGATTAACGCTGAGATCCGGGCAAACAAAATCCAGTCCGCTGGTGTGGGAGGCCTGACGATTCTTCTGGTGTGGGTTGTCATTCGCTTCTTTATGAAAGGCGTTGTTGTGAGGCCGGTGCAAATAATTGAGCGTGTCGCATCACGTGTGGGGCAGGGAGATTTTTCGGCGCAGGCTGACGTTCATTCAAGGGATGAAATCGGGTCGCTTGCGACGAAAATCAACGAAATGGTGCATGGCTTGCGGGAGCGATTCCATCTTGAAAAATTCGTTTCGCGACAGACCGTCGATGCCATCCGAAGGTCGGACATTGAAGGCGTGAAGCTGGGCGGCGAGCGCAAGCTTGCGACGGTGTTCTTTTCGGACATCCGCGGGTTCACGGCGTATTCGGAAAAAGTCGAGCCGGAGCGAGTGGTGAGTATGTTAAACCGCTGTCTCTCACACCAGGCAAAGGTTGTGAAAAAGCACGGCGGGGATATCGATAAGTATGTCGGCGATGAAATGGTGGCGGTGTTTGTCGGAGAGGATATGGTTGAACGGGCGATCCGCACCGCGCTGGAAATTCAGGCGGGGATTGATGAGTTGAACGACGATCAATCCCGGGACATCATCAATATTGGCATCGGCATCAACACGGGAGAAATGGTCATGGGAGCGATGGGAAGCGCCGAACGGATGGACTACACGGTCATCGGCGACAACGTCAACCTCGGAGCGCGGTTGTGTGGTGCTGCAAAAGCGCGGCAGATCCTGGTTTCCGAGTTTTCGGCCGAGCACGTGCTTGGAAAAAGCGAGTTTCATCTGGCTCCGCTCGATCCGATTATGGTGAAGGGAAAGCAGGATCCGGTAAGAGTTTATGAAGTCAAGTGAAGAACAACTCATCGGTTCATTGGGTCATGGAGTTATCTGTTCAATAAAGTCTTTCCAATGAATCAATACATCTACGCCAATGGCGCATGCGCCTCTGGCTCAAATGAACGAATGATCCGATTTATCCATGTCTATGAATCAACGCAGGTTGTACCGAACGATAGAGAGTTTTGCCTCCCAGCATTTTAAGACGGACAAGGAGCTCCTCAAGCACGTCCTGAATGAGATTGTCAAGAGCGAAAATATTGACATCATCAAGGGAGGAAGAATCTGGCAGTATGATTCCGTCTCGGAGTCGTATCGTCTTGTTCATCAGATAGGAACCATCGACAAGCTGGACCAGGGGTATAGAATCCCGATGGCCCACTATCCGATCTTTCTCAGTCTGGCTGAACAGCGTTCAGTCATGGCCAATGAGACGGACAAATATCTGCGGAAGAAGGGAATCATCAAGTACTCCGCGACGGGCGTGGGGGAGAAGATCCCGTACAAAACCGGCTTCGCGATGCAGTACGTCCTTGCGTTCAATGTGGATTCGATCGACCAGAACCTTCTGGCCGATCTGAATATCATCAGCCTTGCCGTCACGGCGATGCTCCGGGGAAAGAAGATCGAGCAGAAGGCGAAGATGCTCGAGATGGACATCGACAAGGCGCGCGAAATCCAGCTCACGATCCTTCCCCAGCCTGCCATCGAGTTCTATCATTACGACGTCTATGGAATCTCTATCCCCGACCGCATTGTCGGGGGAGACTTTTTCGATTACTTGTTTTCCGATCAGGAGAAAGACCGTTTAAGTATTGTGGTGGGAGACGCCGCGAGCAAGGGTTTTCGCGCTGCCGCTCAGGCGTTGTATATTGTCGGTGCGCTCCGCATGGGGATCTCGTATCACACAAAAATCAGCAGTCTCATGTCCCGCATCAACAAGCTCGTCAGTCAGTCATTCTCCGAAGAGCAGTTCGTTTCGATGTTCTACGCCGAGCTCACCGAAGACAAGAAGGGCCTGCTTCTCTATTCCAACGCCGGACACAACAGTCCGATTGTCTACCATGCCCGTGAGAATCGTGTGGAAACGCTCGACCCGACGGGCCAGCTTCTTGGCCCTTTCCCTCTGGAAACATACCAGGTGGAGAATACGATGCTCAACACCGGCGATGTGGTGGCCATTTACACGGATGGACTGAGCGAGGCGCGGGGGACGAGCGGCGAGGTGTACGGTGAGCAGCGACTTACTCAGCAAGTCGAGCGTCTGAGCGGGAAGCCCGCCAAAGAGATCTGCGAGGAGATTCTTGAGGATGTTCGTGAATTCTCGCAGGGGTCGGAGTATTCCGACGACAAAACACTCGTCGTGATCAAGCGCACCCATTGACTTTACCCGATTCTTTATGATACATTTCATTTTGGAACCACGTTCATCACTCCTTACCTGAAAGGCTGACGCATGGACGACAAGTATATCGGAACCATCATCTCGGTGAGCAACGGGATGATCCACGTGCTCGTCGATTCCCGCATTACCTCGCTGAAGAAGGAAGTCAACGGTAAGACGTATTTTATCGGGCAGATCGGGACGTATGTGCTCATCCCCCTCGGGGTCATCGTTCTCGTGGGGGTCGTTGCGGAGGTCCGGAAGGAAGAAACGATTCTGAACGGTCAGTCGCAGCAGCGCTATCTTGTCTACGTTTCGCCGGTCGGGACGGTCAAGGGCGGAAGGTATGAGCGCGGCGTTTCAATTTTCCCGACCCCCGACACGCCTGTGTACCTCGCCGAGGATACGGACCTTTCCGTGGCATTTTCGATCTACCAGCGGTACGGTTTTTCGGTTGGCCAGGTCTCCCTCTTCGAAAACCAGCGCGCATTTCTTGATGCCAACAAATTCTTCGGTAAACATATCGCCGTGCTTGGTTCCAGCGGCTCGGGAAAATCATGCACCGTTGCTTCCATTCTCCAGAAAGTGACGAAGTATCCGGACACCAACATCGTCATTCTCGACATCCACAACGAATACGCGAAGGCGTTCGCGGGATCGTGCAACCATATTGACATCGCCGAGTTCGAACTGCCGTACTGGCTCATGAACTTCGACGAAATCCGTGAGATGTTCGTCGACGACAAGGATGAGAACGCTTCGAGTCAGATTACAGTCCTGAAGGACCTGATCATTGCGTCCAAAAAGGGGAAGAACCCCGAGATGTCGACGCTTATTACCATCGATACTCCGGTGTTCTACGACATGAACGAGATTCGGGCAAAGATGCAGTTCCTGGACACGGAAAAAATCACCGGCGGCTCCGCTGTGGGGCCCAAAGAAGGACCATTCTACGGCAAGTTTACGCGGTTCCTCGTACGTCTCGACGGAAAACTGAACGACCCCCGCTACGCGTTCATGTTCCGTCCCAAAAAATACATCACATCCGCTTCGATCAACGACCTCTTGTCGAAAATCCTCGGCGCTGATGGCAGTGCCCAGGTCACGATCCTCGACCTGAGCGGCGTTCCGTTCGACATCGTCAACACCATCGTTTCGCTCCTTGCAAGAATGATCTTCGACTTCAATTTCTGGAACCCCAACAGGAGGGATTTCCCGATTCTCCTCGTGTTCGAAGAGGCGCACAATTATCTCCCCAGCGGAGGGACCGGAAACAACTCCGCCCGCCGCACGGTCGAACGAATAGCCAAGGAAGGGCGAAAATATGGCGTCAGTTGCATGGTGGTGAGTCAGCGCCCTGTCGAGGTTTCCGAGACGATCCTTTCCCAGTGCAATAACTATGTCATTCTCCGCCTTACGAACCCGCTCGACCAGAACTACGTCCGGCGGCTCGTTCCGGACACATTTGCCAGCCTAACCGAAGTGCTTCCATCCCTGCGCCAGGGTGAGGCGTTGATAGTCGGGGAGTCGATTTCCATGCCGTTGCGTGTCCAAATTGACTATCCGAACCCGGAACCCGATAGCAGTGATATTAAGTTCTATGAGAAGTGGAAGCAAAGCGATGCGAAGACCAAAATCGCGGATGTGGTCACGAGATGGTGGAAACAAGAGAAAGTTTAGTCAATTGAAGATTGTCAATTGCAGATTGAAGGTTGAAAGTTGTAAGTTGAAAGTCGAACCTTGAACTTTGAACTCATAAACTCCAAACTCGAAACTCCAAACTCGAAACTTCTTCACCATGCTCATCCGAAAACGCACCGACATCCTTTCCTCTGAGATAACGCCCGAAGCGCTCTATCGAAACCGAAGGGAGTTCATCAGGACGGCGACCGTGACACTTGTTGGCCTGGCGGTCGGGTCCGTGCTTCCCGAAAATCTCGTTGCTCAGGATAAATGGCCGGCGGGGAAGATGGGTCCGTACGATACGGATGAGGAGCCAAATTCGTTCAAGGAAGTCACGCACTACAACAACTTTTACGAGTTCGGAGTCGACAAGGAAGACCCCGCGGAGTATTCGGGCAGCTTCGTTCCGAAGCCGTGGTCGGTGAGCATCGAAGGGCACGTCAAGAAACCCGCAGTGGTCAATCTTGAAGATCTGATAAAGCCCTACAAACTCGAGGACCGCATCTACCGGATGCGATGCGTTGAAGGATGGTCGATGGTTATTCCCTGGCAGGGATTCCCGCTTGCGGACCTCATCAAAAAAGTCGAGCCGACATCGAAAGCAAAGTATGTCGCATTTGAAACGGTCTATCGGCCGGAACAGATGCCCGGGCAGAAGCGCTCGATTCTCGACTGGCCCTATGTCGAAGGCCTCCGGATGGATGAGGCGATGAATCCTCTCACGCTCATGGTCACCGGTTTGTACGGGAAGCCGTTGCCGAACACCAACGGCGCGCCGCTGCGTCTTGTAGTTCCGTGGAAGTACGGATTCAAAGGGATCAAATCGATCGTGAAGGTGAAGTTTGTCGGGGAACAGCCTCCCACCACATGGAATATCCAGGCGCCCGGCGAGTACGGATTCTACTCGAACGTCAACCCCGAGGTCGACCATCCGCGGTGGAGCCAGAAATCCGAGAGGCGGATTGGGGAATTCTTCAAGAGGAAAACACTGATGTTCAACGGGTATGCCGATCAGGTGGCGCACATGTATGCCGGGATGGACCTGAGGAAGAACTTCTGACCACGAATGGCACCAAGGACACGAAGGAAGAATTGACAGATTGACCAAATTTGACTGGACGCGGCGGGTTGTGAAACCCGCGTTTTTTTTCCTGGCCCTCGTTCCGGCAGGACTTCTGGCGTGGAAGGCCTATGCCGGAACCCTCAGCGTCAACCCCATTGCAGAAATCACCGACGAAACGGGAATCTGGACGCTCAGGTTCATCGTTATCACGCTCTCCATCACTCCTCTCCGACGACTTTCCGGCTGGTCGGGTGCTGCCCGCCTTCGGAGAATGTTCGGCCTCTTTGCGTTCTTCTACGGCACGCTGCACTTTACGACATTCATCTACCTGGACAAGTTTTTTGACGTTCAGGAGATGCTCGACGACGTTGTCAAGCGGCCGTTCATCACCGTCGGCTTCGCCAGTTTTCTCCTCATGATTCCGCTCGCTGCGACCTCCTCGGATCGTATCACGCGATGGGTGGGAGGAAAGAACTGGAAGCGCCTGCACCGCCTCATTTATGCCGTTTCGCTGGGAGGGGTCATTCACTACATCTGGCGCGTGAAGGCGGATTTGCAACGGCCGATGATTTACGCAATTCTCGTAGGTATTCTTTTGGCGTATCGGCTCTGGGTTGCGTTCGTCCCCCGGTTGTTCTCCCCCCGTGAAAAATCCAAAGACCAAACCATTCCTGCATAGGCTCGTTCGTTTCTTCGTCGTTTTTTTTATGGCGGGCCTTGCCGCACAGGCACAGGAGAAGACAGGGTACTTCTATCAGGGACTTCCCTACGGTTCCGAGGCCACGTTCAATCCTCTGTCGGTGATGCTCAACGGCGGCTTCGACGAGCTGCAGATCTACGGGGTCTCGAACAATTTCCGGGATATTCCGTGGGAACAGGGGAACGAATTTCTTCTGAAGAATCTGAGGGATCCGCTCAAGCAGATTCGCGGCTACGGCTGGGAGCTCTTTCTGAGAAACGAGGTTTTTCCAGCCAGCCTGAACCGTCTCCACATGCAATATTTTCCGAACTACACGCTCCATCTCCTGGGGGGCGGGATGACGTATCGGAAACTGGAGGAGTGGTACCGGTTCCATGAGTATCCTGTCCCGCCCCTTCTCAGCATTCTCACAACGATGAGCTATCACTATCTGAATGAACTCATCGAGACCCGGAACTACGCGGGCATCAACGTCGACCCGATCGCCGACCTGTTTATCTTCGACCCGCTGGGGATTCTCTTGTTCAGTTTTGACGGCGTTTCCGAGTTCTGTTCAACAACACTCAGTCTGAACGATTGGTCAAACCAGCCGGCATTCTCATTCGCCCCGTTCGGCGTGCGTAACACAGGCCAAAACTTTGTGATGAAATATCCGCTTTCGTCATCCGGGAATACGAGCTTGTTTTATCATTTTGGTGCGTTCGGATTGGTCGGGCTTTCGCTGAAAACGTCCGATGAGGAGTCCGTCTCTTTCGGGCTGGGGATTGCGTCGAAGTCTGTGTACACGTATGATGTGAACCATGATTTCGTTGCGCAAGCGATTCATACCGGGCCGATCGGCGGGGTGTATTTTGACCGGAAGAATTCCCTCCTCGCATCGCTCGTCGTGACGGATAGTTTCCACGACCTCATTCGGATTCAATGCTTTCCGGGACTGATCCCCTGGGGTTTTTCTCCAGGCATTTTTTTCTCGCTCGGCCAGCAGTCTCAATTCACCGTGGGGGTTACGGCGTCGTTTCTGCCCGCCGGGGTCGGCGCCCGCCACCCGTGAGAAATTCACAGGCGTAATCTCTTGAATCCGACGGGTTTCTTTTCTACATTCGGCATGCAGTGGCGTTCACATTCATGAGTGTACAACGGAAGGGAGTACGTATGAAATCCTACCACTTGCTGTTTCTGATGATTTGCGCTGCAGTCGCTGGCTGCTCCACGGTCACCCTGCGCCCGGCCGATTTTTCCTGGCCTGTGGAATCGGCATTGAAAGTTGATAAGAACGGCTCCGTACAGGAGGCGAGGTACAGCATCACGCTCAACGTCAAGGAGCTGTTGTATGAGGAAACGAAAGACTCTGTGAACGTCGCCCACTGGACTCTCAGGATGCTCCGGGACGCGCGCGGTCTTTATTTTGTGACTGCCGAAACATTCAAAAATGTGTATGTCTTTGAACAGTCCGACGGAGCGTTGCGGATGGCAAACAAAATTATGGTCTCGGAAAAGGGGCTGACTTCTCCTGCGTTCAACCAGCGTGCGCCCAACGTCCAGCTGATTTCCGACAATGAAAAACCCGTGCTGCTCACGCGGGACGGCATTCGACAAGGAGGCAAGTGATGAAAACACTGATGAGAGTTTTTCTCCCCCTGACGATTCTGTCCGTTGTTCTTTCGACCTCCTCCGGTCAGGAAAAATCCGACTATGCCACGGTGCAGCGGTTTGAGTCACGCGCGAAGAAAGTCGCGCAGATGACAAACGAAGCACAAACGGTACAGGAATGTGCAGAAGTTGCCGCTACGATCAACGAACTGGAAAAGGATTTCCAGGCGGATCGGGAGCTTCTGGACAAGTCCCTGTATCCCGATAAATTCGACGACCGGATTCTGAAAGCGCGAGTCCAGCTGCGTATTATCCAGGAAAAGATTGGAGTCATTGAGAGCCAGGTTCAGCGGATTACGGCGCTGGAGACACAGGTCCGGGAGCTTTCGTCGCAGGTCGAAAAGCTCAGCGGCGAGAACCAGCAGCTCCTGGGAGACCTCAAGAGTGTTCGTTCGGGAGTCATGGCGGGGTCTGCAATGATCGATTCGTTGCAGAAAGTCATCGGGAAACTGCAGGAGAACATCCGCCAGCGGGATGAGATGATCTTCGCGTTGGTGGACAGCATGTTCCTTCAGTACGACAAGGATGTGTCCGCGTTAAAGGAGACCGAGAAATCCCACTTGACAGGAAAAGTCGAACGCAGTAACGTCCTCACCAATGTGAAACGGGCCATTCAGGACAACCTGACGTTCGTAGAGTCGACTCAGTTAACAGGAAGCGACCTGTCCAAAATGGTGAAGGAACAGCAGAAATTTTCGGCGCAATGGAAGGGGATCGGACCGAAGCTTGCAGCGATCTATATTTCAAAAAAGGATAGGAAAAAGGATCTGGATCAGATTGACATGATGCTGCAGACGTGGAGCGCCAAGGTGGACACCGCCTTCTGGCGTGCGGCGAATGCGTTGTTCAAGGACAACAACGTTCCTGTGAAGCCCTTCGAAAACGGCGGGCAGTTCGTCGATCATCTTCTCGGGTACATGAATGAGGAAATCAGCAATCCGAAGAAAGAGAGCGACGAGACGCGGTTCAAGAGGTTTACGGAGTTTGAGGAGAAGATTTGGAAGAATGAGGTGGGGAATGTGTGGATTCCGATGATGGCCGAGCAGGGGAAGGTCACCGAGCAGCAGAAGAAAGACCTCTCAGCGAAGCTGGAAGAATGGCGCTCATCGGCGTCACCGCCGTCGTTCGCCCTGTATGCCGCGATCTTCATACTGATTGTGGCCCTTTTGGCTGCGCTGTTTGTCCGGATGAGACGGTCGAAAGAGTAGTCGTCGAGGTATTACTCCCTCCCGAGAAAGGGGCGACTCGTCGCCCCTTTTTTTGTTACGGCCGGTCAACTTTGAATGATGAATTCTCTTGATTCGTCAGACGTTAATCCTGAAATTGAGCCCGCTGTAAATCCTCCGAACCCCCGCTGAAGTGCGATCTATTCCCCCGCCATTCTGGAAATTACCGAGCCGCAAAAGCGATTCGTGAGTGGCATCCAACTGAGAGCCTCCCCCACAACTTCACTCATTCCAACACTACTGGAGGCATCATGAAAACTTTCATTTTCGTTTTCCTTGTGGCGTTCTTCACTGCCACAGGGGGAATAGCATCCGGACAAATGCTCCTCGAGGAGAATTTCGCGTATTCTCCTGGCCAACTGACGGACGGCGGGGGCGGTACAAACGTCAGCGGGGGAAACTGGGTTTCCCTTTCGGGGACAGGCAATTTCATCGCGGTTGTGGCGGGTACCCTGTCGTTTTTCAACTATCCAAACTCTGGCATCGGAAACAGCATCTCCATTGTCGCATCGTCAGGGTCCGCAGAGGACGTTGCGAGGGATTTTATCATGCAGAATGGTGCCGGCACAAAAGTGTATGCCTCGTTCCTTATCAATGTGACAAACACAAGCGGTCTCCCGGCAAACTCTTCAACAACGGGTGACTATTGCGCTTCGTTGGCACCCCATGGGGGCACATCGCCATTTGTTGGAAGAGTCTCGATACGTCAAGGCTCCGTGGCAGGTACGGTAAACTTTGGTATTCGCGCAACCGGCAGCAATGCATCAGCCATATGGGCTCCTCTGGATTATTCTGTCGCTGCCACTCACCTCGTCATTGTTCAATGGGAATTAGTCGCCGGTACCCTGAACGACGTCGCCCGCTTGTGGCTGAATCCTGACCTGAGCGGGGCTGAGCCGGCAGAATTGGCAAGTCAGACATCTGCTTCGGACCCATCGGACATCGGAAGGCTCATTATCCGCCAGGGGAATCTCCAGACGCCAAATGCAACAATCTCCGGCATTCGCGTGGGACTCACTTGGGCCAGCACGCCGCTCCCTGTTCAGCTCGTTTCGTTTTCTGCGAGATCCAATTGCCTGAGTGCAGAACTATCCTGGTCGACAGCAACGGAGACGGAGTGTTATGGGTTTGAGATTGAGCGGAGGAGCATGGGAGCAGGGGAGCAGAGGGAATGGATGAAGATCGGGTTCGTAGGGGGAGCTGGAACGAGCAGCGCTGCGAAGGAGTATTCGTACAGTGACGGAGAAGTTACTCCCGGTCGGTATGCCTACCGCATCAAACAAATCGACAACAATGGAACGTTCAGCTATTACGGGAATGCTGAAGTAGAGATTGGATTGGCCGCGAAGGAATTTAGACTTGAGTCCGCCTATCCGAATCCGTTCAACCCATCCACGAGTATTGAATTTGCCCTTTCGGCCGATGGCTACGCCAGTCTCAAGGTATTTAATATCATCGGCCAGCAGGTCGCAAAACTCTTTGATCAGACAGCTGAAGCCGGAAAGCTCTACAAGGTCACGTTCGACGCCTCGCGATTGCCCACGGGAGTGTACTTTGCCAGACTCGAAGCGGGGAGCCAACGGGCGATGAGAAAATTTTTGTATGTAAGGTAGGCCAACAAGCCTCCCGGAACATCGAAGTAAAGACTCCCGGAATCTTGCACGGATGTACCTTGGCGAGATTCCGGGAGTCTCTTCGGGGGTCTGCACCTTGCACCACAGAACTGCCTCGGTTCCTCCTATTTTCATCCACCTTGCAATTACCCTGAAATTTCCGCCAATCTGTCCTGGAAAATAAGGCTCCGACCCGGCCTGCGCGTCCGTGTGCTGCCTGTCAAGAAATGCAAAAATAGTCCTCCTTTTTCACGAATTTTTAGTATTATCACGAATGAGAATTGTGCCATCTTGAGAAGTTTGATGTATTTATCTGAGAATGGCTCCTGTCCTGTACCAGGAATACCTTGACTAAGTCCCGTCAGGTTTGTTGTAGAAATAGAACATGGGAAAGGCCGTAACAACGGATTTTCACCGATCAAGACGTTCGGAATCATTCCGTGTTGGTCCGTCTTTTCAGCGAACTCCGCGTTCTATCACTTAAGGTATTTGCAGGACGCGGCACTAGAGTTCCAATACATACGAATAAAAAGAAATCCTCCTTCTTCCATGAAACCCCTGAGTGTTTCCACCCAACCCGTGAATAGTGCCACCCATTGGATGGGTCGAATCAGTATGCTGCAGGTGGCCACACTCCTGCTGTGTTTATCCGCTCCCGGACAGACGACAAGTTGGACTGGAACAACGTCCGCATCGTGGAGGACCGCCACCAACTGGAACACGACGCAAGTACCGACCTCAGCTTCAAAGGTCATTATCAGTGTCGGGAGTTTCGATCCGTACATTCCCTCGCCTTCAGGCGGCGACACGGCAAAAACGGGGACACTGACAGTGCAGTCGGGCTCACACTTGTATTTCGATCCGGGAGGAATTCTCCTTGTCTATGGAAGTGGATCGATCCTCAACAACGGTAGTATCAGTCTTGGGAGCGGCAGAATGATCTTCAAGAGCGACATCACGTTTTCCAACGGCGGCGTGGTGGATGCGGGAAGCGGCTTCATTGATTTCCAGGGCGTCACCTGGGACAACAAGGCGGGGTCATCGTTTCAGCCGGGGACCAGCACAGTAACCTTCGAGGGGACATCATCGCAGACGATCACGGGCAACATTACACTCAGCAACGTTGAATTCAACAATGTCTCGGGACCCGTTTCGATGAGCGGCAACCTGACCGTCACCAACACCATGACAGTTTCTTCCGGCGCGTCGGTGACGCTCTCTTCGGGTTCTCTGACCCTCTCAAACACGGCAACGCTCGATGTGGAGGCGGGTAGCACGTTCACCGTGAACGGCACGTTCAACAACAACGCAACCGTTACCGGCTCGGGAACGATCACGAGCTCGAAGCCTCTGATCGTCAGTGCCATCGTCCAAAACTCTGCGTTGCTGGACATTACATTCAGCGAGCCGGTCGATGCTGCCTCTTCGCAGGTTCTTGCGAACTATGCTGTCAATAAAAGCGTCAGCGCCAGCGGCGCTACAAGAGATGGCTCGAACAATGCCGTGGTCCATCTTACCGTGACGTCTCTCTCGCCGGACACCCTTTACACCGTCACGGTGAATAACGTTATTGATGCAACCCAGACGGACACGATCGGGACAAACAGTGCAAAGAGTTTTTCTTATTCCTCCACACTTCCGGTTCAGGTACGATCATTTACCGCAAATGCACGGACCCGGTCAGCCGAACTGCGCTGGTCGACTGCGACGGAGGTGGACTGTTATGGGTTTGAGATTGAGCGGAGGAGCATGGGACGGGGGGAGCAGGGGGGATGGATGAAGATCGGGTTCGTAGGGGGAGCCGGAACAAGCAGCACAGTAAGAGAGTATTCATACCACGATGCGAATCTCGCTCCCGGTCGGTACGCGTACCGCATCAGGCAAATTGACAACAACGGGATGTCCCAGTATTGTGGAAATGCTGAAGTTGAGGTTGGATCAGTCGAGTTGAAGTTCACGCTCGAATCTGTCTATCCAAATCCCTTCAACCCCTCGACGAATATTGAATTTGTGCTGGCCGAGAGTGGCCCCGCTGCATTGAAGGTATTCAACCTTCTCGGACAGCAAGTCGCGAGCCTGTTCAATCAGTCGGGCGAAGCTGGAAAACTCTATAGAGTCCGGTTCGATGCTTCTCAGTTGCCGACGGGAGTGTACGTTGCGAGGTTGGAAGCGGAGAAAATGCTGGCGATGAGGAAGCTGCTGTATGTGAGGTAGCCTGGAAAGACTCCCGGAATCTTTCTCAGATGTAGCTCAGGGAGATTCCGGGAGTCTCGCTCGGCCTAACACCTATCACCCATCACCTCGGAACATGGATCGACGGAGTTTACCCGCCGGAGGCGGGCCTGCCTACCGCAGGCAGGCCTGCCTACCGCAGGCAGGCTTACCATGGTCTTGGCTTTCCCTTTTACCCTTTCCCTTTTACCCTTTACCTTTTACCTTCTACCAGTCTGCCGTCTGCCTCCTGCCGTCTGCCTCCTGCCGTCTGCCTCTTGCCATCTGCATACTGCCGTCTGCCTCCTGCCATCTGCATACTGCCATCTCCTCTAATACACCTTCGGATACGTCTGCCCCTGAATCACCGCCAGCTTCAAGAATTTCTTCTCCCCAATATCCGGCATCTCGATGTAACAGAGATATATTCCGCTTCCTACCTGCCAGTTCTCCTCGTTCGTCAAATCCCAATCAAAGTACTGTGATGCGTCATCTTTGCGGAGCGTTCGGACCAGGTGCCCGGCGAGGTTGAAAATGCGGATGGTAGCTCTTTGCGGAAGACTGGTGAATGTCACTAATGAACGGAAATTCGCTCCCCGTTGAGCCTGGTCGGCATAGTAAGGATTGGGGAAGACGTTGATGCGTTGGGCGCTTGCCTTTTGGACTTCCGGTCCAGTTTGAAGGGACGGGGGGGAATAAGAGTAAACATCTCCGGGTCCGTTGGGAGGCTCTACAGAGAGTGTAACACCTCCTTCGACGGCTGGTGCGTCATCGGCATCCGCATGAAACAGCTGCCCCGTGAGCAGGAGTTGTCCTACCGTGAGATTCCGAAGCGACCAGGTCGTGGCTCCTCCCAGGCTATCAAACCTCACCTCGTACGTCATACCATTGCCTTGTAGCGGATTGATGGTTCTGACAGTAATGGGACCAGAGCCCAAACCTGAGCGGTGAGAAACGCGGACTGTGTCACCGTATTGTCCAAGTGCTGTCACGCCGAAAGGGAGGCCGGGCTTCACAGGAATCGGAACGATGGGGCTTTCAAGGGAGGGAGGCCACGGTCCGTCGGTTGCATGGTTGTAAGCGGTCACAGCGAAATAATACTCTGTCCCATTGGATAGAGGTTTTCCGTCGCGGAATGCGTCTCGGGCAATATGGAGCGATCGACGGATCCCAGAGTCCGTACCTCTCTGGATGACATAGGGCAGGTATCTTCTGCTCTGGTTGTCGTACTGAGTATCAACGATTGAACGGACGCCGTCAACCCGGTCGAAGGTTGCAAGGAGAGTTCGTTTCGACGTACTTATGTTCGGAGAAGAGAGCTGGTAGATGTTGTATCCTTCAAATTCGTAGTTGCCAATACTAATCCTATTGGCTTCCGTTGCCGCTGCAAATTCGCGATTGTTCCATTCGAGGATGATAGCACCGTCCAGTCCCGTGGCGATGACGGATGGATTGACAGGGGCTGTTGGACACTGGAACTGAGCATCAAACACCCCTTGCAGAGCCCTGTCGTTGGCCTTCATGACTGCAACGCTCGACAATCGATCACTGCCAAGGCCTCCGACAATACCAACGTACACCTCCTGAGTATCTCCCGGGGCAAAAAGCACTGGCCCCGAATTTGATAAAGTCCTCCGGTCTCCGGGTTGAGGCGAGTATGCGATCCCGAGTCCATCGAGTGAACCTGTTCCGGAAACCGGATCACCGGCAAGCGTGAAGAAAGTCGGCGGATCGCCGGGAGGTCTTGGGTAGTAGGAATCTGCAGACACAGAGGAAGTTTGTCGAAAGCCTCTGAAGAGTTTCCACCACTCCAGGGCGCACTCGTAGGAAAATTCGCTGCAAGCACCCTGACCGAGCGGATTACCCGCAGCAAACCAACAAAACGAAGACATCGGCACGTTTGCCATGCCACGTTTCCATCGGAAGTCAAAGAACGCTGAATCTGAGGTCGATTCCGCTTTTCGAGGCCCGGCAAGCAGGTCATATCCCATGGAAGGTGGGGGTATGTTGAATCTTGAGTAGTCCTCGTCTTCAGACATGCTATTGTACACAAATGCCAGGCTTAGTACGGAATCGCACCCAACCAGATCATCGCCGGCATTGCCAAGATCTTCGTCCGACCATTGTTGAATGTAGAGACTGTCGATGTACACGCTCCCCTTTGCGCCTGTTGCAGCATTAACGACTGCACCCCCTTTATTGATGAGTCTGAGACGCTTGAAGAAGGTGTTTTCCAAAAACCCTCTGGCTTTGTATCCCCACACAGTAAGTTGTCCCTCAATTCCCATTGGTTCACAACCCATGAAGCTTATCATATTCCCGCGGGTGAGGTCGTTGAACACTGTCCAGATAACCTGATCGGCCGGAGAATTCGGATCGCTCCCAGCGACTCCTGGTTCGTCGTAGCACCCGGCAATCAAAGAATCGACGGTAAAGACCGAACTGAATGGAGGTGGTTTCTGGTATTCTGGAGTGCCGTTTCTCTCGATATAGGGAGCTCCAAGATCGACTGGCCAGGAATCCCAATCCTGCGCGTATTGTGCAACGACTGCATCAATGTGCGCCTGTGTGACGTCGCTCAGTTTGGAGAAAAGGTTGTTTTCCATCGCATCCCGCTTGAGATCGTCGGTGGACATTACAGCGTAATCCCGTCGAACCCTGTAGATGCGAGCCCTCGGATCCGACGTGCTGACCGCGACGGCGTTGGCGCCTGTACCGTTGATCCATCCGACGGCATTGCCCACATTGTACGTGTTCCCCCCAACTCGGATAAGTTGGATTGGTGCTCGTTGTGTCCGTGCTGCGTCAAGGTAACATTTCCCGCCCCAGATGAATCCATCGGCAAAGATCGGATGGGATGTGCCACGCGGAAATGACGTGCCGTTGTACGCCTGATTCGGAGGTTGCGCTCCTTGCCCGCTCGCCGTTACCCAGTAGGTGAAGTTGTTGATGTTGAGAATTGCGTTGTTCTTGGTTTGGGCGGACTTGTGAAGTAAGCTCGGTTGCTGGGCAGGAGGCTTCTGAAAGCTCTGCGCAACAAGCGAAGAGCTTGTCACGGCGAGAATAATCGAAATGGCTTTAATACGTTTCATGAGATCGCACCGCTGGTCCCCCGGAAAGACTCCCGGAATCTTTCTGGGGGATTTTCCTTTTTCAATCTCTCCCAACCCCTCCCCGCCTCCCCTTTGCAAGGGGAGGAGTGATTCATTCCACCATTCCCCGCCACAAGATGCAGCATGGCGGGCAGGCATTATTCCAACATTCCCAATCCTCTCAAGATCCGCCCTCTCTCCCTAATTCAACTTCCACCTACCACACCTTCCATCTCATTCTAACGCGTTGGCCCTAAGTCATGCGATCTGTATGTCGGATACAACTGTCCTTGGATCACGGCAAGTTTCAGGATCTTGGACTCCCCAATATCCGGCATCTCGATATAGCACAGATACATCCCGCTTCCC
>JBARRO010000154.1:0-20739 GCA_049644265.1 Bacteroidota bacterium
GCGTCGCCGTGTAGAAATCTTTGACAAGAAGAAACGACTCACCAAACACGAAGATCCCGAACACCATTCCGAGCAGATACACGACTCCGTCGATCTTACCGCTCGAGATTGCCACACACGACGTACCCGGACAGTAGCCCCCGACAACGAAGCCGACGCCCAGGATGAGCCCGCCGACGATTTGTGGAAGAAGGAATGTCGGATTGACGTAGACCAGCGAGAGGTCGACAAAGCCCAGGACGGACAGATAAAAGAGTCCGACCATCGCCGTGATGATTGCCGTGAACATGACTTTGAAGACCGCCATGTCCTTGAGGTAAAATTGCGCTGTGAGTTTGATGGCGCTTCCGAAGCCGCCGCGCTCAAGGAAGAAACCGAATCCGATGCCGATCACAAACGCAACAACCAGGCTGACGTCGTCCCCGAATAGTCCGAACTTGAAAAAGGGTGCGTTCATTGCCATTCCCTCCTTACAAAGTATGCCATGGCATAAGCTCCGGCAAAGACCATCAGCATAAACGCCCAGCTCCCAACACCCAACAACGCTCCTCCTGTCAATGCCTGCCCGCTGGTGCATCCACGCGCAAGCTTGGCGCCAATCCCCATAAGTGCTCCGCCTCCGAACGCAAAAAGGAGTCGGCCCCGAATGGAAATGTTCGGCCCTTTGTCCACTGATCTCCTAATTCGTCCCGCAAGGAGCGCCGAGATGAAACCACCGACGAACACACCCAGGACTTCAAACACGAGCCAGTCTTTCCACGGGCTCGTCGTGCCGTCGCCGAGGTATTCAGCATAATATTCGTTCGAAGTCGCATGGGTTGGAGCAACCGCGTGAACGCCGTTTGCGACAGCGGTGGAGAAGGCGCCGGAGGCACCGAGTCCCCTTCCCATTATCACAAACGATGCAAGCAGAACAAGTCCCAACCCGAGCCCGGCGAGGTACGGATTCGAATACGGTCGGGGTATCCTGACCGTCTTTACCGAGCCATCAACGTTGTCGAGCACAAATGCTTTTGTCTGTGAAGTCATTGGATGATCTCCCGATTACTTCGTAATGCGATATTCTTTTTCCGTCTCGCTTTTGGCCAATGTGACCTTCATCCCCTTTTTCAATCCTTCCCACCGAATGAAATAATGGTCATGCGGCAGGTCGGGTCCCTGACATGTGCACGAGTACGATTCAACGCTTGCATGCTTCACCACATCACCCTCCTTGATGTCGAACGGTTTTCCACGGGGCGGAAAAAGCGAGAGCCTGTTCTTCAGGATCATGATGTATCCTTCTCTGGCTTCTTCCGTTGAAATTCTTCTTGAATAGCTGATTGGGGGTTTCATAAGACCTTCTCCTTGGTTCAAGTCTACTGCGTGACTAGTCTGGTCCAGTGGCTGGCCTGACCGGCGTACACGATGACAAATCTCAGGATGAGACCGCCGAGAATCACCATGACTGGCGCAATCGGCATGTGCTTTACTTTGTGATTCACGGCGAGAAGCTGAACGAACAACGGGATCAAGATCCCGAGCCCGATGACAAACACCCAGAAGACCGGAGCAAACGAACCGGTCAGAAGCAGGAACGCTGCTTCCTGATGGACGCGTGTCGAACTTACCATGCCGACAAAGAACAGGACAAAAATGAGAAGCTCGAAGATCAGAAAACCATTGTCCGCTTTCGCAAGGAGTTCCCGCTCGGTGCGATCTGTCGTTATCAAATGCACCAGCGCAGCGGCCGAGGAAAGGCCGGAAATCAGGAACAACGCCCATAGCATGGAGCTGCTCCACAACGGACGCGCACCCAATGCACTCAAAAGGACACCCGTATACATCCCGAGGATGCCGCCGATAATCATGTTGGCGACACCAATATTTTTCACGAAAACGGCGTGGGTGTTAATGCGATCGGACAGTCGGTCAAAGACCTTTATTCTGTTCCTGAAGGGATTGGGAATACTGACCAGGGTGTTGAGCAATAAGGTTGGGTAGACGAGAACAAGAATCCATGAACCCCAGGACATCGGCGACTTGAATTTGAACGTCGTGTAGAGGCGCCAGATATACAGTTTGTGCTCGAGGTCGAGAAAGAGTGCAAGCATGCCCGCACTCAGAAGCACGAGACTCATGTGCGGGAGATAGAACGAGGCAAAGTAGCTGTGCTTGTGATGCCCTTTGAACGTGAAGTATCCGGAAATGATCATGAATCCCGCCACGAGTCCTCCCAGAAAAAGGTAGACAGGAATCTGCCATCCCCAAATGTGAAGAATGGGGTCGATCATCTCGTTGTGCCGGGTTGAAAAAAGCTCGTGCATTTCTCTTCCTTGCAGACTCTTATGTGTTATAGAAACATTTCACAGAGGGCACCGAGAGAACCAGAGATCTCAGAGAAAGAATGAGGAGTATGAAACCCTCTAAACAACGTCTGACCTAAACCTCTGTGCTCTGCGCAGTTCTCAGCGACTTCTGTGTAACCGCTCTTAGGAGAGATAGAATATCTTTGGTCTCGTCCCAGCCTCAGGGAGAAGGGGATGATTCCTTCGGGAATTCAAAAGCATACTCACTTCGCTATGAGGATCATCCAGATCACCAAAATACATGCAGCGGGTCGGGCAAACGGCCACGCATGCCGGGTCGAGCCCCTCCTCCACCCTGTGAATGCAGAACGTGCACTTGTCTGCGTATCCGTCAGGATGGATAAATCGGGCGTCGTACGGACAGGATGCAACGCATGCCTTGCATCCGATGCATCGCTTGTCGTCAATCAAGACAACGTTGCCGTAGTCATGGATATGGCTGGCTCCCGTGGGACAACAATCGACGCACGGAGGATTGTCGCACTGGTTGCAGCGCTCACTTCGGATCTCCATATGCAGTGTTGGAAACGCCCCTTGCGTGTCATACACAATCCAATCCCTGTTATATCCCTCAGGAACGCCATTTTCCGTCTTGCAGGCCACAACGCAGTCCATGCAGCCAACACACTTTGCCGTATCGATCACCATGCCGAGCCTAGCCAAGGGACGCCTCCTGCTCGATGGTGACAAAGTTGACGTTCATTCCCGTCCCGCCCATGAGCGGATCGGTCTCGTATCGTGTGATGAGCTGAGAATCACTCGCTCCTTTCATGTACGCATGCCGGAGCATCTTCGAGGTGTGACCGAAACCGTGAACGAGATAAACACAGTCAGGTCGTATTCTTTCAGTCGCTTTGACCTTCACACGGTTGCTCACAACGCCATCCTGGTTCTTCAGCCGCACGTAGTCTCCGCTCCTAAGGCCGTAACGGAGGGCCACGTTTGCATTGAGCCAGACTTCGTTTTCATCCATCATATCGGACAAGATTCTGTTCGATTGCGTTCTGCCAAAGGAGTGCACCGGCGCACGGCCATAGAGCAAGCGAAACGACCCGGGCGGGCCGGATGCGGGTCGTTGATACGTCGGTACAGGATCGAACCCCGCCTGTTTCAACTGAAGCGAATAGAATTCGATCTTGCCGGAGGGAGTTGGGAACTCCGGCGGGATTCCTTCATCAAAATAAATCGGTTGTTTCGCGCCGCGAATAATCCCTTTCTTCTTCAGTTCCTCGAAACTCAGTCCCGCCGCCGACAGTCGGAATTGGAAATACTCTTCGATGTTCTTCCAGGGATAGTACTGTCCAAGGCCGAGTTTCACCGCAAGGGCTCGGGCAATCCACCAATTCGGCTTCTGGTCATTCGGCGACTCGACGACAGGCTGGCGCAAAGCCACAAACGGTTCGCGGAACCACTCGACGTTCAGGTCATCGTAGCGTTCCAGGTAGACTGATTCGGGAAGGACGACATCCGCCCATCCGGCAATTTCGCTCGGGATCACGTCGACGACGACAAGCGCGTCGAGATTCTGAATCGCCTTGATGGTTTCGGCTTCATTGGGAAGTGCGTGCAGCAGGTTGGTTGCATACACAAACCAACCTTTTATCGGGTAGGGCTTGCCTGTGATGGTCGCTTCGCGTATGCCTGTCGTGATCGTTTCCTCAGCAAACGGATATTTTCGCCCGGGATTATCGACTTTTTCTTTCGCTGGTTTCGGGTACGCCGGATAAGGATAGCCGGGGACATCCATGCTTTGCGGGTAGTAGAATCCCCCTTTGCGTCCCCAACTTCCGAGAAGAGCATTCAACAGTGCAATCGTTCTGCTCCGTTGCGTGTCGTCTCCGTACCACGTTACATGTCTCCCCGGATGGACCAACGTTGCGGGTTTGAATCGGGCCATTTCACGCGCGGTCTTCCGTATGACATCAGGATCTATTCCGGTTTCAGGATACGCCCACTCCGGAGTGAATGGAGCAACTGAGGCTACAAATTGTTCAAATCCGAACCCGTGTTTTGCTACATACTCTTTGTCATAAAGGTCTTCGCGGACGATGACGTTCATCCAGGCAAGGAGCAGAGCGAGGTCCGTTCCCGGCTTGATCGGCAAATACCATTTGGCTTTGCTCGCAGCGACGGAGAACCTTGGATCTACGACGATGATGCTTGCGCCCTGTTCGACCGCCTCAGCAAACTCCTGCACCTGGGAGTTGTGCATGTTTTCACCCAAGTGGCTCCCGATCAGGACGAGGCACTGGGCATTCTTGATGTCCGTTCGTTCCGGAGAACTCACATCTTCACCAAAGGTCAACCGGAACCCAACATCGCGGGGTCCTCTGCATTGGGCAAATGACGGAGCGGTGATGTTCGGAGTGCCGTAAGCTTTGAGAGTGTGCTTCAGGAAGTTGCCGCCGATGCCGTGACTGAAGAGCGCCATCGTTTCCGGGCCATAGTCGGACTTCAGTTTCTCCATTTTCTGAGCGATGAAATCGAGCGCTTCATCCCAGGTCACCTCCACCCATTCCTCTTCGCCTCGCATTTTCTTTCGAAGGAGCGGTGAACGGAGCCTGTCCGGATCAAAATGCGCGCCGATTCCTCCCGTCCCACGGGGACACAATCGACCCCTGCTCAATGGATCCTCAGGATTTCCTTCGATCTTCCAGAGCTTTCCGTCTTTCACTGATGCGATGGCACCGCATTTCCAAAAGCAAATGTCACACGTGGTGGGGATTCGTTTGGTTCCGCCGGAAAGGCTGAATCCTCCTTGCAGACCACCGGATGCCTTTAACACAGCCCCGCCGGCTGCGGCAACGCCTGCAGTTGCTCCGCTAATTTTCAGAAATCTGCGTCTCGAAAGTGTGTTCATGAAAAGCAGTAGTTTGACTCAACCATGAAGAAGCGTCTAAGTGCCACGTCCCCTAATTGGAGCGGGCATGTGTCGCAGAATTGCGAATGTGCTGTCATACGTGGCAACTTATGTGCCATTAACTGTTGTAACAATTGCGGCGCGTTCTCAATGAGCTGGGTTGCAACCGGCAGAGTATTGCAGGAAGAAGATTGAAGATGTGGGAACAATTTCTCAAAAAAAGGAACGGAGGCACCACGGAGATACCTCTTGCGTCTGACAAATCAGCAGCCGACATTTCTAACAACGCATTTCACTCCTCCGTATTTCATCAGTCTCATGGACCGCTCCCCCCGGCAGATACGCTTCTCGCCCTTCATTGCTGGATTGAGATTGACGCTTTTTGTCCTCGCATTGGTTTCCATTCTCTTTGTAATTTCAGGCGACACTTCCTGGATCATGGCCTGGGTATTGACCGGTCTACTCTTCGGCACCGTTTGCTTCAATGTTTTTTTCCTGATGCGGAAAAGTCCCGACCTTATTGAGGAACGCATGCATCCGAAGGAAGGAGCGAAGGCATGGGACATTTACTTCTCTGCCTTAGTCGGAACTCTTGGCCCTCTGAGTACTTTTTTCGTCGCTGGACTTGATCATCGATTTTCGTGGACTCCTGAACTTTCTCCGGCGATCTCCGTCGTTGCCGTTCTGGTTGTGGTGAGCGGACATGCGCTCACATCGTGGTCGATGAGCGTCAACAAATTCTTTTCGGCAATCGTCCGCATTCAGCATGATCGCGGTCACGTGGTTGTTTCTTCCGGCCCGTACCGGATCGTTCGACATCCCGGCTATGCCGGGGCAATTCTGACGTACGTTGCTGCCCCGATCATGCTCGGGTCTTGCTGGGCTCTCATCCCTGCCGTCGCGACGATTCTTCTGGTGCTTGTGCGAACCACCCTTGAAGACAACACACTCTTGCGCGAGCTCGAAGGATATCAGGAGTACGTTGCAAACGTTCGCTATCGATTGATCCCGGGGGTTTGGTAAGAATTAGATTCCCGTCTTCCTTGATTACCCTGCGAATTGTCCGTATTTTTGTTAAAATAACTTCCTGCAATTCCAAAACTCTTCATGCACAAGCGTCTCGAACCAAAGCTTTTTTCAATCCTCCGCAAAGGATATTCCAAGAAAGACTTCTCTGCTGACCTCGTTTCCGGCGTCCTCGTTGGAATTGTCGCTCTCCCGCTCGCAATTGCGTTTGCTATCGCGTCCGGAGTAAAACCGGAGCGCGGCCTGTACACTGCCATCATTGCAGGATTCAGTATAGCGGTCCTCGGCGGAAGCAGAGCACAAGTCAGCGGCCCGACCGGCGCCTTTATTGTGATTATCTACGGAGTTGTTCAGCAGTACGGGTACAACGGACTCGTCGTTGCAACGCTCATCGCGGGAGTGCTGCTGATTGTCATGGGTGTCTCCAGAATGGGAGTCTTGTTGAGGTTTATCCCATATCCGGTGACAGTCGGATTCACGAGCGGTATTGCGCTGATCATCTTCTCATCCCAGATCCGGGAATTCTTCGGACTTCGCATGCAGACTGTGCCCGCTGAATTTGTCGAGAAGTGGTCCGCTTTCGGAAGCGCACTCGATACGTACAATCCCTACGCGTTTCTTGTCGGTTTTCTGGCCCTGGTGATTATTGGTATCTGGCCGCGGGTGACGCACAGAATACCCGGCTCTCTGGTTGCCATTCTGCTCCTCACAACAGCAGTCGGCGTCATGGATCTCCCGGTCGAGACGATTGGAAGCCGGTTCCACTCTGTTCCGAGTCATTTTCCGATGCCGCATGTTCCTGAACTAAGCTGGAGCCTGGTGGTGAAGATGTTTTCTCCCGGTGTGACGATTGCTCTCCTCGCAGCGCTCGAATCGCTCCTCTCTGCAGTGGTTGCAGACGGTATGCTCGGGACTCGGCACCGGTCGAATATGGAGCTCATCGCACAAGGAGTCGGAAATATTCTCTCCCCCTTGTTCGGCGGAATTCCTGCGACCGGAGCCATTGCCCGGACCGCAACAAACATCAAAAATGGCGGGCGGACTCCCGTTTCGGCCATGATTCATTCCATCGTGCTCCTGCTGATCATGATGCTCTTTGGACAGTGGGCGGCATTGATTCCGATGCCGGTGCTTGCAGCCATCCTGATTTACGTCGCGTACAACATGAGCGAATGGCATGCGTTTCTGAAGCTGCTGAAAAGCCCGAGGGGCGACGTTGCCGTCCTTCTTTCAACCTTCCTCCTTACGGTCTTTATCGACCTTACGGTTGCAATTCAGGTGGGAGTTGTGCTGGCCGCGTTCCTGTTCCTCCAGCGCATGTCAAATGCAACGCAGGTAGGACTGATTACGAACGATCTTCGCGATTACGAAAAGGAGCACGAAGAAACCGGACTGTTGGCAAAAAGACAAATCCCTCAGGGGGTCGAAGTCTTTGACATTGAGGGATCGCTGTTCTTTGGAGCCATTGAGCAGTTCAAGGACGCAATCCAGCAAATCGAGCGGCCGCCAAAAGTCATTATCATGAATATGACAAACGTGTTCTCGGTCGATTCCACCGGAGTTCAAGCGCTCGACGATCTCTACCAGCGGACGCGCAAGCAGCAAACGCATGTCGTGCTGGCGGGAGTCCGTTCACAACCGATGATTGTCATCGAACGGTCGGGATTTCTTGACACGATTGGAGAGGAGAACATTGTGGGGAATATCGACGAAGCGCTGGCTCGGGCAAGAGTTCTCACTGCAGCATGAAGTCTCTCGCGGCGCCATTCACATATCTCCTTGCCTGGTCTGTTGATTTTCAAGTCTTCTCTGAGTAGCTTCCGCGAACTTTTTTACAGCTTCGGCCATGCCCAGACTTACCCAAATCAACATCTACCCCATTAAGTCCTGCCGGGGAATTTCCCTCGAGCGCGCTGTCGTTGAGCGGCGCGGTCTGAGGTTTGACCGGCGATGGATGATTGTCGACGCACACTACAAGTTTCTGACGCAGCGCAAACATCCAGAGCTTGCCCTCGTCAATGTCGAGATCGAAGCAGGACAACTCATCGTGAGCGTTCCCTCCAAGACTTCCCTTTCTTTGCCGATCCGCAACTCTGCCGGTGAAAACGTGAATGTTACAGTTTGGGACGACACCGTTCCAGCCGTAGCCGTCGGGCCGGAATCAGATCAGTGGTTCAGCGAACTTCTCGGGTTTGCATGCCACCTGGTCCATATGCAGGACGGGCCTGTCCGTCCAGTGAAAAGAGAATACGCCAATGATGGCGACTCTGTCAGCTTTGCGGACGCATTTCCGTATCTGCTGATCTCCGAAGCATCGCTCAATGACCTTAACCAACGCCTGAAGACACCCGTTCCGATGAATCGCTTCCGGCCGAATTTTGTCATCAGCGAGTGCGGAGCGTATGAAGAGGATACCTGGAAAACAATTCGCATCGGTTCAGTAGGGTTCCGCGTTGCCAAGCCCTGCGACCGATGTGTGACGATCGCGGTGGATCAACAAACCGGAGCCAAGGGAACGGAGCCGCTCGAGACGCTGTCCAAGTACAGGAATCGGGATGGCGGGGTCTTCTTTGGACAGAATTTGATTGGGGATGGACTAGGATCGGTGAGTGTGGGGGAGGAAGTGGTGGTGGAGCAATGAACAATCAGCAATGCGCAATGAGTAATAATGAGGATTGAAATTGTGGACCGAGGCACCTATTCCTGCCGACTCGTCGCGGAAATGCATCTCGAAACGAACAAACCCAATCTGGTGAAGTGAACGAACAGCAACGCACACCGGTCAGCATATGCAGGAGCTAGCCGACCGGATCGTCCTGGCATTGTCGGGAGAAGAGGCAAAGGCGGAGCAATTTGCGAACAATGTCCGCATCCTCCTTCTCGCCGCCCTGACCTCCGTCGCCTCGTTGAACGCGGCGTCGGTTTCCTTTGAGGCGAACGTCCTCAATTTTACCACTCTCACCTTCGGCTACATGTACGGATTTCTTGTCTTCGTTCTAATGCGTAAGGCGGGCTATCATCCATCCATGAAGTATATTACATCCTGTCTGGATGTTGTGCTCGTGTTCTTTGTCCTCTCCATGTACACGACGATCGAAATCCCTTCCGTCGCACTGAAGAACTATGTTTTCCTGACTCTCTTCCCGCTTATCGCTCTGACGACGTTCCGGTATGATGCAAGACTGACCATCGTCGCCGGCGGATTGGCTGTGCTGCTGTATCTCAGCTTGTTCATCGTTCTCTCCCTTTCAGGGGCAGTGGTTCTTACGCACGGGGGATACGCCCAAGAATTGTTCAGCCAAGAAGTAACCTGGGTGGGACAAGGGACCAAGGTCCTGATTCTCGGCGGTTACGTCCTTCTCCTTTCCTATCTTGCCCGGTACTCCCACAGACTCTTCGCAAAATTGGTCGCCAATGAGCTGAGTGTTCGTCATGAAAAGGAGTTGATGGATTCAGAAATGAAAGTCGCCTCGCAGGTCCAGATGTTATTTCTTCCTCATTCATTTCCAGAAGTTCGGGGCCTGGAGATTTACGGGGCTGTCCAACAAGGCAGATTTGTGGGAGGCGATTACTTTGATTTCATCAAATTGACAGACCAGACCCTCCTCGTTGTGGCAGCCGATGTTTCCGGAAACGGCGTGCCTGCCGCTCTCATCATGGCAGAGGTCCGGGCGGCGACACAACTTCTTACGTCGATGTCAATCGATCTGGAAAATCTTGTTCAACGTTTGAACACGTTGGTGTATCAAAGCACAGACAAGAAGAACTTTGTTACGCTCTTTGCCGCAGAAATTGACACTTCCCAACATTCCATATCCTATGTCAATGCAGGCCATCCTCCTCCTGTGGTTTGCTTTGACAGAAATGTCCGTTCACTCGCACGGGGCACTTTGCCCCTTGGTGTCAACACGCCTTTGCCCAATCTCATCAAGCACACAGAGGAGTTTCTTCCAGGGACCCTGCTTGTCTCCTACACAGATGGAATAGTGGAACGCACGGATTCACACCAAGGGCAATACGGAGAAGAACGACTTCTGCAGTATATCCAAAGAAACGCGCACCGCGATGTTCGGGTGTTTGTTGAGGAATTATTCGCTGGGGTCAGAGAGTTTGGACAGGGCAAAGAACTTGATGATGATGCCACTCTTGCCGCTGTGAAGTATCTTGGTTAGCGTGAACGCCTTCCTCCCCGTTGGGACTTGTGCCTTCCTCAAAAATTCTCGTTCTTAAGAACCGAACAGCCAAAGCGACCCCTCGCTGCTTCCATCATTTCACAACAGGAACCAGACTCATGAAAACCAATGTCGTACTCTTCGGAGCTACGGGCATGGTTGGAGAAGGAGTATTGCACGAAGCACTCAAGCACCCGGACGTTGAGTCGGTTCTCACCATTAGTAGAAGACCATGCAACGTGCAGGATCCAAAGCTCAAGGAGCTGGTCTACAATGACTTCTTCAACTATTCGGCCATTGAAGGGAACCTCAAGGGATACGATGCATGTTTTTTTTGTCTCGGAGTAACATCCATAGGAAAGAATGAGCAGGAGTATACCCGCCTGACATATGACCTCACGATGAGCGCTGCAACGACGCTCGCCCGGCTCAATCCCGGGATGACGTTTTGCTATGTGTCAGGCGCCGGGACGGACAGTACGGAACGGGGCCGCAGCATGTGGGCACGTGTAAAAGGAAGAACGGAAAACCAGCTCGCGAAACTTCCTTTTAAATCCGTCTATGCATTTCGACCCGGATTTATCAAGCCGACGCCGGGCCTCAAGAATGCCTTTACTTTCGCCAAAGTCCTTGCCCCATTCTATCCTGCGATGAAACTCCTTTTTGGAAAGTATGTTTGCACTCTGGAACACGTCGGACTCGCTATGATCCACGTCGCGACAAAAGGATACCCAAAGAAGATTTTGGAATGCGAAGATATCACGGAGATCGGGAAGGCAAAGAGTGATTTGAAATTTGAGATTTGAGATTTGGGAGCGGCACCAGCCTCGAAAGGAATCCACATGCCACTTAGCAGCCTGATTCGACGGGGAAGGAAAATGTCGCCCGTGAGTGAATCCCCCCTCGCAATTCTTCTCATCAGATTGATCGTCGGACTAGTATTTCTCGCGGAGGGAATTCAGAAATTCCTTTTCGCTGACGCGCTGGGAGTGGGGCGGTTCATCAAGATTAGCCTTCCGGCTCCTGAAATCATGGCACCATTCGTCGGTGTCGTCGAAATCGTCTGCGGTGTGCTTGTGTTGACCGGCTTTTACACCCGCCTTGCTGCAATTCCTCTCATCATTGATATGCTCGTGGCGATTTCGACCACCAAAATTCCAATCCTCTTGGACAAGGGATTTTGGGCGATGGTCCACGAGGCACGAACAGACTGGTCCATGCTCCTGGGATCGTTGTTCCTGCTTCTGGTGGGAGCCGGTGCGTGGTCGCTGGATGGAGCAAACGACAGCAAGACTCCTGAAGACTAGAGTATTTCCTGAGGAACCTGCATACGAATCAGCGGAATTTCAACCATTCATAGCCCAAGGAACCCTGACCATGTCTCGAATCAAAACAGGATTGGTTGCCGGCTCAATCTTTGGTGTCCTCGACATTATTCCCATGATGTTCATGAACCTGCCAGACAGAAACCTTGCGATGGCCGGCGCCTTCTTGAGCCGATTCGCTATCGGCTTTCTGATTCCGAATACCAGTCTGCCGTTTGCAGGATGGATTAATGGACTTCTCATCAGTTTGCTGATTAGCCTGCCCGACGCAGTCATCACGGGTTCCTACGGCCCGATCCTCGGCATTGGGACAGTCGGCGGGATTATCATCGGCATCGTTGTTACGAGGAAGACATCACCCCTCTCATAAAGGAGGCAGCACGAGAAAGATTATTCTAAACGTCGCCGTATCCCTCGACGGATTCATCGAAGGTCCAAAGGGGGAGATCGACTGGTGCTTTGTCGATCAGGACTACGGAATGAAGTCGTTCATGAAACGGATCGATGCTATCTTCATGGGACGAAAAAGCTACGAGCTTGTGATGAAGATGGAAGGAAAAAATCCGTACAAGAAATTCACGACCTACGTGTTTTCCACAACGCTTAAGGAGAAGGAAGGGATTGTCCTCATCGACGGAGATATGAGAATAGAAGTCGAGAGGATCAAGAGAATGAGGGGAAAAGATATCTGGCTGTTCGGAGGGGCGAATCTGATAACCAGCTTCATGAACCTCAATCTGGTCGATGAGCTACAGCTGTCGATTCACCCGGTTTTGCTCGGACGAGGGAAGCCCCTTTTTGAGGCAGTCAACAACAGGGCGTACTACTCGCTTAAGGATTCAAGAACATACTCGACGGGGTTGGTGCAGGTGTTCTACGAAAGGACCAAGCAAACTCCAGGGGCCAACTGATAAAGAGAAAAAATGGTACGAAACATGCCTGCCCGCTAAACTTGATCTTTGGAGGCAGGCGGGCGTGCCGAAACGAGTGCTTGTCATCTAAGTTTCTTAAACCCACTTCGGCGTGCAGGCACGCGGACACACACGGAAGTGTTTTTTCAACCAATCAATCTCTCCGCGTCTTTTAGTGTGTTCCGTGGGCAAGAAATCCGAGATTTCTCAGCAAACCTCTCTTATCTTTTCTTCCTCCTTCGGGGTTTTTGTATCCGGATTTTGTGGTTTGGTTTCGGGCTTTACATTCGGTTTTGTCTGCACATCCCCCTTCTTCTTCATCCGTGCTTCTCCCCCAAAAAATCGCGCCCGAGCCATAATTCGATTCCCTTCCCCTTTCGACATGGCTGTCGAGATCACAGGATAAAGAACCGAATCCTCCCATGCATTGAGCCCTCCACGCAGCGTGTAAACGTTGTGTTCACCTTTGGCGACGAGGAGCATCCACGCCTGCGCGGCATGGATTCCACCGTCAGAATAGACCACGACTGAATCGTTTTGGGGGAATGAGGATTCCACCAAGGCTGTGAGGTTGACTCTTTCCGCCCGCGGGATGTGGTACGCAGCAAACGAAGTCGAATCCCGAATATCAACGACCCGAACATGCGAACCCTGATCCATCAGCGCCGCCGCAAGCTCTCCGGGCGTAAGATGATCTTTCTCGCTCTCGATGAGTCCTGCAAGGCTCTTCAGATCAAGGGTAACTTTGTGTTCCTCCCGGGGGTTGCGAACCACCATGGCGAGAGCGGCAAGAAGGAGCGCCCCGAGGGCGAGCGAACGATTGATCTTCATCAGGAAGACTGCTCCTGTTTGCGGAGGGTTTTCTCAATTCGCTCCGCAACATAAAATCCTACGAGGGCAATCGACACGACGAGAAAGACCATAACGCCATACGGCAGATGAAAGACTTGGTCGAGCGTTATCTGGCCCATGGATGACGAATTGTAGAACAATTGAAGGGATGGAAAGAATTCTCCAAACGCCAGGATTCCTGCGAGCATTCCGCCAAAGTGCACCCATCCGTCCATCTTCCCAGTCACGGCTGCGACGCAGCACGTCCCCGGACAGTAGCCGCCGGTGACGAAACCCACGCCGAACACCAGGCCGCCGACAAGCTGAGGAACAAGATACGTGGGAAGGACGAACACGCGAGCGAGGTCGAGAATCCCCAGCCATGCGAGCCAAAACAATCCCAACATGGCTGTGATAATTGCCGTGAACATGACTTTAAACACCGTCAGGTCATGTCCGTAGAACTGCGCGGCGAGCTTCGTTGCGCTTCCGAATCCTGCCCGTTCCAGGAAGAATCCAAAGCCAATCCCAATGACAAATGCGAACACCAGGCTCGTGTCGCTGCCGAACAGACCGAATTGATAGAATGGCGCCATCAGATCCATTGCCTCCGGACGAAATACGCCATGCCGTATGCACTCGCAAAGACCGCAATCATGAATGTCCAGCTCCCAACGCTCAACAAAGCACCGCCCGTCAGCGCCTGGCCGCTTGTGCATCCGCGCGCCAGCTTAGAACCGAACCCCATGACCACGCCTCCGGCGAAGGCCAGAAGAAGCCTTGAGCCAATCGTCGAGTTCGGTCCGCGGTCTACAGTTCTCCGCATCCTCCCTGCCAACACACCCGATATCATCCCTCCCACAATCACCCCCGCGATCTCGAACACAAGCCAGTCCTTCAGCGGGGGTGTATTTGCGGGAAGATATTCTTTGTAGAACGTGCTCGATTGCGCGTGAACGGGCGCGACTGCCTGAACGCCAACCGCGACCACAGAAGTAAAAGCGCCGCTTGCACCAAGCCCTCTGCCCATGATCACAAACGCCGCGAGCAAAACCAGACCGAGGCCAATGCCGGCATGGTAGGGATTCATGTATGGGCTTGAAGGACGATTCATGGTTTCTTCTCGACGAGGGTCATGCCGCAGGTGGGACACGATCCCGCTTTATCGAACTCCTGTTTATCACAGGTTGATCCACATGGAGGGCAAACATACTTTCCGGTGTGGGCAGACGTTGCGGTATCAGCTTTGGGAGGTTCCGGTTTCTCGACCGGGTAGTCGTCGCCGCGCACGTTCCAGTCTTCAAACGAACCGTCATAAACAGCCGCATCGTACCCAAGTTGCAGCGCGACAGAATAAACTGTCGTGGCCTGTTGACCAACGTGACAGTACGAGACGACCTTTGTGCCCTTCTTGATTCCTGCCTCATCAAATATTTTCTGAAGAGAGGCGGGAGAAAGGATTTTGTTTGTGCTATCGTACAGAGTTGTAAAGGGGATACTTTTCGCTCCTTTGATATGGCCCTGGCGGCTAATCCCGCCTCCCGTGCCATCATAAAAATTCTTGCTTCGCGCATCCACGATGGCGACCTGCGGATTCACCAGATTCGCTTTCACCCAATCAGCATTCGTGATGACAGAGGGTTTTGTTTTCAGCGTGAGGGATGTGCGCTTCACGGCCGGAGTTTCCTTCGAAACCGGTCGGCTCTCCTTTTTCCAGGCTTCGAGGCCGCCATCGAGAATGGATGTCTGATTTCCAAATCCATAATAAGAAAGAGCGAGGAACATCCTCGTAGTAATCGATACGTTTGCTCCGCTGAAACACAGGACAATTTGAGAGTTCTTCGTAATGCCAAGAGCCTCGAACAAGGTGTCAACTTGTTTTACCGGAGGCATTTCCGTGGAAGCATCCGGAGTCGATTCGGCCAGCCAATTGTACCAGAGAAACCGCGCTTCCGGAATATGACCGAGTGAGTACTCTGCCCGATTGAATCCCACATGAAGGACAAAAGTGCTGGGATCATTCAGGTGATCGGCGAGCCATTCCGTAGAGACATACACTGGTTGGGTTCGTTCCTGCGCCAAAACGGGAACTGCGAAAAGGAGTGCGAGAAGAACGGTTTTCATGAATCCTCCGGTGAGGTTGGAAAGTTGGGGTCGCGACTGTTGCCAAGAGCCGCAAAAATCCGAAACGTCACTCTATTAACGAAGTGATCAGACGAATGTTGCATTTTTGAGAAAATGCTTGTCATGGGCATGGTTTTACTCCCGACATCGAACAATGATCTGCAGGATTTGGTTCAGTCTCCCCAAAAAGGGTCGTCTTTGTTGGTATCGATTATGCCTTCTTTTCGCATGCGATAGCCCAAATTTTCCAAAGCTCCGAGAATCCGGCATCCGGAATCAAGAGACGAGTTTTGCTTACGTTGGCGTGTGGGTCGCTCTTTGCGGAGGTGCACCCGGACCGAACAAACAGTTCGAATCAAGGGACCACCGGGCTCTTCCACCCAACTCGAAAGTTTTCCTGTCAGGCAATCGTTCCGAACTCGGCAACTGGTCTCCCAATGGCGTTGCGCTTGACCGGCTTGAGGATGGGAGCTGGGAAAAGACTCTTTCTCCTTAAAGTAAAACAGAACACTTGATTCCTCACTTCCGGTCCAGTGCCGGATGTTGTCTACTTCCTCTATCTCATTGGAGCTTCAATATCTCCACTCTTTTCATTATTCATCCTACATCCTCTCATCCCGCTCATCCTCCAATCCTGTGAATCCTGGTTATCTTGGTCACCTTTCGCTATATTCTTTGCGTGACGGCATCTATCCTCGCAACTCTGAAACAGCCATTCGAGAAAGAACTCGGGAAAATCGTCGCGCTCCACAAGGAAGGCGCTCAGGGGACCCGAACTGCCCTCCTCCTCACCGTACGGCTGGACGGACTCATTCGCGAGATCTTCAAAAGGCTCGACCATCCTCAAAAGAACCTTGTCGCGGTTGTGGCTCTCGGTGGCTACGGACGAAAAGAGCTTTGTTTCGCGTCCGACACCGACATCATGGTTCTCGTGGCGAACGAGTCAACCAGGTCGGCTGCGACGGGAGTCATGCAGGAATTCCTTCATGCTCTGCTTGATGTCGGTCTGGATATCGGCCACAGTTTTCGGACAGTCGACGAGTGTCTCGATTTCGCCCGCGGCGATCTCGAGCCATGGATCTCTCTCCTGGAAACCCGATACATCTGCGGGAACCTTTCCGCAAGCAAGAAGCTCACTACGCGACTGCAGAAACATTTAAGTAAATCGGATCACCGGGATTTCGTCCGAAGACTCACTGAGCTGATTGCGCTGAGGCACGAGAAATACGGCAACTCCACAAAACTCCTCGAGCCGAACATCAAGAATAGCGCGGGCGGATTGCGTGACGCACACGCGGTTCTCTGGATGCTTCGTGGAACGGGGAGCACCAAATTTCCTGCAACAGATTCCACTCCGCGCGAACCTCTCCTCGTCTCTCTTTTTGAAGTACCGGCCATTCACAAACTCTTTTCCCGCGATACATTAAGACAAGCCAGAAGGGCGATTGACTTCCTCCTTCGCACGAGGGATGAAATGCATTTGCAGGCCGGATCCATTCACGACACCCTGGAGTTCACGTTTCAGCGGCGGGTTGCGGAAGGATTGGGGTACCGGGGCACAAAAGAGCGGACGAGCGTCGAGCGCTTCATGCAGGAGTATTACAGCTCTGCGAGGATTATTGCACAGATCGCGGATCGCGTGCTCGCGGGGGCCAACGACAAATGGGTGCGCAAACAGTCTGCCGTGCGAACGCGACGATTGAGTTCGCAATTTGTTCTCCGCTCGAACGCGATTGAACAAACCCGCCCCTCTTCAAGGCTCGACAACGAGGACATTCTCACAGCAGTCCTCTATACAGAACAGCATGGCGCGGGACTCTCACACGATCTGGAGGATCGTGTCCTCCGCTCGCTTCCGAAGCTGAAGCCATTGAAAACCAGTCGAGAGGGTTCCCTTTTCAGGACGATTCTGAACCAACCCTCGGGAGTCGGCGAAACGTTTCGCCGCATGAACGGTCTGGGGCTGCTTGCACGCTGGATTCCCGAATGGAAACCGATGGTTGCCTTCTTTCAGCACAACCAGTATCATTACTACACCGCCGACGAACATACGTTGACTGTCATTGCCAACGCGGAATCGCTTGCACAGTCACCATCCTCGTTTGGAGAGGTGTTTCGATTGCTGGAGCGAAGAGATACGCTGTATCTCGCCAGTTTCTTGCACGACATCGCCAAGCCCATCAGAATCGGCACCCACGAGGTTGCAGGCGTGGGGATCGCAAAAACGATTCTCACACGATTGCAGTATGAGGATGTGCTTGATGACGTTCTCTTTCTTGTCCGGAATCATCTTGTCATGGAGCAGGTTGCATTCCGGAGAAACCTCAACGACCCGCTGACCATCGCGGACTTTGCTGCAAGAGTCAAAAGTCGTTCCCGACTCGACCTGTTGTATGTCCTGACCTATTCCGACCTTTCGGCTGTCAACAAGCATGTGTGGACCGAGTGGAAGGAGATGCTCCTGTTCGACCTGTACAAGAAGACCCGGGCTGCACTCGATTCCCGAATGACCTCAGAGGAAATACAGCAATGGTCTACGGAACAAAGCAGCGCAGCGGCTGCGGGCGTCTCGAAGAAACTCTCGAAATCATTCTCCAGGGAAGAAATTCAGCGCCACCTGAACCTTATCGAAAATCCATCCTACCTGGCCGCATTTACCGTGGATGAGATTGGCGAACAGCTTCAAGCACTGAAGCAGGACCGGAAAGTCTCTCTTCTGTTCAATCATTGGAGCGATTTCACAGAGATCACGGTTATCGCTGGTGACGCGCCGTTTGCGCTTTCAAAGTTTTGCGGCGTTCTTTCTGCCAACGATGCCAATATCTTCGACGCGTCCATTTTTACCCGAAACGACGGCCTGATCATCGATAAGTTCAGGGTCGTAGACTTCTTCTCAAAATCCGTTCTCACAGAAGCACAGTGCAGAAAAATCCGGACAGAAATGGCGGACGTGCTGGAAGGAAAGACGGACATCGTCAATCTCCTGCAACGTCATAGAATGAAATGGAAGCGACGGTCGGCAGGTGTTAATCCCAACATCCGGATTGACGTGGAGTTTGAAAATCATCCGAAGTTCACAATCATCGACGTGTTTGCCACCGACACCCTCGGATTTCTCCACAAGGTCACCGAGACCATCTCCAAACTCGGCCTGAACATATCGTTTGCAAAGATCGCGACGAGGGTTGACGGGATTGTCGATACGTTTTACGTCCTGGATATGCAAGGAAAGACCATCGAGGATCCTGATCGTCGAGAAGCCGTTCGATCGGGAATCCTTGCGACTGTCCGTGATCTCGCTGAATCAGAACTTGCTACGACAACCTGAGGAATCACAAGGCACTTCCCATGAGTACTACAGAACCTATCGGAGTTTTTGATTCCGGCATCGGCGGACTGACGGTTGTCCGTGCGCTCCGGCATCATTTGCCCAACGAGAACATCGTCTATTTTGGCGACACCGCACGTGTGCCGTACGGTCCGAAATCCCCCGAGGTCGTTCGCGAATACTCCGTCCAGGACACCGACGTTCTTCTTTCGCACAACGTGAAGATGATTGTTGTCGCTTGCAATACCGTCTCTGCCGTGGCTCTCGATGTCGTGCAGAAGCGCGCGAAAGTTCCCGTGATCGGAGTGATCATACCGGGCGCGGAAGCGGCTGCGGCAGTAACGAAGAAGAAACGCGTCGGCGTGATCGGAACAGTTGGGACGATTGCCAGCAACGCATACACAAATGCCCTCCGCCAGGTTGACCCATCGATTCAAACGTTCAGTCAGGCCTGTCCGCTGTTTGTCCCTCTTGCTGAAGAGGGCTGGATCGATCACAAGGCGACGGAGCTTGTGGCAAAAGAGTACCTATTCCCTCTCACACTCGAGAAAATCGATACCTTGATATTGGGATGCACTCATTATCCCCTGCTGAAGGCGGTGATTGGGAAAGTGCTGCACAATTCCGTGGAGCTCATCGATTCGGGTGAGGCGACGGCGGTGAAAGTGAAAGACCTTCTGATTTCGGAAGGATTGAAGAATACCAGTTCAATGAAACCCAATGTTCAGTTTTTCGTCAGTGACGTGCCGTTGAAGTTTTCGGAAGTAGGGGAGAGATTTTTGGGAGAGAAGATGGGAAAAGTGAATCGAATCGGAGGATTTGGTTAATCGCTCGATGTTCCTCCTATTCCGCAATTTTTCTCTTTAGTATCTACCTAGATCTCGTTTCCACGCAAGGTATTTTGGAGAGCCAATCTCAAAAGTCTCACTCGACAGTCCCAAAGTCGCCATAATGGCTTTCAACTGTCGGAAGTGAGAAATCCGGATTCTCGTAAAACAGGAAAATGGGGTTACCGACTGACTGAAATTCACGCCGAAGGTGCGATCTGAGTGTGGCATGGAATATGCGTTTCTCTTTCCCGAATCCTCGAGGGGGATTCCCTCCTGCGTAATTCTCCATTCCGATAATCCGGGATCCAACCTCGATTCTCACAACGGATTCACCACTCAATCATTGAGCCAGGTTTGGGCGAATCTGAGATCAAGAAGGGGTCACGCCTTACGCCTATTCCAATTATCTCTCCTTTTGTGACCTTCAACAATCCTGGTTGAAAGGCTACGTCATTTTGCATACTCTTAGGTGGATATTTCCACATACCAAGGAGTATGCATGAAACGTTCTGACCTCGGCATTACAGCCCTGATGTTCGCTTCAGCCCTCGCAATAGATGCAACGCTACAGTGCGGGTGCGACAAGGGCATCGAACTACCACGACCGAGCAGAACTCCCCGTGACTATGTCTGGAGTGCCGACACGTTCTATACCACCTACACACCTCAAACTATGCTTAACAGGGTCTGGGGGAGCTCACCAAAGAACGTGTTTGTTACAGGTAGTACCTCGACGAATGCGCTCATGTATAGGTTTGACGGAGATGTCTGGAATCCTGTGATTCTGCCAGATCGCACACCAATTGCCGCCTTCTTTGAGTTTTCCCAAGTCCATGGTTTTTCAGCAAATGATATTTACCTGCCCCCCGAAAAGTGATCCAAGCATTGGTTAGGAAGTTTTGTAACTTGGATCAAAAAGGAGGTCACGATGGGCAGACAGCGGCACTCGGCAGAACAGATTATCGGCAAGCTGCGGGAGGCGGA
>JBARRO010000155.1:0-46916 GCA_049644265.1 Bacteroidota bacterium
GAAATCTGGTGTGCGGAAGTGCTCCGTAGTTCCGTGGCTCCGTCGCTCCGAGGCTCATTCATAACCGTTTCTATATTCACCTCGACAATCCTTTTTCCTTCCTCGATTTTTCACTATCTTTCACTGAATTCATTCACCATCCGTTAATAACAATTCAAAATTTCTTATGCCTCACCAGGCCCTTTGGAGCGGACGATTCAAAGAACCGCTTGCTGAAATTGCACTGAATTTCTCATCTTCCATCGACGTCGACAAGGATCTCTACACCGAGGATATTGCTGGCAGCATTGCCCATGTGGAAATGCTGGCAGCGACAAAAGTGCTGACCGGCACAGAGGCGCGCCGCATCAGGACCACGCTCAAGGCTATCCACCGGGAAATCGAGTCGGGCAAGTTCAAGCTGGGCAAGGAGTTTGAGGATATTCATCTTGCCATCGAGCAGCGGCTGATTCAAAAGCTCGGACCGCTCGGGGGAAAACTTCACACGGCACGCAGCCGCAACGACCAGGTTGCACTCGATGAAAGACTTTATCTCCGGACCGCGATCCGGGAAATCAGCAAGCTGATCGTCCAGCTCCAGCGTGTGCTTCTCTACAAATCTGAAAGGTATTTTGGCGTTCTGATGCCGGGGTATACGCACGTTCAGCGCGCACAGCCCATTCTGCTTTCGCATCACCTTCTCGCGTATGTTTCGATGATCGAGCGGGATTTTGAGCGGCTTCAGGATTGCAGCAGGCGTGCGAACAAGTCCCCTCTCGGCGCCGCCGCGTTTGCGGGCACGTCATTCCCGATCGACCGACAGATGGTTGCAAAGAAGCTGCATTTCGACGGCATTGTCGAAAACAGTATCGACGCCGTCAGCGACCGGGACTATGCAATTGAGTTTGTGGCGGCTTGCAGCATCATCATGATGCATCTCAGCCGATTCGCGGAAGAGCTTGTCTATTGGTCATCAAAGGAATTCGGGTACGCGCATATCAGTGATGCCTATACGACCGGCAGCAGCATCATGCCGCAAAAGAAGAACCCCGACATGGCGGAGCTTGTGCGCGGAAAAACCGGCCGGGTATTCGGCTCTCTCATGAACCTGCTGACCATCATGAAAGGCCTGCCGCTCGCGTACAACCGGGACATGCAGGAAGACAAAGTGCCCCTCTTCGACGCTGCAAACACGACCCGCCAGTGCCTCTTCATCGTTTCCCACATCATGGTGCACACCACGTTTGACAGGCATCGGATGGCGGAGGAGTTACGGACGGATTTCCTCAGCGCAACGGATATGGCTGACTACCTGGTGCGAAAAGGAGTTCCGTTCCGGGATGCGCATCATATTACCGGAAAGGTCGTTTCTTATTGCGTCAGCCACAAGATGTACTTCGGCAATCTTGACCTCGACGCGCTCAAGACGTTCTCTGATATGTTCGAAAGCGATATTTTTGAATTCATCCTTCCGCAGTCGAGCGTCGATCAGAAACAATCGGCAGGAAGCACTTCACCGCAGGAGGTCAAGAAGCAGGTGGTGCATTGGACAAGGGTGTTGAGGAAGAGAAGGGTGTGAGGACAATTGTCGACTGTAAATTGTCAATTGTAGATTAAGATTGAAAAGCGCCCGAGAAGATTGCCCGTGGTGCACAGGACGATGTCGATTGTAGATTGTAGATTGTAGATTGAATGGCGGAGTGATAAAATCGTGGAAGGTTGACAAAAGTTGCCTGCAGAAAAACTCCGAATTCCCGCTGAGGCTTAAGTGCGGGAATTCGGAGTTTGTGTTTTTTGTCTATTTCAGAAGCTCCATTTTCTTCGTAGAAACGAAGGAATCCGCTATCAGGCGAGAGAAGTAGATGCCACTTGGCAGTTGTCCGCTTTGGAATTGCACCTCGTGAAAACCTGCTGTCTGCAACTCATCCGCCAGAACCGCCACCCGTTGGCCCAGAACGTTGAAGATCTCCAGAAGTACTCTGCTGTCCTTCGGCAGGCCGTATTTGATCGTCGTTGATGGATTGAACGGATTCGGATAGTTCTGCATGAGACTGAACTCCGAGGGAATGTCAACACGCCCTTTTGCCGCACCAATCCACACACTGTTCTCTGAGTACTTCAAGGACGGCGCCTCGCCTTCGCCCGTAAGTCCGTTCTGCAACGAGGTGAGATCATAACTTTTCTCCTTACGCTGGGACCACACGACCAGCAAGAGATCCTCTCCGGGTTTAGCTCCTTCCACAATCCCGTCCGTTACCGGATTATCACCCCACACAACCACCAACGCCCGTCCCGTTTGAACCACAGCGCTGCCGACAACGTTTCTCTTCGTATTCAGGACTGCGACTTCATCTCCGTCGGCCACATCGGAGAGCTTGACAAGCAAGGTAGCGTTAGAACCGGTGGAAACATTCTGAATAACATAATGTGTCGGCGACTGTAAACTACCTGCAAACGTGCCGTCCACCCTTTTCGTTAGCATGGAGGGAGGTGGTGGTACGGGATTTCCGGGATAAACAAGCGTTCCCGCAGCAACGAGATACACCTGATAACCTTGGCCCGCCCTCATCGTCCCTATGGAGTTGATTCCCAGTGCCGGCCAATAGACCTGACCCTGCCCATTCTTTACAATGACGAGTTTGCCAGTCAGGGAAGCGAGCGCGGTATCGGCAGACATGGGCGTTGTCCGCAGGTACGAGACGAGGCTCCATCCCTGTCCAAGACCGAGAGGTGTGGACGAAGGATCGGCTGCAAGTCCGGCCAATGCCAGGGTATCCGACGACGACATATACACCTGGTAGCCTTGGCGGAAGTTCCATGCGCCGATCTGGTTGACCGTCAGCGACGGCCAATACACCTGGCCGGCACCATTCTTCAGAAGAAGCATCCTGGAGCGCGTCCTCACAAGCACAGTATCCAGCACGGAATCTGCGGGCAGAACATAGCTCGAGATCATGCTCCACCCCTGTGGCAAAGCAATGCGATGGGAGTATGTGAGAGACGACGCGAGAACATATTTCGCCTGCGACGCCGAGATTCTGAGATCATCCGGCGTATCGCCGGCCATGACGGTAAACGCCACGGTCACCGTTTCGCCTGCAGCAAGGGCAAATGGGCCGGTTGAAATCTGGTTCCGGATGTCACTTGGTGCAGATGAGGTGGGAGAAAATGTCGTGAGATTTGTGGTGGTCCGGAACCACTGAACATCCTGTCCCGGAATGCTGATGCCCACTCCGGATGCGGGACGGTTCAAGAGTTGAAAACCGTAGTAATAAGGATTCGTAGCTCCTCCAGCCTCGTAGGTGTAGACCGTTTGCGTTACTGAATCGTATGCACCGAGGTTGTTTCCTGAATTCCCCACGTCGAAGTCGGCAGAGAGTTGCGCAAAGAGGTCTGTAAGCTGACCTCCCGACGTGTTGACAATTTTGTACTCCATGATCGCATATTTATTATCGGGTGCGGTCATTTTGGAATACGTCGTCTGGATAATCTTCAAGCCAATTCGGTTCGATTCCCACTCATCGGTAAAGGAGGTTCTAAATGATGTGAATCCCTGGTATTTGCTCGGCACATTGGTGAATCCTTCGAGGGGCTTGAAACTGTTGGTAGACGAGTAGAGTCCTCCTGAATATTTATTCGTAGCTCGGGCAACGACAGAGAAATCGGCAGCAAAGAGTCCTTGCTTCCCTTTGTAGGATATTCCTCTTGCAAATTGGCCGAACGCCCCGAGTTTACCACGGTTCGCTACATCAAGGGTTATCTGGTTTTGCACTGTCCGCATGCCCTCGGAATACAATACCACCGCCGAATCGACACCGCCGGAACTGTTCAATGCGGTGACGTGTACGGAGAATGGTCCCCATTGGTTTGGCGCAGGCGTCCAATTCAGGTCTGATCCTGCAACCGCCATTCCCGGAGCCAATCCAGAAAAGCTTATGGGGGGAGATGGCCAACCATTCGCGCCTGCGTGCATCGTCACTGGAGCGTCAGTTGCCGCATACACCGGATTTATAGCAATCCTGCCGGGTGGCAACTGAACGGTGAATCCAAACGGACTCGACACCAGCATTGAACTCTGCAGAACGAGGTCGTTGTGATTACTCGTCTTGTCGGGAGTAATCGTAAGGCTCTCTGAAGTGTACGTAGAATCCAACGGCCAGTAGCCTGCAAGCCCGGACTCGTAACCGGCCAGGACAGTGTTCATCGAGGCAAGTATCGTTGCCTGTGAGCGGCAAATGTTCCAGAGTCGTACTTCGTCGATCAATCCTTTAAAATAGTCGTACGTGAGGCCGCCGACATAGAAACCAGTCGAACCAACTCCAATGTTGATTGACCCACCGACTTGTCTCACCAACCTCTCGTTGACGTAAAGCTTTGCAGTTGCGCCATCATACGTGCCTGCAAGGTGCGTCCATTTACCGACTGCAGGGAGGGCTGTGTCGCTCACAAAGATATTTTTTCCCTGGCCGACGGGAGTTGTGCCGTCGCTGATTTCGAAGGCAAACCTCGGCGCGTCTGAGCCGCCGTAGTTATTGACGGTCAGCGAATAGGCCTGGAACGGTGTCACTCCGATTCCGCCATTGGCGGGTCGCATGACAATGATTCTGCCTTGATTGTGTGCGGGCAGATCAAAGGGAAAGACCCACGCTTCAACTGTGATGGTGTTGCCGCTGATCTTGTAGGCGACGGGATTTGCCTGCGGGTTTACCGGCACATTGTCAGCTACCCGAATTCTCCCGGAAATTCCGTCAAGGACTCCCGATTTTGAGGAGACTCCGAGGATCGCAGTTGAGATGGGCGGCAACAGCGAGTCACGACCCTGATACGTGAACTCGCGATTGTGGCTCGGCGTTGGTTGGTCCAGCTCGTAGCCGTTATTGAAGAACTTTCCAGGCGGAAAAGCACGGTACTTGTACTGCAGGATGGACCCCGGGATGGCCGCAAAGGTGATGGAATGTTGAAAGAGAGTCGAATCGCCCGAAGGATGCATACGTTGGGCAGACTTCCATCCGTTGAAGGATCCGACAACGACAACGGAATCCGTGGATGGATTGAACCCCGCTGCAATTAAACCGCTCCTGGTAGCCTGAAACGTGATGGTTGACGTAACAACGCCGGGCCTCTGATCGCCAAAAAAATCATTGACGGTTTGCACCACCGAAGTATCGTTGAGATTGAAGAAATGATTCACCTTATACCCTGCCTCATTATCCAGGTAGGTGACCCCTCCGTTCAGGGACTGAACGTTGGGGAACACTGCGCCATATTTGTAATCAAGTTTCTTTTCGACGGTATCTGCAGCATGGAACGTCACTTTGACTGACCAGATGTTGTCTCCGGCCTCAGCATCACCATGAGCCACATCGCCGTCGTCAAACATCGTAACGTAGCTGGAGTCCGCAAATGTCCATTGTACAGGCCACTTCAACGGGCGATTGCTCCCGGCAAGGTACACAGCCGTGAGTCCGGAGATGGGATGATTTGTGTACTTCTCCGTCGCTCCATTCATGTTCACGTGGAATGTGACCGCAACGTCGTTTGTGATGAAGACTTTGAGGGCAATTTCGGGAGTGAGCGGGGCAAATGTCGTATCGGAACCTGTGAACGCATACTCCCGATTGCGTGACGTTGTGGGTTGATCTGCTTCCCATCCGTCTTCCTCGAATTTCCATGTCGGGAATGCCCGGAACTTGAATTGGACGATGTTGCCGGGAGATTCTGTAAGCGTAACTGTGGTACGATAAACGTTGAAGATATCGGTTGGCGTCATCCGGACAGCCGAGTTCCAGTTGTTGAACGATCCGTTGACAACGACAGAATCCGTGGCTGGATTGAACCCGGCAGCGACGAGTGTTCCAAGATCCGCCTGGAATGTGAGTTGAGCTGTTTTCTTTGGAGTCCTGGAAACGAACCGCTGGACCGTGGCGGTGTCGATGTTGCTAAAGACGGCAACATACGCCGTATCGCCTGTAGGTGAGAAAGCAATGGCTCGGGGGCGTGCATTCTGAGTGTTCGGCAGTTGATTCCATGTGATGGTGTCCACAATCGTTTTGTTCGACATGTTGAAGCCGTACCAAGTCTGAATAGTGTATGGCGGAGCCGGCAGATTGAGCGACGAGCCACTGCTCATCCAGAGTAATCCCGTCCCGGGCTGCCACGTCATCGATTCAACGGCCAACCCCGTCAAGCTATCTGTTTTTGTGTACGGACCGGCGATACCGTTACCGCTGGTGTAAACGTACACTGCCGTTGCGGAGAACTCAGGCCAGTAGATCCTGTCCGCTCTTGGGGTGACCGCTACCGTCCTTGAAAGCCCGATGGAATTCGCAACCGTGCCTATGGGTGAGAAGTCCGGATTGAGTGTGTGAATTGGCAGACCCTGGAGAACGTGGCCCACGACGATGTGACCGACCGAGTCCGTTGCGGGAGCGGTCAGTGTCTGTCCGGCAAGGGGGACGGTCTTGTTCAGAACTCCTCCCGTCCTGTAGTCGAGCCGGTACAAAGCATCGCCAAACGCCGTCAGAATATTGCCGTTTGGATCAGTTCCCATTCCGCGTGCATTGAGA
This sequence comes from Bacteroidota bacterium, assembly GCA_049644265.1. Classification (GTDB taxonomy): domain Bacteria; phylum Bacteroidota; class Ignavibacteria; order UBA10030; family UBA10030; genus JBARRO01. The sequence goes on from JBARRO010000155.1 coordinate 6,546, forward strand.
TAGATCGTGTCGTTGACGCCCGCACCGACGAGGAATTTTATCGGCGAAAAGGGTGCATTCGTTCCGTTTGCGTTGTAGACGTGGATAAGGCCACATTTCTTGTAGACCAAGCCTGTCCAAACGCTATCGAGGAGCTGGTACGGGGCGATCCAGACCCTGCCCGAGGGATCTGTTGCCATCCCCTGAATACCGAGCTGCCCCGTGGGGAGCGAAAAGAAATTGCCGCTGTAAGTCCAACGCCAGGTGACGGGTGGAGGAAGTGTACTTGAAGTAGTAAAGCTCCAGGCAACAGACCAACTGCTGATCAGTGTCTCGGTACTATCCGAGGCCTGAACGCGCCAGTAGTATGTTGTCCCCGGCGATAATCCGACCGTGGTCGTCGAAGTAAGATGAGAAATATCTATGTACAAAGACGAAAAAGCGTTCGAAGTTGACACTTGCAGATGGTAGTATTTGGCACCAGAAACTGGATTCCAATTGACATTGAGCTGTATTGGTTGGTTGAGAGACCCGTCGGTTGGTGACACGAGGGCTGGGGACGGCATTCCGCTAAAGCCGCTGACGGGGATTATCTCCGACGGAGAACTGACTGTATATTCACGGTTGGTGGATGGAGTCGGAAACGATTGTTCCCAATCAAGTCCGGCGCGCAGAGTCTTGACGAACTTGTAATAAATCGTTGTTCCCTGGAATACCGTTAATGTTTTAGTATAGACGCTATCGACATTGGGATCCCGAAGGGTATCCGAAGTGGTCGACCAGCCGTTGAAATCTCCTGCGACATTTACAATGTCTCCCAGGTCGGGGCGGAAAGAACCTTCGAGCATCTTGAATTTCATGTTGACCTGGAATGTAACGTTTGCAGGCGGGCTAACAATCGAATCGTCGTCGAAATACAGAGCCGGCAAGATTGAATCTCCCGACACAGAAAATGTCCGATTGGCTGTATTTTCCCAATCTGATCCTTTTCGGAGCGTCTTGTAGAACTTATATTGCCCTGTTCCAGTTAATACGGGAACCGGCTTAACATAGACGCTATCTCCATCTGGATCTCTCAAGGTGTCAACGTCAGTCCAGCCGTTAAAACTACCGCGGACGGAAACGACATCTCCCAGGTCTGGCCGGAATGCGTCCTCCCGCATCTTCACTTTCATATTGACTCGAAATGAAACGGCATGTGATGGTACGTAGCCGACACCTATGTCGCCCGAATATGTCGATCCACTTAACTGGTCAGGACCCGGATACAACGGCATGATCGTGTAGTCTCCACAAGTACCGGGAAGATTCTGGGGTAAAATGATTCCACGGATATACGAGAGTCTGGTTCCAATCGTTGGTGGTGAATACGTAGAATTGACATTCCGATGCCCACGTAAGGTGTACCACGTTGATCCGTCATACATTCTCATTTGGTTCCCATTATCATCGACGAACGTAAACCTTCCAGTTGCAAGGTCGGCGGAATTGACAGTCACGTTCCTGATAACAACGTACATCCCCTCATATTTTTCTCCTCTTGACGGCTTTGGCGTTGCACCTACCACAAAACTGTCACACGTAACTTCTAATGGCGCCGGACGATGAGGCAAGACTCCACGCAATTGAACGGGCTGAGGGGACTCAAAGTAGCCGGCTTTGTAGATAAATATTTCCGTAAGAGAATTAGGCTGGTTTCCGAATTCAGTGACTCGCCCTACAACCGTGATCACATCACCAGTGTCAACGGCGGCAATACCGGTGCTTTGAGCGGCAACCGATGTATCGTTCGTCAAGATGTCAAGCCCTCCCCATACCCGGCCTGTAGATGTATCCTGGATGAAAACGTTGTAACGTGCCAGTGTGTACGTAAGAATAGGCGGTTTTGCCAACACGACCCCCGTGATGGTCACGGTGTCCGAGTTCGCGTCTCCTCCCCGCCAGCTTGGCGAGTCGTCCAGACTTCTTCCTGTTGTGTCTGCCTGCAGTATATCAAGCAATCGCAAGGAGTCGAGAGACACCTGTTGGATCACCGGGATGCTCATAATCACTGTGATTGCGGGTTGCACAGGGGAGAGACTCACATTCCCGCCCTCGTTGACATATTCCCTGTTATGGCTTGTCGTCGGTTGGTCATTTTCCCAGCCAGAATTTCCAAACTTCGAGTCCGGAAACGCTTTGAACTTGTATTGAATCGTCTGCCCAATCCCAATGCCGCTTGCATCGATCGAGTACGAATAAAGGCCTGGTGTTCCCGTCGCAGCCATTCGCTTTGCGGAACTCCACCCGTTGAACGAGCCATTCACGACGATTGAATCTAGTGCAGAATCAAAACCGGCTCTGATCAGGCTGCTCAAGTCTGCCTGGAACGTGATCGTATTCTGGGCTTTTACTCCAGCACTCAGTAGTACGATGGCTATCAGCGTTCCCGTAGCTCGTTTCATGTGAGTCTCCTTGCGTCCGTGGAATTACTTGAGGAGCAACATTTTTCTCACTTGCGTGAATCTCTTTGAAGGATCTGCAATACAGACCGCTTCAATTCTGTACAAATACATTCCTGTGGTTGCATCTTGTCCCCATCTCAGGCTGTGCTCTCCAGCTTCGCGCTCCCCTTCCACCAGCTCATCGACCGTCTGTCCGAGAAGGTTGAACACGGTCAGTCTCACATAGCTTCGGACCGGAAGAGTGAAGTGCAGGACCGTAGAGGGATTAAAAGGATTTGGATAGTTTTGACTCAGAGAAAACTCTTTCGGCATGTTTTCGGAATTCTCAGCCTCGTTTGGCGTATCTCCCGTCCCCGAAACCAGAATCGTGTCCGGCGAACGTGAAGAATTACTAAGGATGAAGAGATTCGCCGAAATAGCGCCAATGACGGCAGGCGTGAAGCGAATCGTGTCCACAAAGAACTGACCCGGCAGAAGATTTCGGGAAACCGGACGGGACGAAAAAACGCCCGAGGAGGATGTCACCGCGCTGATTTTGAGAGTATCATTCCCGACGTTGGTGACCGTTACCGTTGTATCCTTGAAGCGACCCAGAGGGACTTTCCCGAACGAAACACTCTTCGGCGAGGCAAGTGCCCGGGGTGTGCTCAGCCAGTTCAATGAGGAAAGCATGTAAATGCCGTTGACTGCATAGATGCCGTCTCCCTGTGAATACACTGCATTCACTCCGCGATACTCGACGGCCGGTGCAAGACGCCAGATCCTGTATCGCAACGGAGTCCCCGCGCGTATGCCGTCAAGGCCCGGCGTTTGATCATTGTCGCCCCAGACGGTGATGGCAAGATTCTGACCGTTCCAGGCAGCGCTCCCGACGCAGAAACTGTCGGCAACGGTAAATCCGTCGGCGAAGACACCAATCTCGTCTCCATCTGTCAGCGGAATTCCGGCCACCGTGGGATTGATGGAAACCGGCAATCCAACCGATGCATTATTCCCCGTTGTCGAATTGAAGTTGAAGTGGGATGTTTTGGCGAGCGAGGAGAGTTTGGAAATTCCATTCACTGCATAGACACCGCTTCCTTCCACGTATGCTGCGGAAATGCCGCGGAATTCAATACCCCTTGCGTGGCGCCAGATGCGGTACTTCATCGTTGTCCCAACCCGAATGCCATCGAGGGCGGGCGTCTGGTCGTCATCTCCCCAGACCGTGATGGCTGTACTTTGGCCCAACCAATAGGTTGCACCAACGCAAAAACTGTCTGGTGTGACAATTCCGTCAGCAAAAACCGCGATTTCATCGCCGGGTTCGAGAGGGCTGCCAAGAATGTTGGAATTGCAGGAAATGGGGATCCCGACCGTCGCGTTGTTTCCCGTGGTGGTCCTAAACGAAAAATGTTGCGGAGTCCCCATACCTGCAACCGTGTAGATTCCGTTCACGACGTAGAATCCTGATCCCTGGGAATAACTCACGCTGATGTTCTTGTATTCTTTTCCGGTCGAGTACTGCCAGAGATGGAATCGCATGGCGGTCCCCACGCGGATTCCATCGATCGACGGGGTCTGCTCGTCATCTCCCCAGACCGTGATTGCGGCGCTCGGGCCGTTCCACACGACACCCCCCACGCAAAAACTATCCGGCGTTGAAATGCCGTCGGCAAACACGGCAATTTCATCATCGGGACTCAGTGGAACGCTAAAGATATTCGGGTTCGAGGAAGACAGAATTCCGACCGTCGCATTATTCCCCGTCGATGAGCGGAACGCATAATGGGGAAGTTTTGCGAGCGAGGAGAGTGTGGAGATTCCGTTCGCAGAGAACGTGCCCGAACCCTGTGAGTAGGCAACCGCAATGTTTCCGTATTCTTTGTCGGTGGATTGCCGCCAGAGCCGGAACCGAAAAGGCGTTCCGGCGCGGGCTCCGTCAAGAAAGGAGGTCTGGTCGTTGTCAAGCCAAACCGTAATGGCGGTGTTCTCCCCCATCCAGACCACCGCCCCCACACAGAAACTATCCGGCGTTGAAATGCCGTCTGCGAACACGGCAATTTCATCGCCCGGTTCAAGCGGTGTGCCGAGGATGCTGGGCACAATCGATGCGGGGATCCCCAAGGTTGCGTTGGCACCGGTATTCGATACGAATGCAAAATGATTCAGCGTGAGACCAGAACCTCCGCCTGCAATCGGAGCAGCCCTGCCTCCGGTTTGCAGCATTCCGAGAAGTAGCGGAAGCATCCACCACACTGTTCTCAAGCGATGATATTGTCTTTTCATGGGAGCTGTCCTTCGTTCGATGCAAACATCACGCTGATTCCGGCATGGGCTGAACGTAGTGTCCGAAGCGACAACCTTCACACGTTCTTGCATTTGCCGGCGTCTTATGGAACAGCTGAACCTATCGTAGCAGCTGCATCTTCTTCGTCTCGATGAAGTCTCCTGCTGTCAGGCGATAGAAATAGACCCCACTCGACCATTGGATTGCGTTGACAGACACCTCATAGAACCCCGCCTTTTGTTCCTCATTCACCACCACGGCAACCTTCTGACCGAGGATGTTGTACACCTCGAGCGATACTTGCGCATCCTTCGGTATTCCGTAGCGAACGACCGTTGTGGGATTGAAGGGGTTCGGGAAGTTTTGGGAAAGGCTGAATACGGTCGGAATAAGTTTTTCCGTGGCCGCGGTGATCATCCACGCCGCATCAGACTTAAATGCAAGCGCGGTCGTTGCCTTGGATTCTGAGAGCGCATCGGTCACAGTAAGGCTTGCGAGAATGCGTTCAGAGTTTTCCTTCCTTGCCCATGCCGTAATACTCAGCGGTTCGCCTTCGACAGCACCCTCGACCACATCGCTGGTGATCGGATCATCTCGCCAGATCGTTACGAACACCTTTCCGTTGGCCGCAACTCCACTTCCTGCGAGAATTTTTCCGGCAGTCCACACTGCAACTTCATCACCATCGGAGAACTCTTTGGACTGCACCAACGCAATCGCATTTGAGCCGGTCGGAGCCGTGCTGAGCTTATAGTGTTGAGGCACGGCGGCTTCTGTGAGTGTGGCGGGAACCTGGATCTTTGTCAACACCGTTGGAGGAGCAAAGTTCATATTCGCAGGGTACGTCAACGTTGCAGCAGTTGAGAGATATACCTGGTACGCTTGTCCGGTTTTCATCTGCCCGATCGTGTTAATACTCAACGACGGCCAATAGATCTGGCCGGTGTTGTTTTTCACGAGGATGAGATTACTGCCGAGAGTGGCGAGAGCAGTATCGATCCCGAGTTGCGTGTTGCGAACATAGCTGATCAGGCTCCATCCGACTGGAAGAGAATACGGCATGATCTGGGGTAAGAGCTCGTCGCCGTTTAGTCGGAGCGTGTCGGGGCCGGTCATGTAGATTTGATAGCCGTGACGGGGGTTCCAATTCCCGATCGTATTGACCGACAACGCAGGCCAATACACCTGTCCCACGCCGTTTTTCATCAGTACGATATGAGAACTGATCGGTGAGAGCAGTGAAGATACAGCGGGATTTACAGGCGTGACAATGGACGAAATCATATTCCATCCCTGCGGCAGCACAATTCCATGGTTGATCGATGTGATGCCAACGAGCGAGCTCAGCACATGCGCAGTCCCTTGTGCATAGGTTGAACCTCCGCTTTGGTAGCTCACGATTGCGGGGTGCTCCCGTCCCTCCACGCCATCCCACAGTTTCAACTGGATGTTTTCGCCAAGAACAAATCCATCCTTCGTCGGTGTCAGAGGATTGTCTCCAAAGGCAGAGAACCATATGGCACTATAACTTTCAATCCAATAGACGTAGCCCGCACAGATGAGGCTGTCGTTGCGCTGGAAAAAGGCCCCGATTGCGTCATCTTGACGCAACGCTTGGTTCCCAATGCGTGGATTGATGCTTGCGTAGACTACCATCGTATCCAGATACGGTGTCGGTGTCATTCGCCATGACAGTGGCACGTAGATACCATGCGTGCGGAAATTCAACGGAGTCGACCATTGGCTGTGACCGTACGGATTAAGAGCGCTGACTCGCCAGTAGTACCATGTGCTGTTGGAGAGAACCGGCTTGAGTACAGTAATGTAGCCTCCCGCAGTGTCAGTGTTATCTGTTTTCAGGAAGGATGAATCGCTGAATGCGATGCTTGAAAAAAGTGAATCGTGCGCAACCTGAACCCAGTAACGATCAGTGCCTTCAGAAGCCGACCAGGCCAGTGACGGTTTTGGACTAACGCTTTGCGCACCGCCCAAAGGCCACAAGAGGTTTGGCGTTGGGGGGGGCACCTGGGTCCTAAACTCGAAAGCGTCCGCCTCTGTCAAACCATGATGGGCGGTGACCGCGAGCGTCCCGGGGTTCTCGTTCAGTACATGTCCCGAGACGACATCGAGCGAAAGAACATAGACGATATCTGCCTCGGCGCCGATGGTGAACTCGTCTTCAATGACTGCGCCGGGCTTTGATGGGTTCGTGGGATACGTAAACTGCCTGCCGAGCGGATCGTAGGTCCGATTGTGGACAAAAATGACTTCTGTGTTGTCGCTACCCACGAGAGGATCCCATACACCGTTTCCGCTTTGGTCACGCCATGAGACTGTTAGTTGTCGGGGGCTGGCTGGGTTGCTCACGTCAAACACTTGAAATGGAACACTCACGAACGACTCGCCGTTTGGGGCCGCGGGTATCGTATCCGTCATCAACATATATCCTGTGTTGGGGCCCACCCGTCGCACTCGATAGGCTTTTTGAGGCGCACTGGCACTGAACCGCACTTCTATGGGAGGCGAAAGGGCTGCGTTGAAATTCGTGGCGAAGTGGGCGAGATAGGTTGGAGCCGCCTGATCGGCGGTGATGACTCCTCCCCGAAATATCCCGCCGAATCGATTGCCTCCTTCAATCCAGCGAGTGAAGGCAGAACTCCACGTCGCGGAAGAAATCCCCGTGACTCCAAATCCAGGGCCCCGAAGAATCTTGAACCCGTCGGTGACTTGAACGTTGTGGCCGATCTCATCCGGCAGCGGAGAATGGAACTGAATTGTTGTCGCCGCCGTGAGATCCAGAAGATTCAACAGTTTAGTACCGGACGAGTCGGAAATCGTGATTCTGTACAGATGATTCTTCAGCGCGTTACGATTGACGACAAGGGTCGAAAAGGACCAATCGCTGAGGCCGAGCGTATGCGTGACCGGTGTTCCATAAAATGGCACTATCGGCCTGACAACGGGAAAACTCAGTGTGTCGATCCAGAGGTTCGAAAGTGTGTCAACGATGACGACACCGACCCTGAAATATGGGTCGGGAAAGTCCGATCGAATGTTGAAAGAGAAGTACGAAGCCGGGTCGGACGGGTTGTAGGAGAAATTGTTTTGTTGATTAATCGCGAGTTGATTGATTGAAATGCTTTTCCCGATTTCCTCGGGATACGCAAGGACGGTCAGGCCCGACACAGTGAACGCCGAGTTGTTCACGAGAGTAAACCCGTACCGAATGTCCTCCCCGGGGTTGACCGCACCGTCGCTATTCAAATTGTCGGAGAACACCTGGGGACTCATCGCTTCGAGCGGACCTGCCGTGGTAATGTTCGAAGCAACGAGCGGAAATGTGTAAGGAGCCCCGAGTACATCGGTAAAGGAAAGGTCGAACGACATTCCGGTTTGTTCCCGACTCATGGTGAGTGAGTTCGCAAATGTTCCGTCGCCCAGCGCCCCGTCGCCGTGGGCTCCGTCGTCGTAGAGGGTTATCAGACTTACCGTGCTTCCGTTGCGGCGCCGGAGAGTTCCCTGCATTGCGACAGGCCGCGGCAAGCCTCCGGAGGCGGTGACGCTCACCGTTGCAAGCGAGCCGTTGGGATAGGTCACTTTGGTGGCTACAGAAGGCGGAGCTGAAGAGAAGAGCGTGTTAAACATGACTTGCGCAATAACGTCAACTGAGCGCAGGGCCGCCACGCTCGAAAGACGGTCTGCTCCAAGCCCTCCGAGCAATGCGACCACAATAGCCTGGGTGTCTCCCGGAGCCATTGCGAACGGACCGCTATTCAGAATAATTCTCCGATCGCTGGGAGGAAGGGACTGTTCCTGCCCCAGTCCGTCCAGAAATCCGGTTTGAGTCACGGGGTCCCCCGAGAGTGGGAACTTGGAGATCGGAAACGGCCCGCTTGGATAAGGTATATCCGGGCCTGAGATCGATCCAACGGGCGAGAAGCCGCGGAGCATCTCCCACCATCGGCCGGTACCCAGTGTATAATTGTTGAATGGTGGATCGTTCAGTGAACTATTCGCGGCAAAATAAGAGAACGAAGACATTCCCAGGTTTCTGTATCCACCGCGGCGTTTAAGGTTAAAGACGGCTGTGTCAGACGGGCTCGAAGCGACCATGGGGCCGGCGAAGAAATCATAGCCGACCGCAGGGGGCGGGAGACTGAATGTCGCAAATTTCGAATCTGACGGAAGAGCGTTGTAAACGTATCCGAGACTTAATATGCTGTCGCATCCGGCGATGTCATCGCCCGGGTTGCCGAGATCCGGATCGCTCCACTGAGCAACAAACATGCTGTCCATGTAAAAGGACCCTTTGGTTCCATCCCCAAAATCTACTCCGCCCTTGTTGATAAACTTGAACTGTCTGAAGGCTACGTTGCCCAACGGTCCGCTCGATTTATAGCCCCACGTGGTGATCTGCACTTCAAGTCCAAGCGGATAGGAACCTTCGAACGAGAGAGTCGTCGACTCGTCGAGGTCATTGTAGACCGACCAGATAACCTGGTCGGCGGCTGCTTTCATGTTTGGACCCGATACACCAGGCTCATCACGGTTCTGACTTATAAGGCTGTCAACGGTAAATGCCGGACCGAACGCCGGTGGCGGATCATAGACTCCGTTCTTATTTCGATCGATGAACGGGGCGCCATACGAGACGGGCCATTGTGCCCAATCGAGAGCGTACTGATTCCGTATTGCGTCCATCTGACCTTGCGACACCTGGTCGAAGGGCATCTCGAATGATTCTGCAGCATCGCGGCGCACATCGGCATCGCTCATGGTCGCATAGTCGCGCCTGATGCGATAGATACGCACTTCTGACACATTAGGATCGGCTGCAACCGCTGCAGCACCCGTCCCGATAATTCGTCCCGGTCGTGTTGTCGGGTTATACGTTGCACCCCCTACACGGATCAGCTGTCCAAACGGAGCAGACTGTGTTCGGCCGGCATCCTTGAATGCTTTTGCTCCCCAGACCAAAGCGTCCTGGAAGATGACATTCCCGGTTCCGCGTGGGAACAGAGAAGCGTTGTCGCTGTTGGGCGAAAGGCCAAACTGACCGTTCGATTTCAGCCACGAGGTAATGTTGTTAATGTTGAGCAGCTGGTAGGAAGGGAAGCCCGTAGTTTTTGCCAGGTAGCGTGGCGGGACGATTCTTGCGCTCTTGTCGGGCTGTCCTACTGCCAGACCCGAGAGGATGGATATACCAAACGCAACGATAAACGCGCGATTGCAATTGAACATGGAGAGGCCTCCTTGAAGGAATTGAAATGAGAAAAAACTCAGTTTCAAATCAACGACGGGTGTAGAGTTGTGGCGAAGAGACGGAATCCGGGCAGACAACGCCAGATGAGAAAGGAACCGTGAGGAAATGCAGAAGAGATTCGTTGTTACAACGAACACATCGGCGCCTTTTGAGAAATGAAATCGTTTCTCTCCGCAACGAAATGCGGGAGGCTACGACTCGATATTCACTCGCTGTTGAAGAACGAGGCTCCCCCGGGAAGCAGTGAGGCAGAAAAGAAACTGAACGGCGGGATCCCCCAAGAGTGATTTTATTATGCGATGAGGCCCACGACTTTAGAGAGATTTCGCGAGATTGTCAAGCTGAGGAATGATAAAATGGAAATGTCACAGAGAGAATTCCTAATTTTAGGAAAAGTCATCATGCTCTGTTACCATGAGTAACGAATTGTGTACTTCACAGTCTTTTCCTCGTCTGCTGTGATGTGCACCGGTATCCGCACCGTTGTCTGATCAACCTTCTCCCACTTGGCGGTACTCGAAGTGATGTCCCAGTCATTCCACCTCCAGGGATGTTCGTAAATAACCACCTCGACAGCTTCCTTCTTGTGATTCCTAACCTTGATCTCAAACGTTTCATCGTAGACGTGTCCGCTGACAACGGTCCTGAAGTTAGACTGTGCGCGTGAGCCGACAATATCGAATGCATTGCCCAAATACAGCCGAATTTCTTCATCCTTGGGTGTGTGGTCGATTTCGTCCTCACCGATAAACTGCTCCTTGCCGTCATCATCCCGCTTGTAAACACGCACCTTTCCTTTCGGCAACGGAATCCCCAGGCCGGCCTTTTCTTCATTCTTCAACGTCACATACACTCCGACCTTTGGGTTCGACTGCTGACCGAAACTCCCTTGTTCCCGGTACGAATAGTTGTTGTACCATCCACGCCAGGAAACACCCAAACCGTCATACACAAAGATCTTATTTGACTGCACGTTCCTCGCAGAGGTCAATTCAATCTGTTTTGTCTCGTTGTCGGCAAGATCAGTCCGGCGCTGAAGCGTATAGAGCTTGTACTCGAACAGCTCTTTTTGCGTGAACTGCGCTGTTTCATCGGTGGCCCGTGCCTTCATGGACAGAGCGCCGTAATTATGCTGCGGCTCCTGAACGATGTTCACGTCCCCGGCGACGAGTTTGAGGCCTGCGTTCTTGAATGTTGTGCCCGAGTTGTTTTTCAGTGTCACCCATCCTGTAAGATCGGCCCTCGTGTCTTCTGCATTCAACAGAATCACATAGTTACAAATCCACGAGAGCTGACTGGCAAGATAGCTGATTTCCGTTTTGTGCTCACCCGCCCGGCTGTTCGTGACCAGCCATTCGAGTTGCGGCTTCAGAATGAGTCCTTCGGGAAGGCTGGGAAGGACAAGCCAGCCGGAAGGATTGATCTCGATTTTTCCGTTGACCTCCGCGATCATCTGACCGCTGTAGTACTGATTAATACCCGGCTGAGCCTGCCAACCGGTCGAGAGCAGTTTTGCTCGAACGGTGTATTCCTTTTTCGTTTCTTCGTTGAACCGGATAAACTCCACTTCCTTTCCGACATATTTTTCCAGCAGTTTGGCCTGATGAACAAGGTCATACTGAAAATTCTGTTCCAGGACTCGGACTGCCGAGGCATCCGTGAGACTTGAGAAATGCAGGGATGTCCCATCGATTGTTGCAGGAATATCCGGCACGACGACACGATTGAATCCCTTGGCGAGGCTCATGGTCCGCTCTTCACGCACCAACGCAAGGTTGGAGTTGTAGACCGTGAGATCGACCGATGTGCGCTCCCCCGCAAGTTGCGATGGGTTTGTTTGCGCGAGCAGCGACGCCGTTATCGAGACGGCAATTGCTAGAAGACCGATAATCCGTTTCATGGCTTTTTCCTTTCGTGGAAATCTTCTGTTCATGCTGCGAAAGGCTTTGAGGTAAACGATTCAATCCCGATTCTTTATACTTATCTGCTTACTACTCCTCTACTTCCTACTTTCTCCACCCTGGACCCCGCAACACCATTCCCGGCAGATTTCCCGCAAACGCACCGTTTTCCCACACCGGCTGACCGTTCACGAGCACAGCGTGAATTCCAACCGAATACTGATGAGGTTTTTCGAATGTTGCTTTGTCGCTCACCGTGTTTGGGTCGAAAATCACCACATCCCCAAAAAACCCTTCTTTAAGAAGTCCACGACCTTTCAATCCGACCCGTTGCGCTGGCAGGGAGGTCATTTTCCGAATCGCTTCCTCCAGGGTGAGTATCTTCTCTTCCCGAACGTACTTCCCAAGAACTCTTGCAAACGTTCCGAACGTCCTCGGGTGGGGTTTTCCTTCGCTCAACGGGCCATCCAGAGCGGCCTCGCCGTAGTCCGTATTGAAGCTCACCCACGGCTGTGCCATGGCCATACGGACGTCTTGCTCGTACATGGAGAAATAAATCGCTCCGGAACGTGCAGAGTCTGCAAGCAGAAAATCGAACAGAGTCTCAAGCGGATGCTTCTTCCACGCTGCGGCGATTTCGTTCAGCCGTTTTCCCTCGTACTGTTTCAATTCCGGATTCATGACGGTTCCGATCATGATGCCGTCCGGGCCTGTGCCACGGTAGAAATTCTCCTGTCCTTTCGTGTTGCCTTCCAGCTCCTCCCGGATTTTCTTCCTGATTGTCGGGTCTTTGAGCCGCTCCAGAAGTTTTGCCGAGCCACCATCATGCACCCAGGCGGGGATTGTCGCGCTGAGGCTTGTTGCACTGGCAGTGTAGGGATAGATGTCGGCGGTCATGTCTATTCCTTCTTTGCGTTGCAGGTCAATGAGCCGCGCGATGTCGCCCATCTTTTCCCAGTTCTGTTTGCCGGCCACCTTCAGATGCCAGACTTCGACCGGGAGCTTTGCTTCGCGCGCAATATCGGCCGCTTCATACAGCGATTGCGTGACGTTGTCGCGTTCATCCCGGATGTGCGTGCAGTAGATACCGCCGTACTCGGCGGCTACTTTGCAGAGCTCGATCAGTTCCTGCGTTTTCGCATAGATAGCCGGGGCATACACGAGCGACGTGCTTACGCCCAGTGCGCCCTGTTCCATAGCGTCGCGGACGAGGCGCTTCATTTGGTCCAGCTCTTCCGGGGTCGGCGAACGGTCGTCAAACCCGATGACATATTCCCGAACCTGCGTTGCTCCGACAAAGGTCGCCAGGTTGATCGCACTTTTGTGTTCCTCCAGCCTTCGGAAATATCCTTCGAGGTTCTTCCAATCGATGTTCACCTTGTATTTCTCCACAAAAGGCCGAAGTTCCTTCAGAGTCCTGTCGTTCAATGGTGCAACGGATTCCCCTTCGCCGGTTACTTCCGTGGTGACGCCCTGGGAGATCTTGCTCATCGCGCGGTTATCCACAAGGAGGCTGAGCTCGGACTGACCGAGCATATCGATGAAGCCTGGAGAAACGATTTTTCCGGCAGCGTCAATCGTCTTTTTCGATCGTTTGCCTTTAAGGTTACCGATCGCAGTAATCCTGTCGCCATGAATTCCCACGTCGGCCAGGAACCACGGATTCCCTGTCCCGTCGATAATTCTTCCGCCGACAATGAGAACGTCAAAATCGTTGTCTGCCGGCTGACAGGAAAAAAGGAAAATTGCGGAAAACAGAAGGAGTTTTTTCATGGAAGGCCTCGAGGGGCTTGAGGAGAATAGTTAACTGGTTAATTGCCTGCCCCTGCCTACCGGCAGGCAGGCGCCATGCTTTATCTTCTGGCGGGGTGATTGGTTCATTGCCTGTCTGACTGAGCGTCAATGCTACGGGCGTGGCAAGCGCGGAAAAATATTACGCGATTTGAGAAGGAAAAGCAAGGGAGACCCCGGTCCCCCCGCTTCATGCGGCCGTTGGTGCTGCGAACCGCGTTGCGACGCGGTCCCAGAGTTTCATCAGCGCCGGGGCAATGGCAAGGGCCACGAATGCCACCACCACGCCGGCGACTGCATCCGTTACGTAGTGATAGCGACCGTAGAAGGTTGAGACGTAGAGTGACAGGACGACGGGAATGAGGACGTAGAACGTTGGGCGGTGATAACGGAACGCCATGGCCCACATGATCGTTGCCGCCGCGCAATGAGGGCTCGGAATGGTGCCGCCGACGTAGTGAAGCTGCGACCGCATGAGCTCGCCGAGATAGGTCCAGACGTATCCGTTCAATGGAACGGTGTAGAGATGGCCGATGGTTGCCATCGGACCGGCAACGGGAAACAGGATGAACCCGATGTCACAGAGAATATTCGTGAATCCGAGTGTGAAGAAATAATCCTCCATAGCGAGCCCACCGCGCAGATAATAGACAATCCCGCACAGGACCGGATACATCGGAACGTAAATAACATACGAGAACATCATCCATTCTGTGAGCCCGGGTTTGGTGAACTGCTCGAGCCAAAGAGTCGGCTGAACACCGAAGAGATATTGCTCGAAGTCCAGAACGTACTCATCCAGCCAGCGCCCATGAAGAATAAGCTGCAGCTTATCAACAGCCCCAAAAAGGTAAGCGTACGTCAGGGTTACTGCGGCAACGCGAAGAAAGAATTTCAAGAACTTATGCTGCACAGACTGGCTAAAATACAAAACGAGAAGATACACGGATGCAATGCCGGCATTCTTCGCAACGAGGAGCCACCAGTGGTCGACGCTGTGGAAGAAAAGAATTGCCAGAATGCTGAAGAATGCGAGCGTGGACAGGATCAATCCATCGGTTGCCTTCAGGTTGACTCTTCCAAGCGCAATGGTCTTATCAGTCATGGCACCACGAATAATAAACACGAATGGTACGAATGAACGAATAACACGAACGACACGAAGAACACGAACGACACGAAGAACACGAAGGACTGAATGCAACGAATGAACTAAACATAATTCTTATTTGTGTAGTTCGATTCATTCGGCCTTTATTCGTGTTCCAAACACGAATGACACGAATAGCACGAATGGAACGAATACAAAACATTAGTTTTTGAATTCAAGACATTCATTCGTGTCCTTCGTACCATTCGGCTTTTATTCGTGTTCATCTAAGGAATACAGCGATTTACTCTAGGTGAAGCAGATAAAGAAATCCAACGACACGCCGAGGAGCCAGTGGAGCAAAATAATGAACAGAATCGACCGGGCGCGGAACGCAATAATGCCCCATATGATCGCGCCGAGAATGGAGCTGTAGATTTCGCCGTCAGGTTTACCGATGTGGAGCAGGCAGGATGCCAGGGTCTGAATGAGAATTGAATTCCAGTCGCCGAACTTGTCGCGCAGGCCAAACTGCATGAACCCGCGGAAGTAGATTTCCCAGCCGATGTAAAACACCAGATAGGAGGACGCGTGAGTGATGAACGTGACCGCTGAACTCCCCGCACCTTTGAACAACGGATACTCTGCGAGAAACTGCGGCATCCTCGATGAAGGAAATGTGGAGAGGATGAAGATGGGAGCAAGGACCAGGAACGCTTTCAGCCCGAACCGCCAGTCCCCGAGTTGAAGCCCGTAGGACGAATACTGCTCTTTGAAAACGAACTTGATAATGAAAAGGGGGATGAGGCCAAGCAGCAAGAACGAGCATGCGAACGTATAATACTCAGCCGTCAGGAACGGGTCGTTGAACAACACAAACGAATCTGCCAACTGATCGAGATAGAAGGGCTTTGTCCCGTAGTACTTGTACGTTGTGAGAAGAAGAGGAGTAAGAAGAAGAATGAGCGTGGATTTTTTGTTGTCCCCGGAAAAGAGTCCATTCAAGGAAAGAGACGTATCGAAACGATTCATGAGGACTTCTTTCGGAGCTGGAGAATCCATTCGTAGGTGAGCCTGATGCCTTCCCTCAAAGGAGTGATCTTATATCCAAGCTCTCGTTCTGCCTTGGCGGATGAGTAAGCCCAATCCTGAAGATACGTCTCCACCCAGCCGGGTGTAATCTGCGGGTAGAAGCCGAACCACTCCGCCTTCTTTTTTTCCAGGTTGCCATACAGCATTCCCAGCGCAGGGGGCAGGACGATCTGGAAATGTCGCTTTCCGCTTACTTCGTCTACGAGCTCGTACAATCGTTTCAATCCAACATTTTCTCCTCCGAGAATATAGCGCTCACCGATTCTCCCCTTTTCCATGGCGAGGATGTGTCCCTGCACAAGGTCGTCGACGAATACATAATTTCCTATGTCTGTTCCGCCATTCAGAAGCACGGGAACTTTTCCGCGGTCGTACATGTCGATCATGAGACTGACGGAGTTTCCTTCCGTAAGCTTGCCGGGACCGTAGACGCGTGTCGGATTGACGATGACGACTGGATATCCCGCCGCGGCCATCTTCAGCGCTTCCCTCTCTGCGACTGTTTTGCTTTCTTCGTACTCCGTATAGAAATGATTCGTCATGCGGGGAATCGTTTCGTTGCCGACGATGCCCGGCGGCGTTGGGCCGAATGTCACAATCGTGGAGGTAAAAACAACCCGGCGCACACCGACGGATCTTGCGGCCTCGAAGACATTGACCATGCCGTCGACATTCTGCTCGAAATATGCGCGCTTGTCTTTCGACCAGTTCTTTGCGTACGCCGCAAGGTGGAAGACTTCCGTGCAACCCTCCATACCCCGTTTCAACGAAGCGCGGTCGAGGATATTTCCTTCAACGAGCTTGATGTTCTCGTGTTCGAGCCCTTCGCGATTACTGGCAGCGCGCGTCAGGGCGTGCACGGAATGGCCACGCTGGACGAGCTGATTGACGAGCTTCGTCCCGATAAACCCTGTTCCCCCGGTGACAAAGATGGTGATAGGTTGATTCATTGCGATAGTTTGTTAAACGCAACCAAAGTAGGGAAAAAACCGGGAAGAGACAACGCTGCTTTTTAGAGGGTGGAAAGAAGATTAAGAAAGAAGAACAAGGATTGAAGATGGTCAACATGATCCTGTGCAGCGTTTCCAGCAAAGCCCATCACCAGAAAATGTCCCGCCCGCGCCTCGCTGAGCTGTTGCATCCCAAGAGGCCCCCATTGGAGAAGCGGCGTTCGTTTTATCTCCAGCCGATTAAGGAGAAAATCCGTGGACTCGGTCGTGCTGACGAAAGTGCCGGGAAAGATCTCGGAATGAGTAATAAGGAACCGTTTCCTGGAGGATTCCCGCGAGGCATCAGCTGCGAGCTTCAGGAACGTCTCCAGGTGGTTCGAGTCTACTCTTCCTCCCTCCGCGAGCACCTTCCGTTCCGGAACGTAGCTCGCGTGAATTCCGTCAAGGAGCAGGACGCCATCTACCAAGTCGTAGTTCTTTGAGCTGGACAGAATCCTGCGGATTGCGCCGTATCCCGCGCTGAACCCGCTGAGATAGAGCCGCCTGAATTTCACTGGATGGTCGAGCCTGGCCTGAAGCGCTGCGTGAAGCGAGTCGAGCAGTCCCGGAAACATCGTGGTATCGACAAACGCATTGTTGAAAACGCTGGACCCGGACCCGAGGCTGATCAGCGCAGTCGCGATGTCCCCGTTGTAGCTCACGGCAGCATTCTGAACGACATAATTCGCGCCCAGAAAATGAATCAGCAGGTCAATTTCCACCGCGCTCGTGCTTTTTTGGGGAAGAAACACTTCGATCGGTTTCGGGAGGAGATTCTCGATTTTGAAGTTCACCCCCGCAAATTCTTTTTTTGCGTCGATCCGTTCATGACGGCGCGTTGATTCTGTCATGGGTGAAGGGTTTTGAGAAGAGACCTTCGTTGTGTCGGCACCAAATACACAACTGTGATAAAGGAGGAAGGAGCAAAGCGGTAGAATGGATCGGGTCATCAATTGAAGATTGTCAATTGTAGATTGAGGATCGTTTCAAGTTTCGAGTTTCGAGTTTAAAGTTTCTAGTGCCGTTTCTCCTAGGTATTCTTGTGATCTATCTTCGACAGTCTCTTCGAGAACGGGCATCCCGCCCGTGCTTCGGGCGGGACTCGCTTCCTCCGTAGATGGCTGCGGTCAATACAAGGTTATTTCTGAGAAGCGGCACTAGTTATGAGTTTTGAGTTGTAAGTTACAGCTCTGGAATTCTGCTCTAGTTTCCCCGCTTCAAGCTCCTGCTCACCCAGATAGGATATTGGAACTGCTTATCATCCCCCGCATAAATAAGCAGGCAATCCATGGTCGGGAGGTAGCGCACATTGCCGTTCCAGTCGACAAAATCCCGGCATTTCTGCAGAACCCCAAAGACACGGACAGGATCCCCCTTTGAGACTGTTTGCGTCCTGTCGCTGTATCCCTTCGTAGTGGGAAGGGGATTGTCCAAAAATGCTACGACGTTGGCCGGCTCGCCGCTGTTGCTCGACCCGCTCACCTGAATGTAGTCTCTCTCTTCCGGCACAATAACCGGCTTCGCAACATATCCTCCATAGAAAGCGATGGTCTTACCAATCCAGGCTTTCTGATCCCGGTACATCCTGTGATTTGCAAAGTCATAGTCGGCTTTTTCGATCGTTCTCCTCACCGCGATGATGTCGTACTGCGGCGCCGGGTCCTGTGCACCGGTGAGAAGAAGCGACGCAACCGCAATACCAAAAACGAACGTTCTCTTCATTGAAGGGTCCCTCGATGTTCTTCGATCGAATGAACTAAAGATTCGGCAATCTCAACGCCAATCCCAAGCCCCAGGCCGAGAAAAAGTCCGTCGACGAAGTTTTCCTGGAATACCGTGGGCGGCATATGTTCCACACTGGTCAATAAACCGACGAACAACGTCAGAAGCACGAAGACCGCTCCGTACACCACTCCGACAACGACGAATTTCCACTGTCTTAATCCCGCAAGCTTCCTTTCAAACAAGAAAGCCAAAACGACGACGGGAAGATTGACGCCAAACGACCAGATGGCGGCGCTGAGGATGGGAAGTTTGAAGGAACTTGCCACGAACTGAACGGCACTGACAGTGACTGCCGCGGTGATGGTCGTCGAAAGACCGCGGACGTGATAGAACGCGAAAACAAATCCCCCGCTCAATCCAAACGCAACGTAGGCAAATCCGACATCCATCGGGTTGAGCATCGGACTGCCGTATTTCAGAAGCCCCGCAATGACACTCCCTGCAACCGCCAGAATTGTGATGAGTCCGAGTCTCCAGAATTGCCCAAACATGGTTCTCATGTGAGTCTCCCTGAATGATCGAACGTTTATGGACGACGTCTTGGGGCGAAGGGTTTATTCCTCGGTCTTTTGGCCGACCTTCTCAAGCTTCTCGAGCTCTTCAAAATACTTCCGGATCAACTCCTGGTAGTCTTTGGAATATTTCTGTTCCAACGCCTTGAGCAAATCATCCCGAAGCCGGTTCCGTCTGTCGAGCGCGTTCGGGTTGATTTCGCCGGGACTCTTCCTTGCTATCTGCGTACCGGTCTGCGCTTTGCGTTTCTTTTCGAAGTCGCGCTCGCGCACCGATTTCGATGCGTCGAGCAGGCGGGAGAGTATCCGTTCCTGCTTCCTGACGGTTTCCGGACTTACGTTGTTCTGCGCAAGGTTCTGGACGACTTCCTTCATTTCCTCGGCGATCTTCTGGAGGTCTCCCAACATACGCTGCTGCTCTCCGCTTGCCTGAGCTTCCTTGTTCAGCTGGTCTACGGATTTCCGGATCGCCTCCTGTTCAACGGAAAGGCGCGCTGCCTCGGCGGCCTGCTGCTCCGACATCCCCTGCCCCATTTGCTGCGTCTGCGTGTTCAGCGACATCTGCTGGCCCGCCATCATCTGGAGTTGCTGCATCAACCCTCCCATGCCGCCTCCCTGGCCCTGCTGCATCATTGCCTGCAATGCTTGTTGCACCTGCATAGCTGCCCGGTTCAACGACGCCATGGCCGCACCCTGTTCCTGAGACGCCATCGTTCCACTTCGGACATCGAGTCCGCGCATCGCATTTTGCATCCGCGCAAGGGCTTCTCCGAGAGCTTTTCCCATTCCTGGCGTCACCACAAACGATTTTTTCGAAAGCTCGCTGAGGCCGTCGACCACGTTGTCAAGGTCCTGCATCACGCGCTGCTGGTCCTGCGCATTCTGGCGAAGCTGGGAGGAATTCGGCGGAGCGTCGAGCGATTGCTGCTTCAGCTCTTCTTCCCGCTTGGAAAGTTCCAGAAGGTTCCCGGTCGCTTTGCGCATTTCATTCATGATGTGCTGCATCTGCTGCTGGAGCATTTCCTGCTGAAGTGCGTCCAGTTGTTCGCTGAATTGCTGAAGCTGTTGCCCGGCCTGCGATTGAAGCTGTTGCGCCTGTTGTCGCTGGCCTTGCTTCATCTGCTGCGCCGCCTGACTCATGGTCTTTGAGAGTTGCTGCTGCTGGAGTTGTTCATTCAACTTCTGAAGTTTATCCGCAGGCATCTCGGTGAAGAATTCCTCCATCCGCTGCTGAAGTCCCGCAGACTCCTTCTCCATCTCGCTCTCTTTCTTCGCAAGATCTTCCTGTTTCGACGCGGCTTCCTGCTGTTTCTGAGCGTCCCCGCTGTTGTCCTCCTTCAAGTCCTTTTGAAGCTTCTCCAGCTCCTGAGCCCGTTTTTTGACTTCGTCGAGTTTCTGCTCGATCTGGATTCGTTTCAGGAGATTCAGGGTCCGCTCGATGCTTTCGCGGAAACGCTCTTCCGAAAAAGTCATTTTTTGGAGCGCTTGCTGCAGCTGTTCCTTGCTGACGTTTTGCATCGATTGCTGCATTTGCTTTAATGCCTGCTGCAGTTCTGTCGAGTTGATCTGCTCGAACAACTGCTGTAACTCGAGGTACTTCTCCATCGTCTCTTTTGAAAGAACGTTCTGCTGCTGCATCTGTTGCGTCATCTGGTCGAGCTTAGCCTGAACGTTCTCGAGATTCTTCTGAACATCGTCGTACTGTTTCTTGATCTCCTCCATCTTCTTCTGTTTCTGCCAGTCGATGTCCTTGTTCTTCTTCAGGTCCTGGTTGATCAATTCGACATCTTCCTTGAGTTTCTTCGCTTTCTCCAGGGCCTCGCTCAGCTCATTCAGGGACTGTTCATGCCCCTTGTCGAGGTCGGAAAAGACTTCCTCGAGAGATGGCAGTCGGATAAGATACACCGCACTCCGGGCGCTCTTGGGGCCCTTGACCACGTCGTTGTCATACACTTCGGCAAAATACTCCACAACGTCTTCGGGGACCAGGTGCAATTTCGAAAGGTCCCAGGGATACAGAATCTGGAGCTCCTGTTGGTTTGTGCCCCGGAGGGAAATCTGGGTGTAGGTATACGTCTTCGCGCCTTCTTCGTAGCGGGACTTCGCCAACCGGTATCCGAGCTGGAGCCTGGTGAATCCGAAATCGTCGGCAGCGTGGATCCTGAGATTCAGCGATTGGTCGCCCGCGAGGTCGATATTTCGACCCGGCTCTTCAATTGCGACGGTGGGGACTTCGTCCGGAATGATCTTGATGCGATACTGAATCGGATTGAGATTGCTCAGCTTCTCCTCATCGGTGACAGAGACGGAGTACAATTGATCCCTGGTTACAGGAAAGCTCGCCGAGAATTCCTCGCCACGGATCGTGAGCGGCAGCGCCGGGCTATCTCCCATGACAATCGTGCCGTTGCGGAGCGATTTGTTTGAGGCGCCCGCCACCTTCACGCGCGTTCCCGCCAATGCCGTGATATCCCCGACGAACTCGTCCTGAATTCTCGATGGGAGTTTTGTGTAGGATGGGTATTCGAGGCGGACGCGGAGAGAACGGATTACCGGACGGTCGAGGACGAGCAGTTTGTACCGATCGCTTTCGACGCCGCTACTCTGCGCGAAATATTCCGTCGAGGCACGAATGTTGGAGAACACTCCATGAAACAGTCCGGAGGAATCCGGGCGGAGAGCCGTTTCTTCAAAACTTTCCTGACCCGTGACCCGCCGCAAGAGCTGAACCTCAGGCATCGCAATCACCTGGACGGTGGGGATTGCCTTCACCGTGATTTCGACGTTCTCGTCTTTGACGACTTCTTTGTTCCCCGGAGTGACTTCAAATACGAATTGTGGGGGGGGAATGAACTCCCGACCGTAGTGCAACATCCGATACAGGGAATTTGGCAAGGAGGACGGGAATGCGATCCAAAGCCACACACAGGATACACCCACGAGTGTAAACCACTTCCCTGAACGTGCAACCTGTGAGCGATCAACCGAATTGGTAAAATCGAGAGGGCGGATGATCTGCGCGAACCCTTCAAGAGAAGCATCGATGAGTTCGCCGGAATACAGGGCCGTATTGGCGGAATATCTCTGTGCCAGTTGAAGGGCATTGAGGAGCTTGTCGCGAATCTCGGGAAAGCGATCGCCAACGTGGCGGGCGGTTTCCTCATCGGAGGCGGACGGAAGAATACCAAGCAGGCGCAGGAGTGGGCGTGCAATAAACAGAAGTAGCAAAACAAACAGGATTGCACCGTAGAGAGCAACGAGGCCGGTGCGTACCGAGCTTCTTGATTGAGACAGAATCTCAAACAGGGCGAACACGGCTCCGGAGGCAAGGATTCCGGACCCGAACAGAAGTGCGTTGGCAAACCCGTCAGCCTTGAGCTGCTTCGAACGGACTTCCCTCAACCGCTTCAGGAGATCTTCAAGTATTCGCGACGATTGATTCAATTCCATGTGGGCGGGTTCAGTTCCCTGGACCCGTGCCATCCTTCCTCATCATCTCAATTTTCGTATCCGTGAAAATCCGTGAGTATCGGTGTAAATCTGCGCTAGTGGGTGAGCGCCCACACCACGATATTCGTCCCAAATCGCAACGCTTCCTGCCGTACGAGCTCAGGATCTCCATGAACCTCAGGATCGTTCCATCCGTCGCTCGGGTTTGATTCGTACGTATAATAGACAACAAGACGTCCGTTCGAAAAGAGTCCGAATCCCTGCGAGGGTTTGCCGTCATGCTCGTGGGTCTTCGGAACGCCGTTCTGAAAACCAAACTGACATGAGTAGATGCCGTGGCTGAAAGGAAGCTCAACGAGCTCCTGTTCGGGAAAGACCCGTTTCATTTGGCGGCGGAAGGCCTTATCCATCCCGTAATCGTCATCCGCGTAGAGAAATCCCCCGTTCAGCAAATAGGCCCGCAGTCGCTGGATTTCATAGTCTGAAAAGACAATGTTTCCGTGTCCCGTCATAAAGAGAAACGGATACGTAAAGAGCTTTTCGCTTGAGAGCTCCACGAATTCGTACCGCGGATCAACGTCAATCTTTGTGTTTTGTTGGACGAATCTGAGCAGATTGACTTCCTCGGTAGGATCGTTGTACCAATCCCCCCCACCACCATATTTTAGACGAGCGACACGGAATTGTGACTCGACACGGGGCTGAGCATCCAACATATTACTCATCGGAATACATATGAGTAAGAAAACTATGATGCTCATACGGAAAAATGCGGTTTTCATTCAATTTCTTTTTTGATCCAACCCCTTTGAAGTTCCCCCTTGAGAAGGGGGAAGGGGTGTTTGGCTCTAATAAATCTGCGCTAAATCTGTGTAATCTGCGGAATCACATGCGTAATCTGTCATCTGCGCTAAATCTGTGTAATCTGCGCAATCACTGGGTCAAGCTTCGTTGAATTTCTTTTTTTGATCCAACCCCTTTGAAGTTCCCCCTTGAGAAGGGGGAAAGGGCGTTTGGCTCTAATAAATCTCCGCTAAATCTGTGTAATCTGCGAAATCACATGCGTAATCTGTAATCTGCGCTAGATCTGTGTAATCTGCGGAATCACATGCGTAATCTGCAATCTGCGCTAAATCTGCGTAATCTGAGCAATCACAACCGGTTCTAATTTAGATAATCCTTTTTTCACAAACCACTTGACAGATAGCAATTTTCTCATATATTAGAAGTGACGCTTCACTTGTTCTTTTTGGTACAATTCTACTTATCCAGAACGGCTGAGGGATCAGGCCCGATGACGCCGTAGCAACCAGTTCTGCCAACCTCGCAGAATGTTAGGTGCTAACTCCTGCCTCTGCTACAGCGGAGGAAAGATGAGAAGAAGAAGGATACAATACCCTGTAACCTCTTCCTCATCAAGAAGAGGTTTTTCGTTTCTATCAACACTTACTTACAGGAGTATTGTATGCGCCTCCAGACCAAAGCCATCCATGCCGGAGTCGACAAAGACTCGGCCTTCAACAGCGTCATCACCCCGATCTATCAGACTTCGACGTTTCGTTTTGAGGATGTCGGCAAAACGAAGGGGTATGACTACTCCCGCACGTCAAACCCCACACGGAAAGCGCTTGAGGAGAACATCGCCGCCCTCGAAGGTGGACTCAGCGCAAAAGCCGTTGCAACCGGGATGGCCGCGATAACGACGGCTCTTCATTTCTTCCATTCCGGCGATCACATCATCTGTACCAACGACTGTTATGGCGGAACGGAACGACTCCTCCGAACCTACCGCGAGCTGTTCGGCCTTGAGATCACCTACGTGAACATGGCCGACCTGGAAGCTGTGCGGGGCGCTGTCCGGCCGAACACCAGGGCCCTCTGGATCGAGACTCCCAGTAATCCTCTCCTGAACATCGTCGACATCCGTACTCTTTCTGAGATCGCCCATAACAACCGTGCGCTCTCGATCGTCGACAACACATTTCTCTCTCCCTGCAATCAGCGCCCGTTCGAGCTGGGCGCGGATATCATCGTGCACTCCACCACAAAATATCTGAACGGTCACAGCGACGTGGTCGGCGGAGCGATTGTGGTGAACCGGCCGGAATTGGTCGATCGGCTGCAGTTTCTTGTGAATGCACTCGGACAGGGAGCGTCACCGTTCGATTGCTGGCTTGTGCTTCGTGGAATCAAAACGCTGGTCCCACGCATGAAAGCTCATGAAGAGAACGCCCGGGCTGTCGCAGCATTTCTCTACGACCATCCGAACGTAAAGAAAGTGTACTACCCGGGGCTCAAGGATCACCCCGGACACGAGCTTGCCAAGCGACAGCAGCAGGGATTCGGGGGGATGGTTTCGTTCGAGGTGGATGGGGGAATTCAGGAAGTGAACCACGTGCTTCGGTCCGTCAAGATCTTTTCCGTTGCGGAATCGCTCGGCGGCATTGAGTCGCTGATCTGTCACCCGGTAACCATGACCCATGCTTCGATGGATCCCGTCTTGCGCGAAAAGGCGGGACTCAACGAGCGCGTCATCCGGCTTTCGGTTGGCATTGAGGACCGGCGCGATTTGATCGAGGACCTCGACCGGGCTTTGCAGTTTCAACCCGCCCGGAGCGCATCTCCGGCGTCTCTCGAAAAGGTGGCGTGATGCAAGCGACCGTGCAAACACTCAACGAATCCGTCACACGCTTCATCGACCTGTTCGACGCTTCACACCCTCTGGTGCTTGAAAGCGCGGAAACTCTTGCGCCCGTGACGGTGGCATACGAAACCTACGGGACGCTGAACGAAGAGGGGACGAATGCAATCCTTATCTGTCATGCATTGACCGCGAGTGCAAGTGCGGCGCAGTGGTGGGGAGGATTGGTCGGTCCCGGAAAGGTATTCGATCCGGAACGGTATTTCATCGTCTGTCCGAACATTCTCGGAAGCTGCTACGGAACAACCGGTCCGGTTTCTGTTAATCCCGAGACGGGGGAGCCCTATCGTCTCTCCTTCCCGCAGATTACCGTCCGCGATATCGTTCGTGTTCAAAAGAAACTGCTCGACCGGCTTGGCGTGACGAGACTCGTCACCATGTGCGGAAGTTCCCTCGGAGGAATGCAGGTGCTCGAGTGGGCTGTGATGTTTCCCGAGTTGTGTGAATCGATCATTCCCATTTCAACGTCGTCACAACAATCTACATGGTGCATCGCTCTCAACACTGTGGCGCGTAACGCAATCATGGGTGATCCGGAGTGGAAGAACGGTTTCTACACGCGCCAACCGGAAAGAGGCCTCGGCCTGGCCCGCATGGTCGGCATGATTTCCTATCGGAGCGCTCAGGAATTTGAAGAGCGATTCGGGAGGACCAGACAGTACGGTGACGGCAACCCCTTCGATTTCAACAATCCGTTTCAGGTTGAGAGCTATCTCGCTCATCAGGGAAGGAAGCTCGCGGATCGATTCGATGCAAACACGTACCTGCTTCTCAGCCATGCGGTCGATTCTCATGACATTGCCCGGGGGCGCGGCAGCGTTGCCCACGTTCTGCATCATATTCGGGCAACGACACTTTGCATCGGTGTTTCCACCGACATTCGGTACCCCGTCCGCGAACAGCAGGAGCTTGTTCGCTGGATTCCTCATGCACGCTATGCGGAAATCGATTCCATCCATGGTCATGACGCATTTCTTATAGAGTTTGATCAACTGAATGAGATTATTGGGGGATTTTTGAGGGATGGGGAGTGGATATGAGATGTGGGATATGGGATGTGGGATGTGGACGGCAGATCGCAGATGGCAGACGGCAGAAAAAAAGCCCGTCATGGTGAGCGGAGCGAAGCGGAGTCGAACCATGTTGTGAGGAGGGATAGATTTAAAATGTGGGATGTGAGTTTCGGGTTTCGGGTTTCAAGTTTGAAGTTCAAAGTTTCGAGTTCTGACTCCTGAATTCTGACTCCTGGATTCTGACTTCCACGACATTCTGAGGAACAACCAATGATCGTCCTAAAATTCGGCGGCACTTCTGTACAAGATGCAGAATCCTTCCGTACTGTCATTCGCATTGTTTCGAGGGAAAGGAAGAGGCAGCCGCTTGTGGTGGTCTCTGCGTGCGCTGGTGTCACCCATGCGCTCCTGGAGATTCTGGACACGGCAGTCCACGG
Source organism: Bacteroidota bacterium (assembly GCA_049644265.1). Classification (GTDB taxonomy): domain Bacteria; phylum Bacteroidota; class Ignavibacteria; order UBA10030; family UBA10030; genus JBARRO01. Next base: position 33,262 of record JBARRO010000155.1, read on the forward strand.
GGATTTCACGGGCGCATGTTCAATTCTCAATGGTCTGGCCGAGCGTCACTCGGGGATTGCACAAGAACTCCTCACGGTGAAGTATCGACAGGAGTATGGGAAAGACCTTCATGGGGATGTTGCACGGATTGAAAGCTTTATCACGAGTATCTCGCTCGTAAGGGAGGCATCGAAGAGAACTCATGATTTTGTCCTCAGCTTCGGAGAGCGTTGGTCCGCGCGTTTGCTGACGTTGGCACTCTCGGAGGTCCGACTCCTGGCCGAATTCATCGACGCGACCACGATCCTCAAGACAAACGACGATCACACGCGGGCGAATCCTCTTCTGCATGAAACGGAGCAGAACGCAAAAACATCAATCCTTCCCTTGCTCCAAAGGGGCCTTATTGTTGTTACGCAGGGATTTGTGGGAAGCACTCTGGCAGGAGCGATTACGACCGTGGGACGCGGAGGGTCGGACTATTCCGCGGCGGTTCTTGGGTCAGTCCTTGATGCAGAAGAAATTCAAATTTGGTCCGATGTCGACGGGATTCTTACCGCCGACCCGGCCGTTGTTCCCGGCGCCGTTCTCCTAGACGGAGTTTCCTATATTCAGGCAACCGAGCTCGCCCATTACGGCGCGAAGGTAATCCACCCGCGGACCCTGCTTCCTGCCGTCGGAAAGAACATTCCGTTTCGGATTCTGAATTCCAAAAACATAAACTCCGCCGGAACATTTGTCACGCCATCCCATCACCCGGGCAGGCGGGCCATCCAATCCATCGCAAGCAAGAAGAACCTCATCCTCATTGCCGTTCACAATACCACAGGGCTTTCTCTGACGGACTTTCTACAAAGCATTCTCCACACTCTCAGCCATTTCAAACGGAGAGTGGAGTTTCTCGTGCAGTCAGAAGTGGGAATATCTCTCCTGCTTGAAGGAGGGGAGGATGATAAGGAATTGCTGGAAGAGCTTGGGGAGTGGGGAACAGCAACTGTCACCGGAAGAAAGGCGATCGTCTGCGTTGTGGGGGAGAATCTGCCCAACCACGCCGGACTCCACGAGCGCGTTTTTGCAGCGTTGTCGAAACACGGAGTCGCAAGCTCCCTCAACTACAACGGCGTCACAGAACACAGCGTAGCGTTTGTGGTTGATGACCACGCGGTGGACCGCGCCGTCGTGGCGCTCCATGATGAGTTTTTCGAAGTCGCAGCCCCCGCCGTGCAATCCAGAGCTGCGGCCGTCTAAGGAACGTTGACGGCCGTCGCACAGATGGAAACCACCCGGCGACGGCCATCGGTCTGCAACATTAATCCATGATCTTCCGCAAGAAGGCGGGTTTTTCCGAATCCGTCTTGTCGATCTTCTCCTTCTCTTCTGCTGCAGTCTTCATCGGATTCATCGGGAGTTCCACGCCTCTCCGCCTGAACGTTGGCTCGTCGTACCGCTGAAGGTCCGCGGGTCCCGACGGAATGCGCTCGATGAGATTCGCTGCCGGCTTGGGCTTTGGAGCCGCTGCAACTGCTTTCCTGTTGAATCCCGTCGCGATAACGGTCACCATGAGATCTTCCGTCAGAGAATCGTCGATCACCGTTCCAAGGATGACGTTGGCATCTTCACCGGCGGCGTCATGAATGATCTTTGTCGCTTCATCGACTTCCACGAGACTGAGAGATTTTCCGCCCGTAATGTTGATGAGAATACCCTGTGCGCCGGCAATCGAGACACCCTCGAGAAGCGGGCTCGAGATGGCAGCATGTGCTGCTTCCACCGCGCGGTTATCTCCGGATGCAACGCCGGATCCCATCAACGCGTCGCCCATTTCCTTCATGATCGTCCGTACGTCGGCGAAGTCGACGTTGATATATCCCGGGACGGTAATGACCTCGGAGATTCCGCGGGCAGCGTTGTGGAGAACCTTGTTGCACAGCTCGAACGCCTCGGTAACCGGCGTCCGGCGGTCGATGATGTCGAGAAGTTTCTGGTTGGGAATCACGATGAGCGTATCGACGTTCTTTTTCAGCTCGTCGATTCCCTCTTCCGCCTGGAGGAGACGCTTCTTTCCTTCACTTGCAAACGGCTTTGTGACGATGCCGACCACCAGCGCACCGACACTCTTGGCAATATTCGCCACCAGCGGCGCGCCGCCGGTCCCTGTGCCGCCTCCCATGCCGGCCGTGACAAAGACCATGTCGCACCCGGCGAGCGCCTGGGCGATTTCTTCACGGTCTTCTTCGACCGCGCGGAATCCGATGCCGGGATCCGCCCCGGCTCCGAGTCCGCGGGTCAAGCTTTTCCCGACCTGAATTTTCAGGGTAGATCTGTTTCGTTCAAGAGCCTGCAGATCCGTGTTGATTGCAACAAAATCAACGCCGGTCAAACCCTTGTCGATCATGCTATTGACGGCGTTTCCGCCACCGCCGCCGACGCCAACGACACGAATTTTCGCTCCTCTTCCATACGGTGAATCGAGTTCAATAGGCACGGTAGGTCCTCCTTGGGTTGGTTTGTGAGGGTTTAGATTGGTTGTTTTTCATAATCAGTAAGCAGATGGCAGACTGCAGATGCGATTGCAGTGCGCAGATTTCAGGCAACAGACGGCAGACGTCAACGTAAGAGACTACGCTGAAGTCCGACGAGCATCGCGATGATCTCATCTGCCCGAGAAAATAGTTCCTGATGTATTGTTTCGTTTATGTATTCATTCGTTATTGCGATATCAGAGCACGCGACGCATTCGTGACCGGATCTGATTGAATAGTCAAGAAATTTTGCGAACTCCTTATTTGATCGATTTCCTGCTCCTTCTGAAACATTCAAAACAATCGAATCAGCTGCCCGACGGAATTGAGATGTCAGAGAATAGATCTCGTCTTTGGGAAATTTCCGTGTGACTGATCTAACAAGTTTGTTGAACATCAACGCCTTTGAATACACACTCAACTTTCTGAAGTTGTGCATGAATTATCCCCCTCTTTGGATTTTTGTTCGATTTGGCCTGGCTACAGCATCAGATCTTTGTCTGCCTACTGTCGTCTGCCCTCTGCCGTCTGATTTACAACTCATCAAACCACGTCTTCATCCTCTCGAAAATGCTCTTGCCTTTTCCATCCTTAATTGCCGCGGTGATGGTAGACCGGTCTCTGTGCCTTAGTTCATGCATGACCAGTCCCACACCGGTGGCATAGATGGGGTTTTCAATTTCGCGGATCAGGCCGGCGCCGAAGCCGGTCGGGATTCCGATTTTCACGGGCATTCCCAGGACTTCTTTCGCAAGCTCGGCCGTGCCTTTGATCAGCGAGCCGCCGCCTGTAAGAACAACACCTGCAGAAAGATGTCGGGAGTATCCGGAACGCTTGATCTCCATCGAGGCAAATTCCAGAATCTCCTCCATCCTCGGTTGAATCACTTTGCAGAGGAGTTGCTTGTCGATTTGAATCGGGGGACGACCGCCGATGCCGGGAAGCGCGATGGGCTGATTATCGACCACGGCCGGTTCATACGCAAATCCGTTTTCCTGCTTCAGCCGCTCGGCCTGGTCTGTGAGAATGCCGAAGCCCTTGCGGATATCGTCGGTGACCTTTTTGCCGGCAATTCCGATGACTGCTGTATGGCGAATCGTGCGCTCCTCGAACACAGCAAGGTCCGTCGTTCCACCGCCGATATCGAGCAGCGCCACTCCAACCTCTTTCTCCTCGTCGTCGAGTACCGCATAACTGGACGCGAGCGGCTCAAGGACCATGTCGTTCACCTGGAGGCCGGCCCGTTGCACGCATTTGTAAATGTTCTGTGCAGCCGTGACAAGACCCGTGATTATGTGGACGATTGCCTCCATTCTGACTCCGGACATTCCGACGGGGTCGTAAATGCTGTCCTGCCCGTCGACGATAAACTGCTGCGGAATCACGTGGATGATCTTTCTGTCCAGCGGGAGCGCGACCCGTTTTGTGTCCTCGATCAGACGCTCGACATCCTCCTGCGTGATTTCATTTTCGGGCCTGCTGATGGCGATCACGCCGCGGCTTTGAAAGCTCTGGATGTGATCGCCGGCGATTCCCACGGTCACAGAGTTGATCTTGACGCCGGACTGGGCCTGCGCATCCTGCACGGCGACCTGGATCGACCGGACGGTCTTTTCGATGTTCGTGACGACTCCCCGCGTGAGCCCGTCCGACTGGCTCTTGCCAATCCCCAACACCTTCAGTTTCCCCGGATGGTTCTCATCCGGCGAGGCGACAATCGCGCAGACCTTCGTCGTACCGATGTCCAAACCGACTGCAATGTCCTGTTCCATGATTTTCCTTTATGTAATTCTAAACGTCAGAGGGCTTTCGTTGCCTGTGTTTGCGACTTCCACCGGACGATGATCTGATCGTCATACCGGAGGTCCACATACTGAAGATTCTGCGCTCCGCGCTCGCGGACAATTTCATTCCAGAATTTTTCCAGGCGTGCGAGCTTGGTGGCGATTTCCCCGCGACCGACAATGATCGGAACGCCGCCTTCCGCGGCAAACATGACGATGTCGCCGCCGTTCCGCACCTGCACTTCGGAAATTCTATGGTACTGTGCCTTGTTCACGCTCCTCAGGGTTGAAAGAATGACGAGCGCCTCAAGGACGTCCGGCTGCTCGATCTGCCTGCCGACTGTGAGGGAAGCGCTTGCCGAAATTCCGCTGATGATGGGCAGGTCGAAGAGCGCTTTGGAGAGCGTATGGGGAAGGACGACGCCTTCCTCATCGAGATACAGCGATTCCGTTCTGTTCACGAGGGCGATCGGCACGCGTTCGACAATCTGGACATGAATCGTGGACGGTAGATCCCGCGCGACGGCAGCTTCCTTGACATAGAAATGGCTGAGCACATTGTGCTGGATCGAAGTCAGGTCGGCATCAAAAAGCAACGAGCCGGGCGGCACCTGGACGAGCTGCAGGATTTCATTCGTGCCGACGATCCGATTTCCTTCCACGACAATGCGCTTCACTTTCAGCCCTGTTTTCCAAAGGTTCGCCCCAACGGTCAACACCACCGCTCCGAACACCAGGAGGATCAGCCCGTATGGTCTTTTTGATTGTGCGCTCATGTGACTCTTTCCTTCGCCTCTTCGTGGAAGCCGATCAGCTTTACTTCCAGCTCCAGAAGAATTCCGGTATTCTGGTACACCGTCCGTTGCGCAAGCTCGATCAGCCTCTGAACATCGGAGGCCTTTGCATCGCCAAGATTAACGATGAAGTTTGCGTGCTTCTCAGAGATCTGCGCGTTGCCGATTCGTTTCCCCTTGAGCCCCGCCTGCTCGATGAGCTTTGCGGCGAACGTTGTCGGAGGATTCTTGAACATGCTGCCGGAGTTCGGTAGCTCAAGCGGTTGCGACTCGTTCCTTTTGAGGATGAGTTCCCGCCGTCTTGTCGTCAATTCCTCCCTGTTCCCTTTCGGCAGTTTAAACGAAGCGCTCAGGACAATATCCTTCCCAAACCCCGATTTCCTGTATGAAAACTGTGCGTTCGCTTTGGCTACTTTCTCTACTCCCCCCGCTCTCAAAACTTCCACCTCAACGAGATGATCCGAAATCTCTCCGCCGTGAGCTCCCGCGTTCATCACGACGGCTCCGCCGATTGTCCCCGGGATTCCTGCGAGCATTTCGACCCCGGCAAATTCACTCTGGATGCAGAAGTCGACGAACTTGTTGAGTCGGGCGCCCGATTCCGCAACGACAAGGTTGCCCTGGAGAAGAACCCTGGATACTCCGGTCTCAAGATTAATCGCCGCACCGTGCATTCCGTCATCGCTCACGAGAAGATTGCTTCCCCGGCCAAGCATCATGAACGGAAAGTTGTTCTGCGAAAAGTACCGGATGATTTCAATGAGATCCGTTTTGTCCCCCGGTTCGACATAGTAATCCGCCGGACCCCCGACGCGCATCGAGGTATACTTCGCCAACGGCTCATTCACAGCAATGTGGCCGCGGAAGAAGGATTTTATGTCGGAGAGAGAAACCATGGTGGTAGTTGTCAGCTGTCAGCGATCAGCGGTCAGCAATCAGTAATTGGTTGATTGGTTAATTCCTCTTTTGTCTGTCATCTGCCGTCTGTATTCTGTATTCTGACTCCTGAATTCTGAATCCTCAACTGCTCCTCTCTTCATTTCTTCCCTCCCAACTCCTTGAGAAACTCCTCACCATACCTCCAAATATCCCCTGCTCCCATCGTAATAACGATGTCGTCCTTCTTGACGATCGATTGAAGGAACGTCGGAATCTGCTTCTTGTCCGGGACGTAATGCACTTCTTTATGGCCGTACTGTTTTGCCGCGTTGGCAATGAGTTCTCCTGTTACCCCCTGGATTGGCTCCTCGCGTGCCGGATAGACATCGGTGACGACAAGGACATCCGAGAGCAGGAACGATTTTCCGAACTCTTCGTAGAAGTCCCGAGTTCGCGAGTACAGGTGCGGCTGAAAAACGCAGACGACCCGTTTTCTCCATCCGGATTTGGCTCCCGACAGCGTCGCCCGGCATTCGGTCGGATGATGCGCGTAGTCGTCGTACAGCGTAATTCCGTTCACTTCCCCCTTCTTTTCCCAACGGCGATACACGCCCGAAAACCGCTCAATCCCCGACTTAATTTTGCCGAACGGAATTTCAAGCTGCAGGCCGACAGCAATCGCGGCGAGGGAGTTCTGCACGTTGTGCTTCCCCGGCACCTGCAACGTAATCTGGCCGAGGTCTTTGTTGTTCTTCACCAGAGCGTAGGTTGTCGTATTGTCCTTGTGCTGGATATCGACCGCCTGAACGTCTGCCTGCGGGTTGAGCCCATAGGTCACAATCTTTTTTCTGCTCAGCTGGGGCATGATGTCGAGCAGCGCCGGCTCGTCAAGGCAGAGGACAATGAATCCGTAGAACGGAACCTTGTTGGCAAATTGAACAAACGCTCCTTTGATGTCTTCAAGATCCCGATAACAATCGAGGTGATCCGTCTCGAGCGTCGTCATCACGGCGATCGTGGGCGTGATGGACAGGAACGACCGGTCGAACTCGTCCGCTTCGACCACAATGAACTCTCCATGACCCAGGCGTGCATTCGTCCCGCCGAGTCCGCTCAGCTTGCCGCCGACGATCACGGTCGGATCCAGGCCGCCTTCCATCAGAACGAGGCTGATCATCGAAGTGGTTGTTGTCTTCCCGTGCGTGCCGGCAATTCCGATTCCGTATTTGAGCCGCATGACTTCGGCGAGCATTTCGGCCCTTCGGACCACCGGAATTTTTCTCTTTTGCGCTTCCAGGACTTCCGGGTTCTCCGGCGCCACCGCAGAGGAATATACGACCGTATCGACATCGGCCACGATATTCGAACCCTTGTGACCTTCGTAGATTTTTGCTCCGAGCTTTTGAAGACGCTCGGTGACTTCCGAGAGTGCGCGGTCCGAGCCGCTGATGCGGAATCCCTGGTCGAGAAGGATTTCCGCAATCCCGCTCATCCCGATACCGCCGATCCCGATAAAATGTATTTTCCTGATTGATCGAAACACTGGTTATCCTCTTCGAAGGCCGAACCGTTGATGCTTATGTTTGGGAACCCGCTCTGCAATACGTTCCATTTCTGCTACGAGCTCGCGATCCCGCTCATATCTTCCCACACGAATTCGAAACGCGCGCCTGCGATCTTTTGTCTTGATGAAGATCTGTTGAAACCGTCCCGCCGTCTGCACCTTCCGTTCGCGGCCAATATGCATCCACTCGATGTCCTCGATCTTAATCTCTTTGTCGCGGTGACGCGCATGGAATACGATCCGGTTATCCTCGACAATGAGTTTTCGATTCCGGAGGAGATTGAGAAACAGGGTCACCGTCGCGATCACAAAGAACAGGAGAATGATATAGACGATGGGATCCTTGAAAACAAAGCTGAACTGGTCTTCAATGAAACTTCCTTTGATGCCGGCATAGAGCACCAGAGTAAACAGATAGATCAGCGCTTGCTGATAGTAAAAATCGAGTTTGTATTTGAACGTTTTTTGCACAGCCCCTCCTTTATTCTTGTACAAGATCAAGGATCTTCCGCGCAATGTTCCTCCCCGCCTCCGGCTTCCCTAATCCACGACTCGCCTTGCTCATGAGATTCCTCTTTGTGCCGTCATCGATCAACCCGAACAGCCTCCGACGTAATTGTGTGCCAACTTCGTTGTCCGGAACCATCGTTGCCGCGCCCGCCTCCTCCAGCACCTTAGCGTTGTACCGCTGGTGGTCGGCGGCAGCGCGCGGATACGGGACGAGGATCGCCGGCTTGCCCAGTCTTGTCAATTCTGCGAGTGTCACCGCGCCAGCCCGACAGACAACCAGGTCGGACGCTGCATACGCATATTCCATCTTTTCAATAAAGGGCCCGACCCAACCGACGATTTTTGGTCCAAGCAACCTTTTCATGCGTTCAAGCTCTTTTTCGCCGGTTTGCCAGATGAGCTGAATCCCCTTGCTCAACAATTCATCGACAAATCCGAGAACCGCGTTGTTGATCGAAGAAGCGCCAAGGCTTCCTCCAAACACCAGGACAGTTCTTTTGTTCGCTGACAGGCCAAAGAACTTCCCTGCTTCCTCCCGCGAGACTTTGTCCAAAATGTTTCGGGTCGGTGTCCCAACAACCTCGATGTTTTGGACTCCCGGCAACCACTTCGATGTCGTCTCGAATGCCGTGAAGACTTTTGTCGCACGCTTTGCGACCGCCCTGGTCGTAACTCCCGGATAGCTGTTCGACTCGTGCACGACCGTCGGAATGTGACGGAGGGATGCAGCATAGAGAATCGGCCCGCAGACATATCCTCCGGTACCCACAACGACGTCGGGGCGAAACCGCTTTATGAGAATGAACGACTGTGCCAGCGCAACGGCGGCCTTCAGCGGAAACATCAGGTTGGAGAGCCGGAGCGCGCGATGAAATCCGCTGATCCAAATTGTTTCAAACGCATATCCCCGTGCAGGGACGACACGAGCTTCGATCTTTCCTTTTGTGCCGACAAAGAGAAGCTCGGCCGCAGGGCTGAGTTTCCGGATTTCATCGGCGATTGCGAGCGCAGGAAAGAGATGGCCTCCCGTTCCTCCACCCGCGAGTAATATTCTCGGACGTTCCATTGACACATTCGTGTTCCGCCTCAGTACACTTTGCTCAATCCTGCATCCCGTTCGCCGGGCATCACCACCTCGGTAGTCACGGCCTCACGCGGATGCATGTCCGTGTGGGAGGAGATGTTCAGCAACACTCCCACTGCATAGGAGGTGAAAATCAGAGCCGAACCTCCGTAACTGACAAACGGCATCGGTTGTCCGGTGGTCGGCAGGATTCCGAGTGTCACGCCCGCGTTGACGAGCGCATACATAGTGACAGTGCTGGTGATCGCAATGGCCAGCAGTCTGGCAAAATCGTCTTTTGCATACTTCGCGATCTTGAACCCGCGCAGCATGATGAACAGGAAGAGGCCCATGAAGAACATTGTTCCGATGAGACCGTATTCCTCTCCGACGATTGAAAAGACGAAATCCCCGTACGACTCAGGCAGGAAGAAATCGCGCTGCCGGCTTTCACCCGGTCCGACGCCGAAGATTCCTCCGTTGCCAAACCCGATGATTCCCTGCCATAACTGGTAGTTGTGCTTTCCCCCTGACTGACCGTGAAGAAACGACATGATGCGTTCTCTGCGGTATGCTGCACTGAGGAGATACACGCCGAGCAGCGGCAGAAGGACAGCGCCTGTCAGGAACAGATGCGAAAATCTCGCGCGGCTGATGAACAGCATTACAAGACTGAGGAGAATGATCATTACCCCCGTACTAAAATTCGGCTGGAGCATCACCAGCAGCGAAACGGATCCGACCCAGATCATCATGGGTAGGAATCCTTTCTTGAAATCTTTGATCAACTCCCCCTTCGTCGAGATCAGAGAACAGAGGTGAAACAGCAACGCAAACTTCGCAAACTCCGACGGCTGGAACCCGATTCCGCCGATCCTCAGCCAGCGGGTCGCTCCTTTCATTTCGCCGCCAAGAACAAACGTGATTCCGAGGAGCATGACTGCCGCGATCAGCGCCGGCTTTGTCAATTTTTTGTACTTGGTATAGGGGATCGTCAAACCAACAAAAATTGCCGCAATTCCCAGCAGGATTTTCACGGCGTGTGAATTCAGCAGCCGGTTGCTTTCACCGAACTTTTCGAACGCCCACGTCGCCGATGCGCTGTAGACTACACCGAGCGACAGCACCATGAGGATCAGCACTGCCGTAAGCGTGGGAAGGTCAATATGATTCGTACGCCGATTCACGCGGATACTCACGGATTATCACGTATTCGTACTGGAAAATGATCGCATACTCGGCACGGAAACGTCTGCGTGTTTTGTCATCGAGGTTCCGATTCCAACATTCCAATGCCATCATCTCTCCCACAATTGAAATTGTGGGCTACTTGCGACTTCATACATACCCACGATTGAAATCGTGGTTTATTGCGTCCTAGTGTGTTGCTATTGTTCTCACATTTTCCGATGCCATGGTTCGCCTTCGCTCACCATGGCGTTGTGTGCTATATCTCGTCTCGTGTTTCGCATTAGTCTGCGTACTCCCGTCTGCCGTCTGCAATCTGCATACTGCAATCTATCCGAGGTTCTTTTCTTACTACTTATTACTTAACATACTTACATACTTCCTATTACAAACTTCCTACTCACATCTTATCTCCCTACAAATTCCCCACCAGCTCCTTAAACACGAATCCCCGCTGTTCGTAATTCTTGAACCAGTCAAATGATGCGCATGCGGGAGAGAGCAAGACAACGTCCCCCGGTTGAGCCAGAAACTTCGCCGTCGTGACAGCTTCATCCATGCTGCCGGCCCGGGAGACGACCGTCATTCCTTTGAACGATTGCTCCACTTTGTCCGCCGATTCGCCGATGGCGACAATGGCCTTGACCCGGTGCTTGACCAGGTCGAACAACCGGCTGTAATCATTCCCTTTGTCGCGTCCTCCGAGCAACAGGACAAGCGGCTCCGTGAATGCCTGGAGCGCATACCAAACGGAATCGACGTTTGTGGCTTTTGAATCGTTGAAATACCGGACACCGTTCAACTCGCGGACAAATTCAAGCCGGTGTTCGACTCCTTTGAAATTCTTCAGGGTTGCGCGAATAGAGGCCGGGCTCACACCTAGGAGCTGTCCGACCAGTGTTGCCGCCATGGAATTATACAGGTTGTGCATGCCGGGGATGCTGATCTGATCCGTTTCAATGATTTCCGTTTTCACGCCATTCAGGATCGTAACGAGCTTTCCGTTTTCCACGAACGCTCCTTCCTCAAGCGGGCGGCGGAGGCTGAAGCCGATTCGTTTGCAGGCTGCCGACTGCGAGCTTTTCACGGTCCATTCGTCATCGGCATCGTAAATCAATACATCGTCGCCGGTCTGGTTTTTGAACACACGGGCTTTTGACGCGGCGTATTGTTCCATCGAGTTTCCGTAACGGTCCATATGGTCTGGTGTAATGTTCAAGATCAGTGAGACTCTCGGATGAAACGTTTCACAATGGTCGAGCTGAAAGCTGCTTACCTCCAGAACTGCAACGCCTGCTTCAGCCAGCTCCAGAACGACAGATGAGAATGCCGTGCCAATGTTACCCGCAACAACGTGTTTTTTCTTTGCATCGCCGAAGACCCTCCCGATAAGCGTGGTAGTGGTAGTTTTTCCGTTACTGCCGGTGATAGCAACGATTGCGACATTGTCGGGACAAAACCAACTTCCAACCTCCAGCTCGCTGACGACTCGAATCCCACGTTTTTGCGCTTCAAGGACCACGGGAGCGTTACTCGGCACTCCCGGACTGATCACCATCAAAGAACAATCATATACGCGGGACGTGTGGCCTCCCGTCTCATACGCGATCTTTTGCGATTTGAGGGCGGGGAGAAAAGATTTGAGTTTCTCCTCGTTGTCCCGGTCACTGACAAACACCTGCGCTCCCTTGGACAACAAAAGCCCTGCAACCGCCACCCCGCTTCTTGCCGCTCCGATGACGCTGACTCTTTTATTTGCGACCTGAGATCCATCGACCATCATCGTACCTTGAACGTCGCGAGGCTGAGAATCATCAGGAGAATCGCCACGATGTAGAACCGCGTGACAATCTTCGGCTCCGGCCATCCCAACAATTCAAAATGATGATGGATGGGAGCCATCCGAAAGACTCTCCGACCCTCTCCGTATTTTTTCTTTGTGTATTTGAAATATGTGCGCTGGATGATGACAGAAAGTGTTTCCATCAGAAATATCCCTCCCAGGGTTGGGAGGAGCAGCTCTTTCTTGATCAGGACGCACATTGCACCGATGACTCCTCCGAGTGCAAGCGAGCCGGTGTCACCCATGAACACCTGCGCGGGGTAGGAGTTAAACCAGAGGAATCCAAGCGAGGCTCCCGAGATCGCCGCACAATAGATGGCGAGCTCACCGTTGCCCCGGAGGAACGGGATCGTGAGGTATTGACTCCAAACCGCATGGCCCGAGATATAGGTGATCACCGCCAGTGTGATGGAAACGATTCCTACGGTTCCGATTGCAAGCCCATCCAGTCCGTCAGTGAGATTCACCCCGTTCGAAGTTGCCGTGATGATAAAAATAACGATGGGGATGTAGAAGAGACCGAGGTCGAGTTCGAGGCCTTTCACAAAGGGCACTGTGGTGCTCGATTTCAGGGGAACCAGAGTCGGGTCAATCCACTGTGGGAAGAAGTAGATCACCCCGCCGACCACAAGGCCGACGACGACCTGTCCGACGATTTTGTATCGACCGATGAGTCCCCTTGGCTTCTTCTTTACCACTTTCAGATAATCATCTATGAATCCCACAAAACCGAGAGCGACCGTCACGAACAGAATCAGCTGGATGTACGTGTTCTTGAGATCCGTCCAAAGCAGGGCGGGAACGAGTATCGACGAGAGGACAATCAATCCTCCCATGGTCGGGGTTCCTGCTTTCGTGAGATGATTCTTGGGTGCTTCAACTTTCGCCGCCTCGCCGATTTGCAGCGAGCGAAGTTTTTCGATGATCTTGGGTCCGACCCAGAACGCAATAATCAATGCGGTCACCGCAGCCGCCCCGGCGCGGAACGTGATATAGCGGAACACTCCGAATCCCGGGATGTCGAACCGCTGGTGCAGATATAGAAGGACATAATACAGCATCATGCCGCCCGGTGGTACCGTTCCTGCAAGAACGCAATGACTTCTTCCATTTTCATTCCCCGCGAACCCTTCACAAGGATGACATCACCGCTCCGTGCGATCTCCAGCAAATATTCCGCAAGGACGTTCTTCTGATCGTAATGCGCTTTGTTCTTGACCGCTGCTGCATCGTTGGTGTGTTGCGACAGCGGGCCGTACGTCAGCAGATATGCAACGCCCGACGAAGACACTGCTTTTCCGATTTGCCTGTGATACTCGGGAGCCTTCGGACCGAGCTCCAGCATGTCCGCAAGGACCGCAATTTTCTTCCCAACAGTCTTCATCGATCCCAACGTTGCCAGCGCCGCAAGTACCGAGTCCGGGTTTGCATTGTACGTATCGTTGAGCACGGTGATACCGTTCAGTTGCTGGACTTCCATCCGTTTGCTCGACGGCGTGAACGTCTCCAGCGCCGACTGAATCCGCAC
>JBARRO010000156.1:0-4909 GCA_049644265.1 Bacteroidota bacterium
GTCTTACTGTCGAATTCTGATAACTAGCCCAATTGAGGCCATCATGCCGTTACGCGTCATTGTTGTTGAGGATCATGACGATTTCCGGGAGGGGCTTTCGCATCTTCTTAATAACACGGAGGGCTTCAAATGCGTCGGCGCCTTTTCCTCCGTTGAAGAAAGTCTGCGAAACCCTCCCCGGGCCGATGTCGTGCTCATGGACATTGGCTTGCCCGGAAAATCAGGCATTGAAGGGACGCGCCTGCTGCACGAGAAGTTCCCGGAGGTTGCGATCGTCATGCTCACGGTGTTCGAGGACGATGCGCATGTGTTCGATGCTATCGCGGCAGGCGCAAACGGGTACATCACAAAGAAAACACCTCCGGTGCGTCTCCTCCAGGCCGTTGAGGACGCCGCTTCCGGCGGTGCACCGATGACTCCGTTTGTGGCGAGGAAAGTGGTCGATATGTTCAAACAACATATCCCTTCGGGCACTGCTGACGCAGGTCTGACACCGAGGGAGAAGGAAATCCTGGCCCTTCTGGTCGAAGGGCTCAACTATGGAACTATTGGAGAAAAACTCTTCATCAGCCTCGACACCGTGAGAAACCACATTCGGCACATTTATGAAAAGCTGCACGTCCATTCCAAGTCCCAGGCTGTCGCCAAGGCGATGAAGAAAGGGCTCGCGTAACACAACGCGAAGACCTCTGCCGCACCAAATCCTCTCGTTTTCAGGTAGCTTCTCCGACATGTTCATGCCTCGTCACCTGCGGTAAATCGTTCCCGCGTTTCACAAAATGACATTGATGTGTCATTGCCTCCGCTCCCTTCTCGTCTTATGTTGATCCGTGGTAATACACACGATCACTTTATAGGAGGCGACACCAATGAAACCCCTCACCGTGCTTGCTGTTCTCATGCTGGTTTCTCTGACATCCTTCGCGCAGACGCAGGACTCTGCCACGAGCAGATTCGTAAAACCCGAACGCCTGAAACTCTCCGGACCGAGGGTGGGTATGACGCTTCTTACCGGGAGTGACGCGGACAAACTCAAAAATGACTTCAGTGCTGGTCCTCTCGTGAGTCAGTTCGGGTGGCAGTTCGAGACACAGCTTTTCGACTCAAAAGAAGGAATATCGGGATTGTCCGAATGGGTAGCGTTGGTCGGAGGAGTGGAACAGGGGGTACTCCTACCGAGCATCAGCTGGCTCGTCGGCATCAGGTTTCCGAGTGGCCCCGAACTCGCGGTCGGGCCGATGCTGTCTCTCTCCGGTGCCGCCCTTGTGATTGGCGGAGGCACGACCTTACAAACATCGAGCTTCAATTTCCCGATCAACGGGGCTCTTGTTTTGGCAAAAGGAGGAACAACATTTTCGATCCTGGTGGGATTTACGACGAGAGAGTAGGGGGAGATGTGACAGGTCGGCGTCTTCCTGATATCTCGCTTCGAATTGTCTTTCCCTTGAAAATTGTTTCAACTGTCCAATTTCTGCCGCCTCGATTGTGATACGTGAAGAATGGAGCGGTCAGTGATCATCAGTCAGCAGTGACGAGTAAGTTTCAGCATTTCGGATAATTTCATACATTCACAAACCCATAAGACAAAGGAGCTTCAGGATGAAAGAGTTTATGCTGCTATTTCGGCAACCAAGCTACGACTACAGCAAGGAGACACCAAAAGAGATGCAAGCACTTGCGAAGAAAATGGCAGGATTGGGCGGGGGGAATCGTGGCGCAGGGAAAACTGGCAAGCAATGGAAGGAAAAGTTGTCAAAGCCGGTGGTGTAGTTACAGATGGTCCCTTTGTCGAAATCCGGGAGCGGTTAGGCAGTTTTATTGTGGTGAAGGCAGAGAATTTGGAGGAAGCTGCAAAGCTCGCTCACGGCTGTCCCGCATTGGAGGCCGGAGGGAGTGTCGAGATTCGAGCTGTAATCGGATAAACTGTATTCAGATATCACACTCTCATCAGCTCGAAAAAGCTTGAATGGCAAACTCAATAATAAAGTGGTAAGGAAGTAAGGATGGACCGGTCAACTTTAGTGCGATGGAATACGTTCACAATTCGCGAGGCGACATTTGCCGACCTGGATACCGTCCTGCATCATCGACGCAGCATGTTTCTCGATATGGGAATCAAAGATGAATCTGCGCTGATCGCGATGATGAAGACGTCTAAGCCATTTTTCGCCGATAGGCTGAAAGATGGGAGATATCGTGCCTGGCTTGTTGAAAATTCCTCGCATCAGGTTGTCGCCGGTTCCGGTATTATTATCGTTGATTACCACTCAAGCCCCGCCGATCCGACTCCGCGGCGGCCTATCATTGTGAACGTCTACACTGAGTCGGCTTATCGTCGCAAAGGAATTGCACGTCAGCTCATGAAGATCATGATCGATTGGTGCAAAAAGGAAGGATTTGGTTCTGTGTTGCTGCATGCAAGTGACGAAGGAAGGCCGTTGTACGAGCAACTGGGTTTCAAACAGACGAATGAGATGAGACTGATGCTCCGATAATGCAAACGCCTCTTCTGTCTTTCTCATTCACAAAAATCCCGTCGCCCCGTCCCTCCGTTTCCCCGTCGCAATCTCCCTCGTTGCCCCATCTCACTCCCAACGCTCCGCATAGAAAAGATCCCACATTTTGGAGGAATTTCTCAAAAGGAATCGCTAAATTCTCCGCATTCTATGAAGGAGAATTCTTTCCAACAGCCCCAAATTCCGCACGAGCAGGTTCGTGGCGTCCTCGACGAGACCTACAACAGCGAGTCGAGACGCATCCTGGCTACGCTCATTCGTTTGCTCGGAGATTTTGACGTCGCAGAGGACGCCCTTCATGATGCGTTCGCTGCGGCAGCAGAGCAATGGCCCGTCGAAGGCATCCCTGAAAACCCGCGAGCGTGGCTTGTCTCCACCGGCCGGTTCAAGGCGATTGATGCCATCCGACGCCGATCGAAGTTTGATTCCTCGTTGGAACAGGTCGCTGAACACCTCGAGGCGGAAGAGTCGGATCCCGCCGAAAGGATCGACAAAGGTATCGAAGACGATGAACTTCGTCTCATATTCACCTGCTGTCACCCGGCCCTGTCTCCGGAGGCCCGCGTAGCACTCACCCTGCGTGAAGTTTGCGACCTTACTACAGAGGAAATTGCCCGCGCATTTCTGACAACGCCTCCGACACTTGCGCAGCGTATCGTACGCGCGAAGGCCAAAATCCGTGACGCAAAAATTCCTTATCAGATTCCGTCCACGTCCGACCTGCCGGAACGTCTTGAGAATGTCCTTCAGGTCATTTATTTGGTCTTCAACGAAGGCTATTCTGCCACATCAGGTCAGTCGTTGACGCGAAAGGATCTTTCAACGGAGGCAATCCGTCTTGGGCGCCTGCTTGCGCAACTACTTCCGGAACCCGACGTGATCGGGTTGCTTGCGCTGATGCTTCTGCAGGAATCCCGTCGAGCTGCACGAACGTCTCCGAGCGGAGATCTCATCCTGCTGGAACATCAGGATCGCTCTCTGTGGAATAGGGAACAAATCGGGGAAGGTATTGCGTTGGTTGAGCAAGCTCTTTCCACACGAAGGTTCGGGCCCTACACAATCCAGTCAGCGATCGCGGCCGTACACGCTGAGGCGGTCAGCCCCGCTGAAACGGATTGGGCCGAAATCGTTGGACTATACGATGTCTTGCTCCGGGTCGAACCATCGCCCGTGGTCGAGTTGAACCGCGCCGTTGCGGTTGCGATGCGGGATGGTCCCCAGGCGGGACTTGATCTCATTGAAGCCATTCTTGCCCGGGGAGAATTGGCCGAATACCACCTGGCCCATTCGGCGCGAGCAGAGCTCTGCCGTCGGCTGGGTAGAACAGCCGATGCCAGGGCATCCTTTCAGCGTGCACTCGCCCTGACGGGACAGGAGCCGGAGCGGAGGTTTTTGGAGGGAAAAATGAGGGAATTGGGCTGAAAAAGAAACCGACTCCCGCTTGTCGATTTCCGGCTTCGCCGTTCGACTACTTATTGAATCCACAAATTCACAACAAATCCGGCAAACTCACCATGGTTTCCGGAGCAATACTTTAAGGAGAACTCACTATGCGATTCATGATGATGATGATCCCGAAGGTCTACCAGGGGGCAGAAGGCAAGAAGGTCAGAGCTGATTTCGCACCGCCGGCCGAAGCAGTCGCGAAAATGATGAAGTACAATGAAGAACTCGCCAAAGCGGGCGCCCTCATCGCGCTCGACGGGCTGCATCCACGCGAGAAGGGTGCACGGGTTTCGTTCTCCAAAGGAAAAGCGGCCGTGACCGACGGACCCTACATCGAATCGAATGAAGTGTTTGGGGGATACTGGATGGTGCAGTTCAAATCCAAGGAGGAAGCGATCCAGTGGGCCAAACGAGTTCCTGCTGAGGATGGCGATGTGGTCGAAATCCGCCAGGTATTTGAGAATGAGGATTTCCCAGAGGATGTGCAAAAGGCCGCAGAAAATCCGACGGTAAAAGCCGAAGTGGACAAGCACAGGAAATAGGGTAGCCGCAATCCTCTGCATTGCGGTGTTGGACAAGAAACGGGGATGATGTGATGGTAGCCGCAATCCTCCAGATTGCGTAACAAGCGCGGATGTGAAGTCCGCGCTTACCAGGGTTATCATGGGTATCTGAAATGGGGGGGACCATGATACGTGAGAAACACCATCGTTTGCCGCACGATGTGTATCGCGGTTTCAGAATTGTCTCAATAACGGCATGCATCAGAAACAGAATTCCCTTCTTTACCAACGAGGACCGATTCAGGGTCTTCGAAGACATGTTGGTCAAGGCATTGAACAAATTCGATTGCGGAGTTGAGGTTTACCTGTTCATGCCGGACCATGTTCATCTGCTGCTACGCGGGGGAATCCGAAAAGGCCGATGTATTGTGGGCTATGAGATCA
>JBARRO010000157.1:0-32957 GCA_049644265.1 Bacteroidota bacterium
TATTGCTTATTTGGAGTCGTTTCTTCATTATACTACCTGGAGCTGGCTGCGGTGCCGTTTCAGCTCCTGTACTTCATGGGGTTCTCGTTTGTGTCGTGGCTCTCCATCAAACACGCATTCGAAGCGCGAAAACTTCGTTAATAGCCAGCACCGATGACTGATTCTGTTCAACAACGGATAGGCCTGCTCGAAAAGAAAGTCGGGGCGCAATCGAAGTCCCCGCTTTTTGCTCAATTGGCACACTTTTACCTGGAAGCGGGAAGGCCCAAGGATGCATTGCGGGTCTGCGACCAGGGACTTGCCAATTATCCGTTCTTTACCACCGGCCATCTGATCAAGGGCAAGACACTCCTCGCTCTGAACATGAGAGCGGAGGCACGCCGCGAGTTTGAATGGGTGCAGGAGTATCTCCCTTCGAACGAAACCGTTGCAAAACTCCTTGCAGAGGTTCCACCCGGCAGCGGCGAAACGATTGCGGAACCCGAACCAGAACCAGTTATTCAAGAAGCTCCTGCCGTCGAACCGTTCACTCCCGAGGTGATGGAGTCTGCGCCGGAGCCCGTTGTTCAGGAAGCTCCCATCGTCGAGTCTGCTCCCCAGGTTGACGAGCCCATACCTGAACCCGAACCGGCTCCGATGATATCTCCGGATCTTGCAGAACCTCCTCCTGCCCCGGTTCTCGGTGAGCCGATGGCTTCTCTGTCCGAAACTCCCCTCGAAGAACCTCCTGCGGAACAACCTCCCGCGGCTCCAAGCGGATTCGACTTTGGTGCACCCCCAACGCCGGAGCCTGCAGTCACGCCATCGCCGTTTGAAGAAACCGCCCCAACTTCAGCGTTTGGCGAAAGCGAAGTGGTGTCTTCGGATGATGCGTTTGGCTTAGGTACGCCGTCACCAGTCGGGACACCTTCTCCGGAACCGGCGACGCCAGAACCGTCTCCGTTTGCCAGCTTTGATTTTCCGTCGGCTGAATCCTCGGCCCAACCTGTGGCCGAGTCACCTGCAACGCCGGAGCCGCCGTCAGCCGAACCGGGCACGACGTTTGATTTTCCGATCGCACCAGCCGAAGCGTCGGCACCATCTGCCGCAGCGGAAGGTCGGGAGTCGTTTGAACAGTACGCGATGAACATGCGTGGATCGTTGGAAGGGGAGAACTCGATGACGCTTGACGAGTACCTTGCGAGCGGCGCTGCACCGGAGTTTGACGTCATCGCTGAGATTACACAGAAGCTTCAAACCGCAAAGAAGACTACGCCCGTCATCAATCTTTCCGAAAGAAAGACGTCGACCGCGACCGAAGCAGACAGTCCATCCGGCACCGGATTTGTGACTCCGACATTGGCAGAGATCTATGCGAAGCAGGGATGGTACGACGATGCCATCAAAGCATACCGATCTCTGATAAGCACCAAACCCGGCGAGAAGGATCGATTCGAGAAGAGGATTGCGGAATTAGAGGAATTGAAGAAGACTCAAGCATGAGTGGCGGGTTGGGGGAACGATTGACCGCAACGGTGTGGGGGGAGCAGGGGAGAGGGGGAGTTTCAATAAGCAATCGGCAATGAGTAATGAGGAATAGATCTTCAGCTAATCGCTCACCGCTAATAGCTCTCTTACCATTCACCATTTACGATTCACTATTCACTCTTAACTGATCATCTCCAACTTACTACTCACCATTTAACCAATTAATCAGTCCCCCTCACCTACTACCTACCACCTGTCACCCACCACCTAACACCTCCCCGCCTACGCCAACTTATTTACCACCTTGGTCAAACTCGACTTCTGATTCGCCGCCTTGTTCTTGTGAATAACTCCTTTGGCTGCGAGTTTGTCGAGGTATTTGACAGCCGTCTTCAGAGCCGCTTCACCGGCCTTTTTGTCCTTTGCCGACCGCACCTTTCTGATCAACGTTTTGATCCTCGAAATGTCCGACTTGTTTCGTTCGGCGCGCCGGGCGCTAATTCGGGTGCGTTTTACTGCGGATTTATGTCTTGGCATTCTCTCTCCTGCTGGTTCAAGTCCCGGCCTACGACCGGTTTAGCGATGGGAAGATTGTTTGAAATTCTTCTTAAGATAGCTAAAAGTGAGCGGGAATTCAAAAGAATTCTTTATGCGGAGTTATTGCACAAGGTCTTTCATCTCTGCGTCCTTTGCGCCTCTGCGATTAAATATCATAACCTTCCGACAAGGAAAGCAGGCGTCTTTGGGGTTCTCAACGCAGAGTCGCAGAGAGCGCCTGCATGACGGTCTACGACTCTATCGAGTCGGAGACTCGTAGAGTAGGCAGGCCGAGGATCGCAGAGTTATTGTTAACGGGGCATTCACTCTTTCTCTATTTTCTGAGCAAATTTTTCGAGAAACGAATGGATGATTGCCGCCGTCACGCCCCAGATCTCGAATTTCCCAAAACTATAGTAATAAACGTCGATGGTTTTTCCTTTCCATTCGCGCTGTCCGATGCGTTCGTTCTGTTTGTTGAGGAAAAATGAGACGGGAACCTCCAGGATTTCATCAACCTCTCCTGCGTTGATGCTCAAGGGGGGAAGTGTCCGAACATACGCGACTACCGGCGTAATTCTGAACCCTGTCGGCGTCCACATGTCATCCGCCAGGCCGAGGATTTCCACACTATCCACATCCATCCCAATTTCCTCACGCGTTTCCCGGAGTGCTGTGGCGATGATATCTTTGTCTCCCGGATCCGCCGCCCCTCCCGCAAAAGACATCTGACCCTTGTGATGTTCGACTGTGTCTGTGCGTTTTGTGAGAAGGAATGCCAGCCCTCCGTCTTTTTCAAACAGCAGCATAAGCACGGCGGCGGGTTTGAGGCTCGGATCTTGAATCTCCGTCCGTTGATGGGAAGAGAGGAATGCTCTGACCGCCTTGACGGAGAACTTCATCGGTTCTTTCTGAGCAGGGTCATGCCGTCGGCGATCGAGAGCATGGAGATATCCACTCGATCATCCGTCCGCACCTTCCGGTTGAACGTGCGGATCGATCTCGTATCGGCGTCACGCGAGGCCTTGCGCGTCACACGCCCGCTCCAGAGGACATTGTCGACGGCGATCAGCCCTCCTGGCCGGATCAGGGTGAGGCACAGCTCATAGTACCGCCAGAGATTCTTCTTGTCGGCATCGATGAAGGCAAAGTCGAACGAGTTGTGCTTTCCGTCGATGATCAGCTGACCCAGTGTCGTTAACGCGGCTCCCAGATGCAACTCGATTTTCTGATCGACGCCGGCCTCCGTCCAATATCGGCGCGCAATGGAGGTCCATTCTTCGCTCATGTCGCATGCGACCACCGTACCGTTTGGGGGAAGAGCAGAAGCGACACACAGCGTGCTATAACCGGTGAAGACTCCGATCTCCAGTGTTCGAGTTGCGCCCATGAGTTTGACGAGCATGGCGAGGAACTGCCCCTGTTCCGGACTGATCTGCATCGTCGACTGTGGGATGCGGGTGGTCTCTTTCCGCAATCGCTTCAGGATCTCCGACTCGCGGAGAGAGTTTGCGATGAGATACGCGTGAAGTCCTGTGGGGAGGAAGGAAGTTTTGGACATACAATGAACAATGAGCAATGTGGAGAAAAAGTTACCAGTTGCCAGTTAAGAGTTATCAGTAAGAGCGGCGCTGGCTACTGGATACTGGGAACTGGAAACTGTCTACTGCTTTATAAACGCCAACGCCTGCTCAAAATCCCCAATCAAATCCTCCACTCCCTCGACTCCAACCGAGATCCGAATCATCCCCGGCGTCACGCCGTGTGTCGCGAGCTCTTTGTCGGACATAAAGATGTGCGAGGAATAAACCGGGATACTCACAAGAGTCTCCACTCCGCCCAGAGACATGGCGTTGATCGCGACTTTCAGATTATCGCATACTTTTGCCGCGGTTTCGGCGGGAGAAAGTCCTTTGGACGTTTTCACCTCGACCGTTACCATCCCCCCAAACCCCGACATTTGTTTTTTCGCAAGGGCGTAACCCGGGAAGGAGGGAAGCCCCGGATAGATGACGCGGCGGATGTTCTTGTTTTTCTCAAGGGCCTTCGCGAGAGCAAGCGCATTCTCGTTCTGCCGGTTCACACGAAGCTCGAACGTTTTGAGACTTCGCGAAAGGAGATACGCTGCGAAAGGATCGGCACATCCCCCATAAAACTTGGCAAGGCCTTTTACCTCTTTGATGTATTCCTTCGTCCCCATGACGGCTCCCGCCATGATGTCGGCATGCCCGCCGAGGTATTTCGTTGCACTTTCCACGATCACATCGACTCCGAGGCTGAAGGGATCCTGATTGACGATGGACGCGAACGTGTTGTCGATCATGACGAGGATCTTCTTGCCAGTTTTCTTCCCGGCGGCTCGGGTATGTCTTACGACCGCACCAATATCGACAAGGCTGAGCGTTGGGTTTGTCGGCGTTTCAAGGTACACAATCGTCGTTTTCGATGTCGCGAGTTTTTCGATCCGGTCGAGCCGATCCGGCTCAATGTAGCGTACCGTAATCCGGTTCTTCGGCAATTCGTCGCGAAACCAGCGGTACGTTCCACCATAGAGTGCGGGGGTGCTGATGATTTCGTCTCCGCTTTTCGTAACGGCGAGAACGGCAGTAGTAATAGCTGCCATTCCTGATGAAAAAAGCGCAGCGGCTTCCACCCGCTCCATGAGCGCCAGCTTCTCTTCGACGTCGTGCACTGTGGGATTGTGATACCGCGTGTAGACATACACCGAGGGATCTCCCTTGGCATAACGGATGGCGTCGTCGGAGGTCTCGAACCGGTATGTGGAAGTCTGATAAATGGGAGTCGAGACGGGGCCTTGGAAGGCGTAGAGCTTATTTCCGTGGATCGCGCGGGTGGAGAGAGACAGCGTTTGTCGTTTTTGCGAACGGGAGGATTTCATGGAGTAGTGAAGTAGATGAGTAGTGGAGTTCTATGAGTCGATGAGTAGTCTGCGGCAGCGCCGTAGAAGTTGCAACGATGAGAAAGTAAAGAAAAGGGAGTTGGGATTCAATGTGATGAGAGCCGATGGCAGGGCGGAGAATTCGGGACATATTCAGTATATTAAACGCTGACCAATCAGCGTGAGCCAAAGAAAAAATGCCCGTTGATCCTTCGACTGATCGATTTGAAAAACGGATTGCCGTCATGCCGGACGACATCGATCTCTTCAACCACGTCAACAATGTTGTGTATGTGCGCTGGATTCAGGATGTCTCGACGGCACACTGGAATGCACGGGCAACAAGCGTCCAAAGAGAAACAATCGGATGGGTCGTTGTTCGTCACGAAATAGATTTCCTGACTCCGGCACGATTGGGAGACGAGATCATCGCCCGCACCTGGGTCGGAACTGCAGAAAAGAACATCTTCGAGAGACACACCGAATTTCTTCGTGCACGTAACCAGAAAGTAATCGCACGCGGGCGCTCGCTCTGGTGCCCAATTCATCTGCATTCCTTGAGGCCCGTGCGTGTGGGCCCGGAGATCTATGAACAGTTTTCTGTACTAACAGACAAACAGCCAACAGCTAATCGCGAATAGCTGACCGCTTACTATTCCCCCATGAACATCCAGCAACATCGATCTCAATGCATAAACGATTTCTATTGTGGTTCCTGGTTTTTTCCCCTTGCGGATTACTCTACCCTCAAGACAATAATCAGCCCATCATTGCGGTTCGGGTCATCGAGCCTCCTCATGTCGACGGAATTCTGACCGACGAGGCGTGGAAGCTCGCATCATCGATTTCAACGTTCACTCAGCGGGAACTGGAAGAGGGCAAGCCGGGGTCTGAACGAACCGAGGTGAAAATCGTCTACGACGACCACGCCCTCTACATCGGATTCTGGGGCTACGACAGTGACCCATCCGCAATCAACGCAACGGAAATGAAACGGGATTTCAATACCGACGTCGAGGACGACTTCGGCGTTGTGCTCGATACGTACCACGACAAACGGAATGCGTTCTGGTTTTTTGTCAACCCGAACGGAGCCCGCGCTGATGCTCTCGTAACCGATGAAGGACAAGGCCTGAACGCGGACTGGAACGGACTCTGGGACGCACAGACGGTGGTAACAGGCGAAGGGTGGTTTGCGGAGATTGAGATTCCATTTTCTACTCTCCGATTCCTCGAAGGTGCTGATCAGGTTTGGGGAATCAACTTTGTCCGGAACATCAAGCGGAAACAGGAACAGGCCCTCTGGAGAGCATTCCTCAGGAACCACGGGCTGTTAAAACTCTCGCAGGCCGGCACCCTGACAGGGCTCTCCAACATTCACCGGGGAAGTGCCGTTGAAGTCAAACCGTACCTTCTCGGAGGGCTTGAGCACGTCGCGGAAGGACAATCGACGCAAACGAAAGTTGGCCTCGACGTCAAATACTCTCTCACGCCCACATTAACACTTGACCTCACCACTAATACCGACTTTGCCCAGGTGGAAGCGGACCGTGAGAGGATCAACCTCTCGCGGTTCCCGTTGTTCTTTCCGGAAAAACGCGACTTCTTCCTCGAAGGCGCGGATGTGTTCAACACTCAGTTTGGCGATGCACCGCGGATGTTCTACAGCCGAAGAATTGGCATCAGCTCCTCCCGTGAGCTCCAGCCCATTCTTGGCGGAGTGCGGCTCGTAGGAAAGTCCGGCGCATACAACATCGGAATGCTGACGATGCAAACCGCCGCTAGGGGAGGTGAGCCGTTGACTAATTATGCGGTCGCGCGAGTCAAACGGGATATCGCGGATCAGTCCTACGTGGGATTTATTGCAACCAACAAACAATCATCGTTGAGTTACAGCCGCCTGCTCGGTGCCGATGGCGCATGGGTGCAGTCGGATATTCTTGGGACGAACACACTGATCGTCGGAGGCGCGGTGGCCGGTACGTCTGATGCCGTCACCACATCGAACAACCTCGCGTACAGGATGTATGCGGATTTTCCCAATGACCTGATAGAGCATTTTATCGGGGTACGGAGTGTGCAGGATAACTTCGATCCCCAGGTTGGGTTTCTGGACAGGTCCAATTTTCGACAGTACTCCTGGGATTTCAAGATTCGGCCCCGGCCTGAAGGATTCGGAGTTCAGTACTTTGAATTCAAGCCGGGTGAAATTGAATACTTCACAAACTTCGATGGCTCGGTGCAGTCGATGGACTACGAGGCACGACCGCTGGGATTCTGCACGCATTCTGGCGAAACGTTTGAACTGAATTTCCAGCGATTTGCGGACAATCCGCAGGAGGATATTGATTTCTTCGGGAATCCAGTTATCGCTGCAACCTATTGGTGGACCCGATGGGAAGTCCAGCT
This sequence comes from Bacteroidota bacterium, assembly GCA_049644265.1. Classification (GTDB taxonomy): domain Bacteria; phylum Bacteroidota; class Ignavibacteria; order UBA10030; family UBA10030; genus JBARRO01. Next base: position 7,313 of record JBARRO010000157.1, read on the forward strand.
GGAGACAAACCAGGGCCGCCCCGTGTCGTTCGCGGGAAATTACAGCTGGGGTGGATTCTACAACGGGCAGCGGCAGGAGTACGAGCTGGCATCTCAGCTGCGTGTCGGCGGCAGTCTGATCATGAATCTCGACTATACCCGAAACTCCGTCCAGTTTGCGACAAGCGATTTCCTGACGAACGAGGCGGGGGCGAGCTTGAGCTATGGATTTTCTCCGCTCCTCAATTCATCCCTCCTTGTCCAGTGGAATAATGAAGAGAATGAAGTAAACATGAATTTCCGGATTCATTGGATCCCGGAGATCGGCAGCGATGTCTTCCTTGTTTACAATCAACTCTTCGATGCCCTTGGCAACCTGCAGCCCTCGCGCACAACTATTCTGCTCAAAGTGGCCTACCTGTTTGTCCTTTAGGAATTCCATTCCTATCTTTGCCTAAATACGCTTTGCAAGACTCCCGGAGTCTTTCTCAGCAATTCTCGGCGAGACTCCGGGAGTCTTTCACATTTCTTCTTCGTGCCCTTCGTGTCCTTCGTGGTTAATAGATTCGCGGAATACTTCGGGTTGAAGCGCAACATCCTCGTCATGTTGGCGACGATCCTGGTGGTCGGCCTGGGCGAAGCTCTCTGGCTGCGCTTTGTACCAAAATACATCGAGCTGCTCGGCGGCTCGGTGTGGGCAATTGCGGTCTATGGAACAGTCCATGATTTTCTCGACTCCGTCTATCAGTATCCTGGTGGATGGCTCTCGGACAAGCTCGGGCGACGGAAATCCCTCATCTTCTTCACCATGCTCGCCTCCCTCGGCTATGTCGTGTATATTGTAAGTCCCCGGTGGGAATTCCTCATTGCGGGGTTATTCCTCGTCATGGCCTGGACGAGCATGTCCCAGCCGGGACTTTTTGCGATTGTGGGAGACACCCTGCCGCCGGTGCAGAGGTCGACCGGCTTTGGAGTTCTCTCGATCCTCAAACGCATTCCCGTCGTTGTTGCGCCGGTCCTCGGCGGGTGGATGATTCTTCAGTTTGGTCTCGGGACGGGGATGAGGATCAACCTTGCCGTAGCGGTGGTTCTCGCGCTTGTTTCAGTCCTGATTGTCCGTCGATTCTACAGTGAACACGAACCCGAGGCAGGAGAAGAGCGCTCGTTTGTAGGCCTGTGGCGTTCCATCGATGTGCGGCTGAAACGCCTCCTTGTGGCTGATTGTTTTGCCCGGTGGGCGGAAGGGATTCCGAACGTTTTCATCATTCTGTATGTTCTCGATGTGTTGAAACACGATGCCCTTGAATTCGGATCCCTGACAAGTGTTGAAATGATCACCGCCATCGTCGTTTACCTCCCGGTGGCAAAGCTTTCCGACCGGATGCATAGGAAACCGTTCGTCATGCTGACTTTCTCGTTCTTTGCACTCTATCCTCTCGCTCTTGTGACAGCAACATCGACTGCTCTCCTCCTGGCGGCATTTGTCGTGGCGGGGCTGAGGGAAATCGGGGAGCCAGCCAGGAAGGCACTCATTGTGGATCTGGCTCATCCTTCTGCGCGCGGGAGAACAATCGGATTGTATTATTTGCTCCGGGGATTTGCCGTATTCCCTGCATCCCTCGTAGGAGGATGGCTTTGGAGTATCAACAAGGAGCTCCCGTTCTACGCGGCATTTGTTGCAGGAGCAGTCGGAGTTCTTATCGTAGGATTGTGGAGGTTTGAAGATCAGTCGACTCAGGTCACTCAACAGTAAAAGGAATTTCATGAAGGAGGAAAGACAATGAAAGTGGTGATGGGATTGGCAGTTCTTGCGATAGTCCTGGCGCCCGAGGCGAGGAGCCAGGAGAAGAATGAAAGCGTTCTCGAGAATATTTTTGGGAGGAAGGGAACAGTTCAGGGAAGTGTCACGAAATTCACATTTCCACGCACAGACCTGAATGTGAAGGTCGGAAGCGTTGTTGTCGATCCCGGGCTTGCCCTGACATCATGGATTGCTTTTGGAACCATGGGGGATCATTCGATGGTGATGGGGGATCTGGTGTTACTCGACCGCGAGGTTGCTCCGGTTGAATCAGGCCTCATCGAAGAAGGAATTGAGGTGACGGCGATTCATAACCATATTCTCAATGAATCACCGGCGATCAAGTATTTGCATTTTGAGGGAATGGGGGATGCTGTGAAGATTGCCGGGGCAATGAAACGTGTTCTCGAACGGACGGGAACGCCGTTGACCATTCAGCAGGCAGTCCGGTCCTCTTCACAGACCGATTGGTCCGCCGTTGAATCAGTTCTTGGGCGGAAGGGTACTCACAGAGGAACGCTTCTGCTGCTTGGAATTCCCCGAACCGAAAAAATCATGGAGAACGGAATGGAAATTCCGGGCTTCATGGGAATGGCGACGGGGATGAATCTGCAGATGGTCGGAGCCAGCGTGGCAACCACCGGAGATTTTGTTCTTCTGCCGGATGAAGTCAATCCCGTCGCAAAAGCTCTTACCGAACATGGCATTGCTGTGACTGCGATTCACAGTCATATGCTCTTTGAATCACCCCGTCTCTTTTTCCTTCATTTCTGGGGGATGGGAACGCCAAAAGAAATCGCGCAGGGATTGCGTGCTGCTCTGGATAAGACGAATTCGATGAAACCGTAATAGAAGAATAAGCAAGGATCATGAAACGAATTACGAATCTGTTCTTCCCAACCCTGGCAGTCCTCCTTATCCCACAAATACTGGTCAGTAACTGTGGATCCGCATCATGTCCTCTGAACAACTATCGTTATCTCCGCGCAGGACTTTTCCAGATCGGATACACGCGCGAGTACATCAACCAGGACAGGATTTACGTTGGATCGCACCGTTCATTCGTGGGTGCAATTCCCTACCACCACGACGAAGTTCAGACCATCAACGAACGCAGCATCGTCCAGCTGCAGATCGGGCTCTCCGACCAGTTGGGGCTTGGCGTTGACATTCCATTTGTGTCGCGTCAGCATGGTCACATCCACCATCATCTTGGCGAAGACTTGTGGGAGTCGTGGAGTTTCAGCGGTCTCGGTGATATGATTGTGAGCGGACAGTATTCCATCCTGCTGCCTGAATCTGAGTTCGACCCGTACATTGGCGTGCATGCCGGCGTCAAGTTGCCGACAGGCGTGACAAACATCAGAAATGCAGAAGGCGAGGAGGCGGAGGTTTCGATTCAACCCGGTTCGGGTTCTACAGACGGAATTGTGGGATTGCATTTCCGGCAAACGATTGCGAGCGTGCCAACACTCTCGGGCGACTTCAGTTCTTTACCGCTCGCTGCAGGCGTGTCGTATCAATTCACGGGCGCAGGAAAAGACGGATGGAGATTCGGCAACACCTTGCTCGTACACGCCGGCACGTCGTATCAGTTCAGCCACAAGGCAACGCTCTTTTTTCAGGTGAACGCAAAGATTCAATCGCACGCCGACGTCGGCTCGACCGGCGAGCCCGGAGAAAATACGGGCGGCACGTGGGTTTTCGCAAGCCCCGGGCTGAGCGTAGAACTCAACGACGCGATGAGCCTCCTCGGTTACATCCAGCTCCCCATCTACCAAAACGTCAACGGAATCCAGCAAACGTCCGCTCTCAATCTTCAATTCGGAATATCAGCAAATATCGGATTGTTGGATTGAACGCCGTGGTAAGTCCTTGATAGCTATCAGCATTCAGCGGTCAGCTTTCAGCAGCTGTCAACCTTCTGCTGATAGCTGATCGCTCTTCTTGCCTTTTTCCTCCCCATTCTCTACCTTTCCAGCCGATTTTCTCATTTTTAGGAGGCCTTATGATACTCGTTCGCGATGTATTTCGATTGAAGTTCGGCAAGGCAAAGGACGCGAAAGAAAGCGTAAAGGTAGTCGGAGGGTTGATGAAGAAGTTCGGGATGCCGCCGGGCCGATTCTTGTTTGATCTGGTCGGTCCGTATTATACGCTCGTGTGGGAAACGACCTATGAGAATCTCACCGCATACGAAAAGGCGATGGGAAGTTCCATGGGAGCGAAAGAATTCAGCAAGTGGTACAAGAAATTTGTGCCTCTGGTTGAATCCGGATATCGCGAGATCTTTACCGTCGTCGAATAATTCTTGGTCCACCACATTCAATCTAAAGGAAATCCTATGATAGCACAGAGCCTGAGCAAAGCGATTTTTGTCCTGGTCGCCGGTCTCAGCATCTCCCTTGCATCGCCGCCGCAGCAAGCGCCATCGCTTGGGAAATCGATCTATGACTCGAAGTGCTCTCAATGCCACGGCTTGGACGGAAAGGGGAACGGCTCCGCGGCTGCGTTGTTGAATCCTCGCCCACGGAATTTCACCGACGGGAAATTCAAATTCCGTTCGACGGAGTCCGGAAGCATTCCGACCGACGACGATCTGCTTGCAACCATTCAAAACGGTTTGCACGGATCGTCGATGCCGGACTGGAAGCCGTTTATCAAGGGGGATTCGCTGAAAGCGGTTCTCGCGTATGTGAAATCTTTTTCTCCGAGGTTTCAGAAGGAAAAGCCGGCGACAGTCCGTCTTGGTTCTGCGGTCCCTTTCAGCGCTGGAAGCATTGCGGCCGGCAAGAGAGTATTTGAAAAACTTCAGTGCGGGAAATGCCACGGGAACGATGGTGCAGGGACGGGAGCAATTGCAGCAGACTTGAAAGATGATTGGGGATACAGCATTGCGGCGACGAATCTCACGGAGCCCTGGACATTCCGCGGTGGCGCCACAGCCAGTGATATCATAATGAGATTCAGAACGGGGATTGACGGAACTCCGATGCCGTCTTACAAAGGAACGGCGAGCGAGTCCGACATGTGGAATCTTGCCAACTACATCGTTTCCATTGCACGGAAACCGGCGTGGAAAATGAACGCGCAGGAGTTGAAAGAGTTCTACGCCGCTCTGGAAAAGAAGGACAAGGCGAATCCGATTGCGCACGGCAAGTACCTGGTCGATGTATTCGGCTGCGGGTTCTGTCATTCGCCCCTTCGGGAAGACGGGGGTATCGTCGAAGAGCTAAGATTGGCCGGTGGGCAGCGATGGCGCCTCGTGCCGTTTGGGGATTTTGTAAGCTACAACCTGACGTCCGATAAAGAGACGGGACTTGGGAACTGGACCGATGAGCAGCTCAAGACGTTCCTGACAACGGGAGTGCGACGGAATGGTTCGCGGATGTATCCTTTCCCCATGCCGTGGGCATCGTACGCCGGCATGAAGGCCGATGACTTGAACGCGATTGTAGCGTATCTCAGGACTCTCCCCCCAGTCTACAACAAGATCCCTGAACCGAAGTCGGCCAACTTCTTTTCATACATGTGGGGGAAATTCAGAATGCTGATCCTCAAAAAGGACCAACCGTTCCTCACGTATCCCGGTAACGCAGGCACAACCAAAGAAAAGAGCATGACAATGTCCGAACCGGCGAAGGAGGCACGGCCATGAAGAAGATTCTTAAATGGGTTGGCATCGTGCTTGGCTCGTTGATCGTGATCGCATTTCTGGCATTTCTGTACTTTATTCCTCCATTCATGGTTGCTCCGCCGGAAGAGTTCATCAAACCGACGCTTGCCCAGGGGCCCTCACTTGATGAGATCAAGGACCCTGTTGAGCGCATGCTGGCGGAAAGGGGTCGGTACATCGTTGTAAGCACCGACTGCAGCGGTTGCCACACGCCCATCGGAGATAAGGGGCCGAAGATGGATGAGTATCTTGCGGGTGGAGCGAAGGGATACTTCAAATATGATGGGCTGGAAACGTACTGCCGGAACCTGACTCCGGATGCCAAAACCGGACTTGCCCGCCGTACCGATGAAGAGGTCGCGCGCGTCCTGCGGAGCGGGGTTCTTCCGGAAGGCAGACAAGCACACTGGCGTCGAATGCCGTGGGCCATACTGTCAAACTGGACTGAAGAGGACCGGCATGCGGTGATCGTTTACTTGCGCCATATCAAGCCCGTGAAACATGATATTGAGGACGCTGAGCCGCACGCGGTAACGGGTGATCCGGATGCAACAGAAGAGGCGTACGGCGGAGACTACGCGGGACATTAGGATATTGAGAAGGTTTGTTATACCACGACGTGCAGGGGAGAAATGGAGCAGGGGTGCAAGGGAGATTACAGACACCCCCGCACCTCTGCTCCCCAGCTCCCCTGCTCATTGGCCTCTGAAAGGACAGAACCATGGATCGCTATATCGTTATCTCGCCGCACACGGAAGGCGATTGTGCGAAGGCTCTTCAGCGAATCGAAGCAGCGGGCTACATCACCCACTTCGACTGGGGCTGCAAAGACGGGGATCATACAGGCTGGACTATTGTGGAGGCAGACAACGCTGCGGAAGCGCTTATGGTCGTTCCCTCGCTTGAGCGGCCGAAAGCCCGGGCAGTGCGGTTGGTAAAGTTCACACCGGAAGAGGTGAGAGGAATGCACAAGGGTAAGAAATAAGAATTAAGGCTAAGGTTTAGGTTAAAGAGATTGAGGGGGATGTGTAAGACGTTCAAGGAGATGCCTATATGGCGAGATGCCATAGGGATCGCGGAGAACATTTTCAGTCTGACCAAAACACTTCCCAAGCGGGAAGATTTTGGGTTAACTGCTCAAATTCGACGGTCTTCCTTTAGCGTTGCCGCTAATATCGCGGAGGCTTTTGGCAGGAGTCAGGCGAAGGACAAGATCAGTTTCTGTTACTACGCACGCGGATCTCTGACTGAGACTCAGAGTCATCTCGAATATGCAATCCGAGTCGAATACATTGATGAGACGTCTGGAGACGACCTGAATCAGAGGCCACGATCTAAACAAAGTCATCGCTTCAATCAGATCACGCTAAACGCAACTTCCTCAACCGTAATCTCAACCTTAACCTCCAACCTCAACCTCCACTCTTCCAAAACCCTACTCCCAGCACAAACCATCCTGCAAGAAACGATAGCCCTCCAAACGGAGTAATCGCTCCAAGCCATCGAATGCCCGAGAGTGCAAGGGAATAGAGGCTTCCCGAAAAGAGAAGAATTCCGGCGACGAACAACCATCCTGCAATCGAGAAGAGGGGTTGAGGATATTTCTCCAACGCCCAACCGACTACGAACAATGCGAAGGAGTGATACATCTGGTAGCGCACTCCCGTCTCGAAAACTGTGAGCATTTCAGGAGAAAGCGTTGATTTGAGTGCGTGCGCACCAAACGCACCGAGTGCGACAGCCAGAAACGCGCTGATGGAACCGAGAATGAGGAAGGTCAAAGGAGTAGTGAGTTGGAGATGATCAGTTAAGGGTGAACAGTAAACAGCATACAGTAAATAGTGAAGAGAAAACCGAACTAGGCGCCCGTTCCCGGTCTTCAATCCTCAGTTTTCAACATTCAGCCTACATTAGTCGTGAACATGGTTCGACTTCCCGCCAAACAAACGGCAGGCGGGCGCTCAGCATGACGATACTGATTTTGCTCTATCTTATATCTACCACCTATCACCCAACACCTTCAACCATCAACCTTCAACTTTAATTTTCAACTCTTCCAAATCTACAATCGACAATTGACAATCGCCAATCAACTCTCCCCCCTATGCACCATCGTCGTCGATGCCTGGTTGGTCGGCATAACGACCATCTGAGCGACCTGGAAATGTGCTGGCCGCGTGGCACAAAAGAGAACGGCGTCAGCGACGTCGTCCGGGGAGAGCGGAGTGAACCCGAGATAGGCCTTCTTTGCCCGCTCCGCGTCTCCGCGGAACCGCACTTCGCTGAATTCCGTCTCCACGAGTCCCGGGTCGACAGTGCATACGCGAATCGGTGTGTCCACCAATTCCATCCTTAGCGTGCTCGTAATTGCATCGACGGCCGCTTTGGTTGCGCAGTACACATTACCCTTGGGGTAGTACTGATAGCCCGCGATCGATCCGATGTTGATGACCGTTCCACTGCTTCGGGAAACCATGCCCGGAACAATCGCCCGAGTCACGTACAACAGTCCCTTGATGTTCGTGTCGATCATTTCTTCCCAGTCATTGATGCTTCCTTCGTGGAGCTTGTCAAGGCCGCGGCTGAGTCCTGCATTATTCACAAGGATGTCGATCTCCTGCCAATTCTTCGGAAGACGCTCGACTGCATGCTGAACATCCTTTTGCTTTTGAACATCCAGCATGAAACCATACGAATCCGTGTTGTATTTCCTCTTCAGGTCATCGATGAGCAGATCGATGCGGTCTTTTCGACGCGCGGAAAGGATCAGGCGAGCTCCAGCTTCGGCAAATGCTACTGCACACGATCTGCCTATACCGCTGCTGGCGCCTGTGATGAAGACAGTTTTGTTCTTAAGAGAGGTCATGGGAAAAGCTCCGCGTTCTGGTTATTGAGGAGAAACGGTCTCAAAATGAAATCTTAAGGATTATGGAGCCACAGAAGGCACAAAACCCACAAAATCCTTTGTGTCATTTGTGGTTTTTGTGGCAAAGTTCAGTCTTGAGATGGCTTGTAGTACACTTATTTCTTCTTTTGCAGCTCTGCAGCAATTTTTTCCACCTCACCCCACACGCGCAAGAGATTTTCGCCCCACAATTTCGCAATATCTTCCTCTGAGTATCCTCTGCGAACCAGTTCGACGGTCACATGGGGAGTCTCCGCCGCGTTGTTCCAATCCGTAATGCCGCCCCCGCCGTCAAAGTCCGAGCTGATTCCGACGTGATCGATACCGATCAACTTAACAGCGTGGTCGATGTGGTCCACGAAATCCTGCACTGTCACAGGCGTAAGGGGAAGCGTTGAATCGATTTGCCTCATACGCTCGCGGTAGCTGGCCAGACGTTCTCCGGATAAAGATCCTCCGCCTCGCCGGCCGCCGGTTCGTGCACCCGCTTCAGGCAAACCAAATTCCTTCCGTAATGCAGCAATTGCTTCCTGGCGCTCCGGTGGGATTGGGCGCGTTTTCACAAACTCACCCAGCCCAACGCACTGAACCACACCGCCGTTCTTCTTGAGAGCAAGCAGGGTTTCGTCGTCGAGATTCCGTGCGTTGTCGTTGATGGCGCGAATGCCTGAATGCGAAGCGATGACAGGCGCGAGCGAAAACTTCATCGCATCGAGGGCGGATTTCTTCGAGATGTGCGACACATCGACCATGATGCCCAATCGGTTCATCTCTGCAATAACCTGCCGTCCAAATTTACTAACCCCGTGATGTTCCTCCTCCGCCTCACCGTCGCCGGGATTCGCCGAATCGCAGATGTCGTTGTGACGCATGTGAGAAAGCGTCATGTAACGGCCTCCGCGGTCGTAGAATTCCTTCAGTTTGCCGAGATCTTTGCCAATGGGATAGCCATTTTCAATGCCGATACACGCGACGAGTTTGCCGTTCCTGTGAATGCGGAGAACGTCTCCGGGAGATGTGGCAAGCTCTATGGAGGAGGGATACATTGTCCCGGTCAATCGGTGGATGGCTTCGAATTTTCTGACAGCCTGCTGGTAGGCATTTTCGTACCCTTGCGGTGTCCGTTCGCCCTGCCCGACATAGACAACGAAAAACGCAACGTCCAACCCTCCGTCAATCATTTTGGGAAGAGTCACCTGTCTCTTATTTTCGGTACTACCAGGGTCGTCCTTCTCCGTGGCAAAGTCGGAAGAAATGTCGTCGTGCGTGTCAATGGTCAGGAGACGGGCGTGGAGGGATCGGGCTTTCTTCGCAACCTCGTCGTCCGTCGTCTGTCGCGCGGAGACTGAGCATATAAGAAGCCCTGCGAGGGAAAACGCGGCAAGCAAGCTACGGATTTTCAAGATTGGCTCCGTGTTGGTGGATGGTATTGAACAAAGTAGGGAAAAACAGCCAAAGAAATCCGCCTCAGACTCTTCCCCGAAGAATCTTCCATTCGTCCACCACATCATCACCCCGAACGACATAATACCGGTCGAACATCGCGGCGGTGAGACATGAATGATGCTCGAGAATCTGCACACGATCGCCAACCTGGAATCGTCCCTCAAGGTTCAACCCTTTTTCCGCGGCAACCTTGCCGTGCTCCTGGGAGAGCGAGAGAATCTGCAGCTGCATGTGGGCGAAAAGGCGCTTGCGGCCGTAGTCTTCATAAATGGTCCCCATTCCCATATCGTTTCGAATGTGCCGCGGGCCAAGATCCTTTGAAAGCGCCAACGCTCCCGCATCGGTAATAAAATGGGAAGCGTTCGGTTGATGAGAGATCACACTGGAGAGCACCGTGAGCGCGCAATCGGCGACTCCGCACACATCGAGAAGGACCTGCGTGTAGTCGTGGAACACATAATTTCCCGGCCGAATCTCATTGATGCCGTCCAGATTCCTGGCAAGAGTCATCGTCGGAGTTGAGCCGATACTGATGGCTGGAATCTTCACGCCCTGTTTCCGCATGCGCTCCGCAAACTCGACCATCACCGACCGTTCCTGTTCGGCGATTTCGATGATTTGATTGCGTGACCGGGCCGAGTAAGAATGTCCTGCATGAGTCAGTATCCCGTCAAAGATGAGAACCTTGGATTCCGTGAGGGAACGCGCAAGATCCTCCGCAGTTTTTGAGCCCGGTTCTACGCCGGCACGATGCAGTCCGCAGTCAACTTTGAGCCACACGTGCAGTTTCGATCCGTTGATCCGCGCGACTTTGTCCAGGTGTCCCTTCGCCTCCGGACTGTCGATAACCACGCGGAATGTGATTTTCTCGGCTAGCTCGGCCGCTTTTACGGCATACACCGGGGGAATCGGAAATGCCCAGGTAATATCCTTGAAACCGGCTGCCGCAAATTGCTCCGCTTCGTAAAACGTGGAGACAGTGATTCCCTTCGCACCCAGTTCAACCTGGCGTTTTGCGATTTCAATGGATTTATGGGTTTTGATATGGGGACGAAGCGAAACGTGGAGCTTGTTCGCCCGCTCCTGCATGGTTTGAAGGTTTCGTTCCAGGATGTCGAGGTCAAGAAGCAGTGCGGGGGTGGGGAGAGAGTTGATATTCATGAGGGTAGCGATGGCTATTAACTGTTAGCGATTGGTAAGAGATGCAATAAGTGATGAGTGATAGGCGATGAGGAGAGGTAAATAGTAAATGGTGAATAGTGAATCGTGAACAGGAAACAGTGAATAGTAAATAGTGAATCGTGAATGGTAAGAGAAGCGATTAGTGCTGGCCCCTGAAAAGCCCCCAAAGAGGAGTCGTCATCCCCCTACGGGGTCGTAGACCCACATGTTCCCAGTGGGATCTGAATACTTTGGCATTAAGTCAGGCCACCCTCGTTGTGTCAGATTCCCTGCCTGCGGCAGGCAGGCCGCTTAAGGCATGCGGGAATGACGATTCCTTTTTGTTCCTTTCTTGATTTTTCCCGCTTAGTACTCAATCAGTTGAACAAGTTTTTCCTTCAATCTCTTCTTTGCAAGGAACTGTTGCTCCAATTCCCTATTGAACGGCACGGGCATATCCAATGAGCCAAGTCGCATCACGGGAGCATCGAGGAACTGAAAACATTCCTCCTGAATCGAGGCGGCAATCTCCCCGCCAAAACCGCCTGTCAGTGTGGCTTCGTGCAGCACCAGGCATTTTCCAGTCTTGCGGACGGACTCAAATACCATCTCCTTGTCCCACGGCAGGAGCGTTCGAAGGTCGATGAGCTCGATGCTTGTTTCGCGAAACTCGGGAAGCAGCGCGTTCATCCAATGAACGCCGAATCCATACGTCACGACGGTGAGGTCGGATCCCTCCATCACAATGTTCGCTTTCCCGAGCGGCAAATTATAGTACTCATCCGGCACATCCCCTTCAACACTTCGATACAGAAACTTGTGCTCGAAGAACAGAACAGGATTCGGCTCGGTCAGACTCGTCGTCAGCAAGCCTTTGGCATCGCGCGGGGTCGCCGGATACACCACTTTTAACCCGGGCACGTGGGTGAACCAGGCCTCCATGCTCTGAGAATGAAACGGCCCCGCTGCGACTCCGGCCCCCGTCGGCATCCGGACCGTCACATGTACACCGTGACCCCAACGAAAGTGCGTTTTCGCCAGGTTATTAACGATCTGATTAAACCCGCACGCCACAAAATCCGCGAACTGCATCTCAACCATCGAGGCGCGCCCCGAAAGCGAAAGCCCGAGCGCAGCTCCGACGATCGCCGATTCGCACAACGGAGTGTTGCGAACTCTCTCCTTGCCGAACTTCTTGACGAATCCCTCCGTGACCTTAAAGGCGCCGCCGTACTCAGCAATGTCCTGTCCCATGAGAACCAGCTTTGTATCGTGTTCCATCGCTTGCCGCAGACCATCAGAAATGGCATCGACAAATCGCTTCTTCGTTTTCTTCTCGTCGTTGGGTGGAACAAGCTCCGGGGATTGCAGACGATACACATCCTCCAACTGCGTTTGTTCACTTGCCACGACATCCGGCTCGTTATACGCCTCCTCCCATTCCCGGTCAATGGTTTCTTTGTATTCCTTCCGTATCTCCGTGATCGTCTTTTCAGTCAGGATCTTCTGTTGTACGAGGTAACGTTCATAGTTCTCGACGGGGTCCTTCTTCTTCCATTCCTCAAAAAGTTTTGCGGGAATGTATTTTGTTCCGGACGCTTCCTCGTGGCCCCGCATACGAAACGTGAGCGCCTCCAGGATCACCGGCTGCCGGTCTTTGCGCATGTTCTTGGCGATTCGCGCAGTTGCCTCGTAGACTTCGAGGATGTTGTTCCCGTCGACCTGAACGCCCCTGATCCCGTAGCCAATCGCCTTGTCAAGGAACTGCTTGCAGCGAAATTGTTCGCTGGAGGGCGTCGAAAGACCGTAGCCGTTGTTCTCTATGAGAAAGACCACGGGCAGGTCCCACACGGCAGCAACGTTGAGCGCTTCATGGAAATCGCCCTCGCTCGTTCCTCCGTCGCCTGAGAAGACAAGTGCAATATCGTTCTTCTTGTCCAGATTGCTGGCCAGCGCAAGACCATCGGCCACCCCGAGCATGGCACCAAGGTGGGAAATCATTCCGATGATACGGTATTCAGGTGCCCCGAAGTGGAACGATCGGTCTCGCCCCTTGGTGAATCCGGACCGTTTCCCTTCCCATTGTGCAAAGAGTTTTTGAAGAGGAATGTTGCGGGATGTGAACACCCCCAGGTTACGATGAAGGGGAAGGATGTAATCGGAGTCCTGAAGCGCCACGGTGCAGCCAACAGAAATTGCTTCCTGGCCGATTCCCGAAAACCACTTACTGAGCTTCCCTTGACGGAGAAGTAGCAGCATCTTTTCTTCGATCATTCTGGGTAACAGGAGTGATCGATAGAGCTTTAGAAGTGTGTCGTCGGAATGTGTGCCGCGGTCGAATTTCATCGCTTCTCGATGGAGGCTTGCCAAGGCAAGATGCAAAAAAATTGCCCAGTGAATCAAGGTGGAACTTGCGACGGCAGATTTGACAACAGAAAGAGAGTGGATTTGTTTCAGCCTGATGGGGCTGTGAGAAGATGGAGCAATCGGAGAACTTCCTGGATGTTCTGAACCGTGAACCGTGCGTTCGTGTTTGCAATGCCAACCCGGATGGTAAACGCTGTTTCAGGGAGTGCTTTGAAGAGATCCTCGTCCGTCCAGTCGTCGCCCATCGAGAGGATGAAGTTGTAATTTCCATGAGAGAGGTACTGGAGTCCCACGCTTCCTTTATTAGTCCCCGTTCCCCGCACCTCAATGACTTTGTTGCCGCGCAGAACCTGCAGCTCAATGTTGGCTGTAAACGTCGTCAGATGGTCCAGGAGCTCGCGCGAGAGGGCCGCCGCCTGCTCGGGGTCGGAGCCGCGATAGTGCCATACCACCGAATATTCTTTCTCTTCGACGGATGAGCCGGGGAGCCGGTCGGCGTATAATTCGAGGATCGGCAAGATATTCGTTTTCCAGCCCGAGGGCTGCTCCTTGAACATCTTCCAACCGTTACGAGGCTCGCGGGTCCAGATTCCATGTTCCGCAACCAACGTCACTCGAATACCGCTGAACCATTGCTCGAGCGTCGCTTTGTCCCGGCCGCTGATGAGCACGACATGGTTGTGGGAATCACTGGCGAGTTGTCGGAGAAGGTCCGTAACTTCCGGTGTAGGTCTTGCCATTTCCGGGCGCCGGGCAAAAGGAACAAGCGTCCCGTCGTAGTCAAGGAAAATCAGCCGTCGGGCGCTTTGCCGGTACTCGTCGAACATATGCTGGCGGACCGGATCGGAGATGAGCTTTGCGTAATATTTGTTCTGCAGGATTCGAACATCGATCAGGCTTCGCACGAAATCGCCGGCCCAGCGCGTCACGTTGTAACGCCTGATCCGATCCCGCATGACGCGGTTCCTGCGCTGTTGTTCGACCACGGGCATTTCGAGTGCCTCACACAGTGCCCCGGCAATCTCTTCGCGGTTGTTTGGATTGACGATGACGGCTTCTCCGAGCTCCTTGGAAGCTCCCGCCATTTCGCTCAGGATAAGGACGCCGGTGTTGTCCGATCGCGTTGCGACATACTCCTTTGCGACCAGATTCATTCCGTCGCGGAGCGGAGTAACAAGTGCAATATCGCTGATGCGATAGAGCGCGACGAGCGGGAAGAACGGAACGTGCCGGTATTGATACAAAATCGGCGTCCATCCGACGGAGCCGAAACGACCGTTAATCTTTCCCACCAATTCCTCGATCAGCTTCTTCATCGTGTCGTACTGCTCGACGCCGATTCTCGAGGGGACAACAACCATCAGGAGGACGATCTTCCCGCGATACTCCGGATGGGCGTCGAGAAGAATTTCGAACCCCTCCAATCGATGAAGAATTCCCTTGGTATAGTCCTGCCGGTCGACCGAGAGAATCACCTTCATCCCAGCAAGAGATTTTTCAAATTCGATTCCTTCTTCAGCGACCCGGGGATCGGATGTTGCCGACGCGAATTTGTCGAAGTCGATTCCCATCGGGAACGACTCTGTCTTGACGACACGTTCAGCCGACACAATCAACCCCATGGTGTGCTCGTGGCCGAGAATCCGGAGCACGCATTGAAGAAAATGCTGCGTGTAATCGTAGGTGTGAAATCCGATGAGATCTGAGCCCAGCAATCCGTGGAGAATTTGCCGCCGCCATTCACCGGGGAGCAGCCGGAAAATCTCGAAGGAAGGAAACGGAATGTGCAGGAAGAACCCGACGGGGTTGTTCGGCACGCGCGCTTTAAGAAGCTGAGGAAGCAGCATAAGATGATAGTCGTGCACCCAAATGAGGTCGTCGGGTCTGACAATCTCGGCTACCGCATCCGCGAAGATCTGATTGACGCGCCGGTACTGCTGCCAGTATTCTTCGCGGTAGCTCGCGTACGAATTGAAATAGTGAAACAGAGGCCAGATGGTCTTGTTGCAGAAACCGAGATAGAACTGGTCCATTTCCTCCTCGGAGAGAAACACGGGGAATGAGTGGTGCGCGGAAAGTGCCTGTTGAGTCAAACTCTTCTTCAGAGTGTCGGAGACCGTCCCCCCCGGCCATCCAACCCACATGTAGTCATTGACATCCTGCGATGTTACTCCGAGACTGTCCAAATACGCTGACAGGCCGGTCACCAGCCCGCCGCTGCTCTCGAGAAATCGGATCGCCCCATTTTCCTCTTTGATATTAAAGGGGAGGCGGTTGGAGACGATGAGCAGCCTTCTTTGTTTTTCGCCGGCACTCATGACAGATAGACGACATCCTGGGGATGGAAGATCGAAAGAAACAACAAAAGATAATCTTTGATGTGCCGGGTGATGAGAAAATTGTTCTTGATGTGTTCACGGCCGTTCACCCCGAGCTTTCGGGCAAATTCCGGCTCGTGGATCAACTGCTTGATCCAGTACGCCGTACCTTCGATGGAGTGCGTGAGAATGCCGGAGTATTTGTGTGCAATCTGCAGCGGTATTCCTCCGACAGCGGAAGCGATGGTCGGCCTGGCTTTCCAGAGAGCCTCGGAAACGGTGAGACCAAATCCCTCCTTCAGAGATTTCTGGAGCACAACCGTTGATCCTCGCTGCAGAGCATTGATTTCCAGATCGCTGGAGGGAGGAAGAAACAGCACGAACACATCGGCGTCCTTGTCTGCCTGTTCCTTCACCTGCTGCATGATCACCGGTCCCTCGGGATCGTCTGTCGCTCCGCCACCCGCGAGTACCAGCTGCACGTCGACGTGCTTTTTCACGATTTTGTAGGCCTTCAGAACGCCCAACGGGTCTTTCAGGTAATCGAACCGCGAAATCTGCGTGACCACGGGCCGGGATCGGTCGATGCCGTATTGCTGGAATACTCGGTTTACTTCCTCGTCGGATAATTCCCTGTTTTTGGCGCTCAGGGGGTCGATGGAAGGAGCGATGAGTACCTGGGGGATGGAGAGTTTTCGTGCGAACGCCGGTGCCGAGAACACCGCCGCATCGAACCGGTTGACAAACTGCTCGAGGAATTTCCAGATTGTGGGGTCCGGCTTTGAAAAATCGATGTGACAGCGCCAGAGCCAGTTTTTTTGGATCTGCGTGCGCCGCTCGATGAGTGCGATCGGCTGGGGGTCGTGCACGAACACGATATCCCCAAACCTCATTTCTTCGGCGTTCTTTCTGTTGACTTCGAGGAACCAGTCATATTCCTCGTCCCTGATTTCCACCGGCACGCCGTGAAGTCCATTGTGGAATTTCTTGGTCGTGCTGAAGAATTTCTCGTCTCCCTTGATCACATCCCATCGGGCCTGAATGCCGAGTTGCGTGAGGAGCGGGATCATTCGTGTAAGGATTTCTGCAACCCCGCCGCCCACGGCTGTGGAGTTGATATTCTGGATCTCCTTTCCCTGCAGACTTTTCGAGAGCAGAAACAGCTCATCGATAGTGGCCTGCCCGACGATGGGAATGTAGTCTTCAAGTCGAACCATGGCGCTCCACCAGGGAAAGAATTCTGGTTCGTAATCCCTCGAGTGTGTAGGTGTACGGGTCGAGGTGAACAACCGCGTCCGCCAGCGCCGGCTTGTCCAAGTCCCGGAACCAGCGGGAAAAATCGTTTTCGCCCTTTTCCAGTCGTAACTTCGCGTCGAAAATGTGATAATAAATGGAGTTGATGCTGATGTGCATCAGGGCCTCTTTGAACTCATTCAGGTCCCTGGCGCTGTATGGCGTCTTGATCACAAATGTTCTGGATGCCATGAAATAGAACTCCTGGCCGTGGGGAGCCAGTCGTTCTGTGGTTGCAGCTTCGATATGCCGGGCAAGGAGGTCGAGGAATACCGTCCGAAGCTCTTCGAGCGTCGAAAACTGCACGATATCGACACTCGAGAGGCGCTCGCCAAGCTCCTGCTCGTTAAGAACCTCACGAATCCAGTAGGCGAAATCGTTCGGCGGTTCGGGGGAAAGAAAATGATGCTGGTGAAGAAATCGGTGTGTGTGATAGTAAATCGATGAGGGCGGAACCGTCTTCAGGCTAGTGTGAAGTTCCCCCACACTTCTGGCACTAATGCCAAGAAGCAATGCCTGGTCGAGCTTCGTATTGAAGATGAACTGATTCATGTGCAGATCCAACCCACGGACAAAGTAAGAACGGACTTGACGCAGGACTTGAAGAAACTCGAAGCACGAGGGTAGGTACCATCCCCGCAAAACCTCTTTCAACGCAAGATACGTTACCTCGTTAATATAGAAGACGCACTTCCATTGTCAAGGAAAAACCCCGGGAATGCGTTCCCCGAAAATTTTTCACCTCCCCTGCTTGACCTTGAGCACGAAAATTCTCTTCTTTAATGCACTCAGCCGGCGCGAAGGCATTCCATGTCCCGTGAAACTGTTCTTCCGTC
Source organism: Bacteroidota bacterium (assembly GCA_049644265.1). Taxonomy (GTDB): domain Bacteria; phylum Bacteroidota; class Ignavibacteria; order UBA10030; family UBA10030; genus JBARRO01. Next base: position 25,092 of record JBARRO010000157.1, read on the forward strand.
TGTGAAAATTTCTCCCACCTCATGAGCTTTGCAGCCATACTCGATTTTCTTCGGTCGGTAGGGATTTCGGGATTCCTCGACATCCTCTTCATGTCGGCTGTCATCTATTCCATTCTCGTCTGGTTCAAGCGCACGAAGGCGGCGTCGGTGGTCCGGGGCATGTTCATCATCGGCGGCGCGTACTTTCTTGCCCGCCAGCTCGACCTCGAGCTGACAATCTCCATTTTCCAGGGCTTTTTCGCGATTATTATTATTGCCGTCGTCATTATTTTTCAAGAAGATATTAAACACTTCTTGGAGCAGATTGCCAGCAACAGTCCGATTGCGAGACTGCGCGGACGCAGGGGGGCACGCGAGCCGAGGAAGGAAATTGAAACCCTGGTCGACACGGTCCGGGATCTGGCTGAGAACAAGATTGGAGCCCTTATCGTCATTCAGGGAAAGGATCCGCTTGGACGTCACCTGGAAGGCGGGGTGGCGCTCGGCGGTGAACTGAGCGAACCCCTGCTCGTAAGCATCTTTAACACCCGGTCGCCGGGACACGACGGTGCGGTGATCGTTTCCGGCGGCACCATCGCTCGGTTTTCGTGTTACCTCCCGCTCTCGAAAAGCGTGCAAAAACTCTGGAAAATCGGCACACGCCACGCCGCCGCGTTAGGTTTGGCCGAACTCACCGATGCCTTGTGCCTTGTCGTCTCAGAAGAACGCGGCACGATTTCCATGGCACGCAACAGCGAGTTGCAACGGCTGAACTCTTCCGAGGAGCTGGAAGGGATTCTCGAACAGTTTTATGAAGAAATTAACCCGCTGGCAGGCTCCAAGGCGTGGAAGGATTTCTTTAAAAAGAATTACAGAGAAAAAACGCTCGCGATTGCTGTCACGATATTCCTCTGGTTCTTCCTGATCCATGAGTCAAGAGTCCAATACAAAACCTACCTTGTTCCTGTAACGCACTGGAACACGGGCACAGAACTGAGCGTCGAGAGAATCGATCCCCCGGAAATTGAAGTGACATTTTCCGCTCCGCGGCGTTCTTTTTACTTCGTCAGTGCTGGAGATGTCAAACTCTCGCTCAAACTCTTCGAATCTCCGCGTCCAAGTATCAGGAAAAACCTCACGCGTTCCGACCTCACGTTTCCGGACGCGCTCTCCCTGGTGAATATTCAACCCAACTTGATAACAGTGTACTTCAAGCGTCCGGCTCCGGAAGGAAAATAAAATCAGGTCTTGTTCTGATGTTGCGCATCGGGACTCTGGTCGCGTCCACGCTCCTCGCGAAGGTTCATCCAGGTGATCATCGCATCAAGAACGATTGCGAGGAGAATAGTCCAGGCCCAACTGATTGATTGGTCGCTGTTAAGATTGTAGATGAAGACGGAAATTGCCGATGCCAGGAGGCAGGGCAGGAACAAGAGTCCAAAATGGACCGGAAATTTTCTGGATTGCATGGTAGTCTCTCCGTTGACCGGTGAGTTGTTCCGGGAAATTCGACGCTCCAAACGACTCGGTCAGAATCGCTCGGACCGATGTTGGCGAATCCCAAGAAGAACGGACCTGACTTCTTGAAAGCAGAGCCAAGGTCGTGCAGAACGAAAGATCAGGAGGCTACGAGAGAGGCGGAGCGCGGGTTGGTTCGCCGAAAGTAAGGGCGGGGGTGGATGGTGGGACGTCAGATGACGCGGCGACAAACCACCGGATATCGGGAGCTGTCGTGCGTGGGGTTTCAACGATTGCCGGTTGCGGTACGACGACGCGAAAGGTTGTAGGGATATGCCGTTGCTGGGTCCAGAACGGTCGCGCGTCCTTGGGGCCAGTAGATTTCGCTTTCGAGATTGCTGGAAGACTGCGGGAGAGTAGGAAATGATTTAAGACCTGAAGGTGGCCTCCGATGCCGGCTGAAGAGTACCCGGCAAGAAGTACCAAGGCGGCTATTTTTCGGAACCATGGTTTCATTGCTCTTTCATTGTAGAGATATTGACTGAAAGAAGCAACAAATTGGCAACATATGGGAATGGTTCTTTGTTTATCGCCTTCTTAGAATCGTCCCTCCAAATCCCGCGATGTAACCGGTTCCGGAAGGCGTGAACACGAGATCGTCGAACAACAGTGAAGTCGGAGTTGTTTCCGAGTGCCAGGTCGAACCGCCGTTGGAGCTTACGCGGATCACACCGTTATCCCCGCAAACAAGAACATGCGATGTGTCCATCGTCCACACTGACCGTAACGCGGAAGTAACTCCAGTCGAGTACATCGCCCACGATCCTCCGCCGTTCGTGGATTTCATCACGTTCCCAGCATGGTCGGTTACATACACCACCGATGCACTTGCGTGACGGACGCTTGTCAGAAAGGCGCCGGCAGGAATCGGCGTTGTGTTCCAGGAAACCCCACCGTTACCCGTGCTGTAAATGGCGGCTCCCACGACGATTCCGACTGAATCGTTAATGAACGACAATCCCACACCATCCTTGTCGGTTGCGAGAACATTCCAACTTGTTCCGCCGTCCGTCGTTTTTGCCAGCGAGAAATTTCCTGCGGCGTAACCAATGTTAGCCGATGGAAATTGGACGGCCCAGAGCAGGGCACTCCCGGCTTTCCTGGAGTTCCACGTTGAGCCGCCGTCTGTCGTTTTAAACACGTATCCGGAGTCGCCGACAAGAAACCCTGTCGTTGCACTCGTGAATGCGAGCGCGCTCAGGAAACGATTGGAAATCGCGGGCGATTTTGCCCAGGTGCTTCCGCCGTCCGTACTTTTCAACACAAACGATCCCGTAGCAGCAGAGTATCCCGAAATGAAACCAACATTTGCGTCAGGGAACTGGATGGACCCAAGATCTGCTGTTGTTCCCGAGGCAATCGTTTCCCATTCATACAATGTCGCAGGAGGTGCTGTCGTGTCGTTCTTCGAACAGGATACCGCAGCTACAATCAGAATGACTGATACCAGATTGCGTGGATGGCTCATGACCGTTAAGTCTCTCAGTAGGATGGTTGCAAAGAACCTTGTGCAAGGGACAAAATAAGAACGCCGACAGCAGGAATCAACCAATAACGGTTTGCCTTCCGGAGAATCTTGTTTATCTTCCCCTAAATCACTGTCAAACTTAGGTTCCTAATCATTGGCGTCCTTGGAAAAAGAATTACACAGAGCTCACAGTGAAAAGAAGAGTGCACAGAGGTTTAGAGCTTGTACAATTTGAGGGTTGGAACCTTCCTTTCCTCTGTGACCTCTGCCTTGACTCAGTGGCCTCTGTGAAATTTTTTTTAGTTCGTTCGCAGAGCCCACAGAGGAACCCGTTCTCTCCTCTGTGATCTCTGCCTCGTAACGCGAAATGGCATTTCGCTCCACACATTGCTTATTGTTCATTGGGTCATTGTCATGAGCTCCTCCAAGATCCGCTACGGCATTATCGGCTACGGGAGATTTGCCGAGAACGCTATTGCCCCGGCCATTCGCGCCTCCCAAAATTCTGAACTGGTCGCGATCCAAAAGCGATCCATGGAGGCGGCAAAAGAAAAGGCCGCATCCGGAAAAATCCGACTCGCTTTCGATTCTGTCCAGAACCTCGTCTCCCATCCGGATGTCGATGCCGTCTTCATCGTGTCCGCAAATTCCGCGCACTGTTCAGAAACCATTGCCGCCGCAAACGCCGGCAAGCATGTGCTCGTGGAAAAACCCATGGCGATGACCGTTGCGGAGGCGCAGAGTATGATCGATGCATGCAGGAAAAACAAGGTCAAGCTGATGGTCGGCCACATGGTCCGGCTCTCTCCTGCGGTTCAGCGCATCAAGGAGATTGTTCACTCCGGAATGATCGGCCGGGTGACATTTGTTCGGGCGGACTTTGTCTACGACGGCAGAAACTCCAAACGACAGTGGCTGCTCGACAGAAGCGTGGCGGGAGGAGGACCCTTGTTTGACATCGGGGTCCATTGCTTCGACACGCTCCGATTTCTGCTGAATGACGATGTGGAATCCGTCAAATGCTATCTGGATCCGGCGCCGACATCAAAAGCCACAGAGGAAACAGTAAACCTCTCTCTCAGATTTAAGAAAGGAGTTCTCGGCTCAGTCTATTGTTCATACGCCGTCGCCATCCGAAGGACGTTCATTGAAATCATCGGAACGGAAGGTCTCGTGTCCGCGTCGGATTTTACAAGAAGCCAGCACACCGTGCCGCTCACAGTCATTACAAAAGGGAATGGGGAAGAAGGAACGAAACGGATGGAGCAAATAATTGTGCCGGATCTGTATTGCGACCAGGTGACTCGCTTCTCAAACTCGATCCTCAACAACGTCGAACCCGATATTCCCGGCATTATCGGCCTTGAGAACCAACGCATACTCGAACAAGCGTTGAAGAATGCACAACAGTAATTTGGACGACCACCAAACATTCTTTTTCCCGGTAATCCCATAATCCCGAAAATCCTGGTTCCGGTCTGTGCCCAATCCCAGTCAACTCCCCCATCTCATTAAATTGCTCGAGGATGACTCGGACATCGTGCAGCAGTCCGTGCTCGATGAGCTGTCGTCGTTTGGGCCGTCGCTGGAAAAGGAGCTCAGGCGCCTGAACATCATTCCGAGCGCGGACCAGTTCCGCACCATCCAGCAGCGACTCGAAGAACACAACAGAAAATGGCTGCGCGCCGAGTGGCCGGGGTGGTTCGACATCGAGAACGACAAACTCCGCCTTGAAGCCGCGCTGAGCCTCCTCGCAGATTTCCAGAACGGCCGTAATTATCCCGCCAAGCTCACGACGATGCTCGACCAGGTTGCTGACGAATTTCTGTCGACCCACAAGCCTTCCGGTGCCCGGGAGCTTTCAAGCTTTCTTTTTCGAATCAAAGGGCTTGGCGGTGCGCAGGCGGATTACTACAGCCCCCTGAACAGCAACCTTGTTTACGTGCTCGAACACAAGAAAGGAATCCCCATCAGCCTGGCCTGCATCTACATGCTCGTCGGCCATCGGCTCGGAATTCCAATTGAAGGCATCAACACTCCCGGACACTTTCTCGCCAAGGCCACGATTGAAGACAAACCCTATCTCGTGGATTGCTTCAACGGCGGGAGATTTCTCGACAAGCTGGATCTCGTGAGTCTGAATTCCAAGGAGCCGATCCGGCTCGAGAATATTCTGAAGCTGCAATGCAACGCCGATACCATCGTTGCACGATTTCTGAGGAATCTCGTCAACGCCTATCAGGAGACGGACAATTCCGCGAACGTCTCGTTTATGGCAGAGCTGCTTGAAATGATGACTGCGGAGGGTGGTGAAGAAACCGAGGAATGAAACCGGATGTCCTACCGTTTCGGTCTGCGGTTTGTGAAAGCGGTTTTTCGCGTGGATGATGCGGCACGCAGGAGCGCGATCATCTCACGAACCGCGCGTTCAATTCCGACGATCAGCGATCGCGTAATGATGGCATGTCCAATACTTAACTCGTCAATCTCCCGGATGGCCGCAACCGCGGAGACGTTGTCATAATCCAGCCCGTGACCGCCGTTCACACCGAGTCCCAACGACTTCCCCAATTTCGCAATCTCTTTGATCCGCTGGAGTTCTCTGCGACGGCTGTCAGCCGATGTAGCGTCGGCGTACTCGCCGGTGTGAATTTCAATCATGTCGCTTCCGATATCCTTCGAGGCTTCGACTTGTGAGCGGTCCGGGCCGATGAACAGGCTCACGAGAATGCGATGCTGGTGGAATTTCTTGACAACATCTTCGAGATACTGTTTTCTGCCCACGACATCCAATCCCCCTTCCGTCGTCAGCTCCTGACGCTTCTCGGGCACGAGCGTGACAAGCTCCGGAAGAGTCTTGACGGCAATGCCGATGATCTCTTCCGTCGCCGCCATTTCCAGGTCGAGCTTCGTTTTGATTTTCCTGCGGAGCATGGCAACGTCGGCATCCCGGATGTGGCGCCGGTCTTCCCGTAGGTGACACACGATGCCGACCGCTCCGGCCTTTTCGCACAGCATGGCGGCTTCAACCGGATCCGGCACGGAGCCGCCGCGAGCGTTTCTGAGCGTTGCGACGTGGTCGATATTGATTGCCAAACGCATAAGGAGTCTCTTCTAAGCGGGAGTCAGGGAATGAATATACACTTTTTTCCAATTATTGCGAGTCGCTCGTTTATGAAACTTTTGTGCTAACATGAGCGTAACCCGATGAGGCAAGTTCCTCCACGATGACAAAATCCATCTCAAAAATCATAAGCCACATTAAACTCTCTATGCATTTTGTGCCTTTTCGTGGCCATGAATCGTCTGTGTGCAAGGTGACATTATGAAAACTCTTACTGCGGTTCTCATGCTCCTGCTTCTTCCCGCATTGACCCTCAACGGTCAGTCAAAAAACCGCCAGACATCCGAATCCAAAGCAAGAAACGTTGGGGAAAGGATTGGGTCGGAGATCGAGCGATTTGTTGAGAAGATCACTAATGGACTTGAGGAAGACGGAGAGTTTTTTGATGACGATTCGCTCCCGTCAAAGACAAGACGCAGTCGCCGCAGCACCGATCTTGAATCGGATGTCAACACGTCGAGTTATACGGGAGACAAAGTGATTGAAGAATCGGAGGTCTTCAACGGGAACGTTGTGGTGAAAGGGGGAGACCTCACCGTCTATGGCAAGGTTGACGGTGATGTGATGGTGATTGGCGGAACGCTTTATGTGAAGGATGGGGGAAGAATCACGGGAAACGCCCGCGTGATCAACGGGACCATCGTCAAGGACGATGGCGGGGTTATTGAGGGGTATGAGGATAAGACCAGGACCTCCCAAACGGGGTATCGCCAGGATCGGGGAAGGTTCACGCGGTCCAACACGTCGTTTAACGTTCCATGGCTGAACGAGTCATCCAACCTCGACAACTTCCTCTTTCGGTACAATCGGGTTGAGGGATTGTTCATGGGACTTGGAACGGAGAAGAAATTCTACTGGGACGGACGCAAGAGTTACAACACCTACGGCTCGGTCGGATACGGATTTAAATCGCATACGTGGCGGTATAACCTCGGGTTGTCGAGACAGTTTCCTCTCCGGACTTCGGAGGGACAGGAAATGCTGGAAATCGGAGTGGAGGGATACAGCCTGACGGACACGAAGGACCAATGGCTGATCGGTTTGCACGAGAACACGGCGGCAGCGCTGCTCATTCACGAAGATTTTAGGGATTACTTTGAGCGGAGAGGATACACGGCTCACGTTGGCTATTACACGCAACAGGATGTGACGAACGCGGAACTCCGCGTTGACTATCTTGTCGACACGTACGATTCACTAAGCAACAAGGTGGAGTGGTCGTTGTTCGGAGGCGATAAAGTGTTCCGGAGCAATCCTGTGATCGACCCGGGCAACATGAGGAGCTTCATGGTGACGGCGGGGTTCAGCACGTATTCCAAATCCACGCGCGGGCCTGTCGGGTGGACAATCTACGGTAACGCGGAATTCGCCCAGCACCAATTCGGCAGCCTCTTTGAATTCAATCGATACATCCTGGATATCCGACGATACCAGCCGCTTGGAAGGAGCGACAATCTCAACCTCCGGGTGCGTGTTGGTACGGCCGATGGCAACCTGCCGATGCAAAAGTCGTTCGATCTGGGGGGAATTGGGACTTTGAATGCCCTACCGTTCAAAGATGAAAGAGAGAAAAACAGAATGATCCTCGGAAACGCCGAGTACATTGTGAACGGCAATTTCTTCGACGACCTTGATTTCTGGCCGAGCTGGCTGTTTGGCGCCTTTAATTTTCTGTTGATGGGAGACGCCGGGCTGGTGAGAACCGTTGAACCAAGGGTGTCAGCTGCGGAGGGATTTAAGAATATTACCTGGGGCGAATTCCGCCACGATATCGGAG
>JBARRO010000158.1:0-13950 GCA_049644265.1 Bacteroidota bacterium
GGAGACAACAATTTCCTTCCGCGTGCCGACTCAATCTTCTGTGTCATTGAAAGTCTTTGACTCGCTGGGCAGAGAAGTGGCGGCTCTCCTCTCCGAACAGTTGTCTGCCGGAACCTACGAGCGGCAATGGGACGCCACAGGTTTGGGAAGTGGAGTGTACTTCTATCAGTTGTGCGCAGGGTCATTCGTAGAAACGAAAAAACTTCTGCTGCTCAAGTAGATGTCAAAGCGCGAACTTGTGAAGTTCAACAAGAGCTGCGACACAAACGCAGATTCAATTGTCTTCATGGTAAACATGGGTTCATCCATTGCTCTACAGGAAGTGAAGGCTCACCCATCGTTCCCGCCGAACAGATGGAGCCTTTCTCCCAAAACTTGGCTATCGCAAGAACTGACACAGGAGTTTTCCCCAGACCACACATTGCCATGAGTCGCAGGGCATTCATAGTACCCCTCATCGTTCTCTCGATGTTTCTTGCCTGCAAGGAGCCAACGGAGATCGCCGGGATCCCCGACCGGATGGAGGGCGCCGCCTTTGTGGTGGATATGTTCCGGGTGGCCGTTTCCTACGATCCGAAGCCCAGAGTTGAAGGCACGGTGGTTTTCCATTTCGAAAAACAGTACGGAACTGTCGTATCGATGTTGTTTGCCGTTGATAGCGCGGAGCTTGCCCCCATACCCGTCGCGTCGTCGCTGCAGCCGGACCTCCAATACCGATGGGAACCGCTCCTGAGTGTGCCTCAGCATCAGGGACAATACGACAGCGTCAAAGTCCTGGCAGCTCTTGCCGGCATGATTCTGGATCCCAACGGATCGATTTCTCAGCGGAAGCCTTTTGCGTGGAAAGACAGCGTGTGGGTCTTTCCCAAAGTAGGCTCGTTCGTGGTCGACACGTTCCGGGCCGTGCTGGCCTACGAGCCGGATCCCTCGGTCAAGGCAGCGATCTTCTACCATTTTGAGGAATGGCCGGCGTCAATCGAGTATCTACGGATTGACGTTCAGAGCTCAGAAGTCATGACCGTCATCGACGGGTCGCACCAGTATCCTGGTATTCAGTACAAATGGCTCCCATCCATGCGCGTCCTGAATCCGCCTGGCCCAACTGACAGCGTTCGAGTCTGGGTGAACATATCCGGCAAACTGCTCGCCCCGGGAGTATCCTACCTCGACCAGGAGCGGTTTGAATGGAAGGATAGCCTCTGGATTTTACCATGAACCAGACTTTCTTTGAAATCGGGTTTGATACAAACAAAAGGAGGACATAATGTCTGAGGACAACAACAAGCGCTTTCGGGGGCGAGGAATGAACGGTGGTATGTCGGGTGGCATCTACGGTCTGGCATTCATCGGCGCATTAGTCTATTACATCCAAACGGCAACAACATTCTGGGTTGGCGTTCTTGGGTTTTTCAAAGCCCTCGTTTGGCCCGCCGTGCTGATGTATAAGCTGTTGGAATATTTGAAAATGTAATACCTTGTTTGAATTCGAGGTGGGTTAAGTACCGGCACCGCTTTTGGCGAAACTGCTGCCGTTAGAGTGCATACTATTTTAGTTTTCAAACACGTTTATTGACGGAGCAACATCATGATCGATAAGACGATCGCCAACACTCTCCGACGGATAGATACTATCAGCCTTTGCTCATTGGACTAAAGTAAGGAGTGCGACCGAATCGCCTCTTACTCAGGAAAACGAATACATGTACACCAAATCTCAAAAACTCCTTTTGCTTTTCCTTTTTCTTACGTGCCCCGGAATTGCAGTGTCTCAAATGGACACTCTAAGAACCACAATCGGGCGACGATATTTCCAATGCGATCGAAGAATGAACCAGGCCAACCAGATCAAAAAGGTGTTCACTTTGTAAGAGGCTCTTATGAAATCCCCGATACTTCTCATTCTTTCCGTTGCTGTTCTGTTCTCCTGCAAAAAAAATGATCCCGTAAGCCCGGAACCACCCCTGAAGACTATTGTTGTAAGCGCCTATGGAGAAGCTCTTGATAGTCTGTACTTCAAGATGTGGTCTGACAGTTCCTGGTCAAAATACGGCGGGACGGTTGTTATCAGCGGAGCTTTGTATGCTATTGAAGTCACGAACGACGGCTACGAGTCCTACTACAGTGAGACCGGATTTGCAGGATTCAAAGCAGCCGGTGATGTTCCGATCCTGTTCGACAAACCCATGACAAATCTTCCCGATACCCTTGCGTTCGGAGAAGCCTATACACGACAGACAACATTCAGTTACCGGGGGTACCCCTTTACCATGGCCAACGAACAAACTCTTGTGGACACTGTCAGCGTTTCTGTCCCCTTTGGGCTATTCAATCCGTGTTTGCACTTCACTTCCAAAGTGACCGTCTCAGCAAACGGTCAATCAGAAGTTCAGAATATTGAATTCTGGATTGCGCGCGGACCCGGCACCATCAAACAGGCTTCCGGCACCTTATCAGTTGTCATGGTCAGGGGAATTGTCAACGGCCAGGGGTGGGGGATGGCGGATCCGGGAACCGGCAGACTTGAGATAAAGCAGCCCGACGTTTTGCTGAGATTTGCGACACGCGGAATTCTTGCCGCCCACCATGCAAGGTTAACGGAGAACCAACGGTGAGAACAAATTTCCTGGTCGCCGGCTTTCTATTCGAGTCGATTTGTTTCAGCCAAAGTCAGGTTGGGACATCGGCAACAAGTCAGGTAACCAACGATGATCTGGCCAAGATCCAATTTGACTTCGCGTCTGGTACTAAAGTGATTTTCGCTGCAAAAGACACATCAAAACCGGACACCATTGCAGTCATGTTCTGCTCCGTGAATTCAGCTAGTCTCGACGAAGTCTTAATTCATGTAGATACAGGATCTGACATCCGTTTTTCCCGCGATTCGCGTTCGCAGTTCTCAGGGTCGGCTGGGGATTCTGTCCTGGTGTTTACGGTCAAGTTGGATTGGGCAAAGTTTGAAAACCTGTGTGACTTCAAGATAATTCGCATTCGGGCTGGGTCCAGATTTTATATATTGGATCAAAGCATGCGAAAAACCCTTGATCGGTTTCACCAGCATTTCTTGGACCCACAGAATGTGGGACCAGAGGACTATGACAAGGCGCCTGAAGTTTTGAGCAAAACTGAACCCATTTATCCTCAACCAGCATTGCGCGCCGGTTTGGAGGGCACTGTGGTGTTAAAGGTCTGGGTCAACAGCCAAGGAGAAATTCATAAGATTGTGGTCCTCAAGACGGATGCTGAGATTTTTAATCAGGCTGCAGTTGACGCGGCAGGCAAATGGACCTTTGCTCCCGCCTACCTACGAGGGAAACCTATCTCGGTATGGGTGACGATTCCATTCCTGTTTAGATTGGGCGAGCATTCACACTAACTTCCGTGCTGGAGTATCATTTGGTCAGTGATTGAGAATATGAATACTGTCAAGATTCTCCTTTTGGCGACTTCCATAACGCTGGTTTTTCAATCCTGTGAGAAGAACGAGACTCTTTCAGGTCCGGACAAGCCAGTGGATTGGACCCATACAGGAGGTCCCTATGGCGGGCATGTCAACGCACTGTTTACGAATGGGACAACAATCTTTGCGGGTTTGGAAGACGCCGGGGTCTACATTTCTACCAATAAGGGTCTGAATTGGAATGTCTCGGGGTTGACAGGTGTCTCCGCCCGTTCGTTCGTCGCAAACGGAACCAACGTCTATGCAGGAACTCATGGGGGAGGCGTGTTTCGAACGACAAACGGCGGTGCAACCTGGACACCCCTTGGGACCGGAATTCCATACTCGTACATCAACGCCCTCGCCTGCATTCCCAATCCTGCTGGCGATTCAATCCTATTCGCGGGAATGTGGGACTATGGCATTTACCGTTCGTCGAACAACGGAACGACTTGGCAGCAAGCCAATTCAGGTCTCACGAGACCCTTTGTCTATTGTTTCGCTGTCCGGGGAACAAACCTCTTTGTCGGAACAAACGGAGGCGGTGCGTTCCTCTCAACCGATTACGGTTCCAGTTGGAACCCTGCCAACGACGGAATGACGTACACTAACATCACTTCGATTGTATCTGTCGGGACAGACCTTTTCGCGGCCAGCGAGGGCGGTGGAATCTACCGTTCGACAAACGGAGGGGCTGCGTGGAACGCTTACAATTCAGGATTGACCAATAAGCTCGTTTTCTCGTTAACTGCGTTTGAAGAAACCCTGTTTGCGGGGACCGAGGGAGGTCATATTTTCGCTTCTCCAACCAACGGATCCGGTTGGACGGAAGTTAGTTCAGGACTGACCAGCACTCGCGTCAATGCAGTTGCATCGATCGGAGCAACCGTCGTTGCGGGCACGGACGGTGGAGGCGTTTTACTCTCCACAAATAAGGGTGCTGCCTGGATAGAAACCAGTACGGGACTAGTCCAAAGCAACATCAATGCTCTGGTCACTCGTGGGACAAACCTGTACGCAGGCACCTATGACGGGGGCGTTTATCTTTCTGCGGACGAAGGGGCAACCTGGAAAGGAATGAATGCGGGACTGAATTTCCCCGGTGTTTCCTCGTTTGCTGTCACCAGTAAGTACCTTCTCGCTGGCACCTATCTTGGCGGCGTTTACCGTTCGACAAACAACGGCGCATCCTGGGTAGAGGCGAATTCTGGCCTCAACGGTGCCCGCATATGGTCAATGTTAACAGTCTCGAACGCGGCGAATGGGATGGATATCTATGCAGGAAGCGCCGCAGCAGTCTTTCTCTCAACCGACAACGGCGCATCCTGGGCCCAAACCGGGAGCGGGATTTCCACTGATATCGTTTTTTCTCTTGCTTCACGTTTCAACGCCGAGGGAAAACTTGTTCTATTTGCAGGAACGAGCGGAGGAGTTTATGTTTCAACGAATGGTGGTTCGAGTTGGACGATGAGCAGTCTGGGAGCTACGAATGTCAGCTCGGTCTTGGTCTTGGGGACCGATGTATTTGCTGGCAGTTTGGCTGGGGTCTCTTTGTCCGGTGACGACGGGAAGACGTGGGGTTCAATCAGTTCCGGATTGCCAAGGAATGGTGTGGCCTGCCTTGCTGCAAACGGTGCAACGCTTTATGCCGGCACGTACGGTGGTGGTGTGTTTTGCTCAACGGACAACGGCGAGTCCTGGTCGTCGTACAACGCCGGACTGACCGGCAAGGATGTCCGATGTTTCACGATCAATGGGGCGACAATTTATGCTGGCACCTGGTACACCTCTGTGTGGAGAAGATATTTCTGATAGGCGCAACGTCGGTTCAGGAACCGGTGAAGCGGGGCGATGAAAACAAACGTGGCGCCGTGAAAGATGCCGGCGGCACGACGTGGCGGATTGCCACAAAAATAGAATGACTTGTCGTGTCATGGAGAGAACTCTCAACCACGTCATCATGTTATTCTGCTGCGGTTGTCTTCTGTCCTCCATGAGTTGCGGTGATTTTCTGACAAATACGCGGGCCTAGGAATCACCGTTAGCCCACAACTTCCAGTTGTGGGTCAACCAGAATACCGGAGTAACCACCATGGACATCAAATCGCGCGACTCTCATTTCGACTACATCGAGCTGCCCACAAAATCCCGTGAGGGTTTGAAGAAGGCAAAATCGTTTTATTCGTCCGTCTTTGGCTGGTCCTACAAGGATTGGGGTGATGAGTATGCCGATACTGGTGATAGCGGAATTTCGAGCGGTTTGAACGGCGATCCATCGCAGGCACCTCCGCATCCGTTGGTCATCCTCTTTGCACAGAACATAGAGGCAAAGAAAAAGGAAATCGTCGTAGCGGGCGGAAAAATCACCCGTGACATCTTTGCATTTCCGGGCGGGCGTCGTTTTCATTTCACAGACCCGACCGGAAATGAACTCGGAATATGGTCTGACAAATAGCGCATCTTCCGTGGATCGCATCATCAAACTGGAGCTGTCTGCCAACAGGAAGAAAGTTCTTCTTGCCAATGACCTTGTTCCCGCAATCATTCTTTTGATGACGGGCCTCCAGTCCGTGAAGTCCGGCACTACGGATGCAGTCACGGTTGTCAATATCGTGTCGGGCGGATTGCTCGTGATCTTCGGCCTGAGAGAATGGCGCTCGCTCACGAAACGGGAACACGGCAAAATTCAATGGTATGATTTCGTATCGGGCATCGTCATGATGCTCAATGCCGTAACGATGTATAAATCGTGGAAGGGATTTCAGCCGGCCTATTTGTACTTCCTCGCCGCGCTGTTGCTCATCCTCAAGGCCCTCTCCATCATAAAGCCGTTGAGTCCTTTCCGTAGACTGACGATATCAGACGCCGGGTTTACGCTCAAACTCGGATTGCTATCCACGATCCGCTTTCGATGGGAGGACATCGTTAACCTCAAAATAGCGGACCAAATTCTCCATATCACAACGATCCAGGGAGATCGCGAGGTTTCTTTAAAGAGAATTGCAGATACTGAAGAGATGAGCGCCGCTCTTTCCTCGTCAATGCAGACGAGGCGTACAGCGCTGCAGAAATGAGTTAACAAGGAATGGATTGGAGGGAACAACCATGCCAACAAAAGATAAGCTTGTGGTAATCAAAACGTTCGGATCAGAAATCGATGCACGGGTCGCAAAATCACTCCTCGACTCAAAGGGAATCGACTCGATCATTGAGAAAGACGATGTCGGCGGGTTACAGCCGAACTTTCAGCTTACGAGCGGGGTGAATCTGATCGTCAGAGAGAAGGACAAACAGAAGGCGGTCAGACTGTTGGATTCTACAAAAGGGAATGTGAAACGTTGAACCAAACACAAAAGGAGCGGTGCATGGCAAGCCTGTCCCTCCGCCGCAGTTTTGTGATGTTTCACCTTGTCCTCGGCCTCATCATCCTTATGAAAAGCCTGAACACCGTGCTCAACGTTGTCCAAGGCCACACGACCAATGCTCTGGGCTCACATCTTGCTCTGTTGGCCCTTGTTGAAGCCGTTGCGGCGGTGCTGTTTCTCATCCCCAAGACCCTGAAAGCTGGCGCATGGGCCCTCATCGTTGTCTTCCTGGTTGCGATGGCAGTCCACGGGATTCAACATGAGCTTGATTTGCTGGTTTTTGCCGCCGGCGTGATGTTCATACGTGTTCATGGTGCCGCCTACTCGAGAGGCCTGCTGTGGAGTCGGCAAACAGGTGGTTAACGTTCCAACCTGAGGCCACAAAAAGTACGTAGAGCCACGAAGGACACGAAGGCGCACAATGAAAATCGCCCGCTTTTTCCACGGAGACGCCGTGAGATAATGACGTGCACTAATGAATCAAAAATAGTATTTTAGCGGAATCCAGAATCCACATTCCATTTAACCAATCCACGAGACTCTTATGAGAATCTTGTCCATGCTTGTTCTCTCCCTCGTTGTGTTCTCGATTGGGAACTCGCAAGGGAAGTTCATCTCCCCCATCAAGAACGATGACAATATCTCCAGGAGATTTGGCGAAGTGACGAGCCCCGATCCCGACACCCGAAGGCAACACAGCAGAATTGACATCGATGTCCCCGTTGGAACACCGGTTCTTGCGGCCTCCGCGGGCAAGGTCATTCAGGCCGAAACAATCAGCAATTACGGTACGGTAGTCAAAATCCATCACTCCAAAGGAGTGCGGACATTCTACGCACATTTGTCAAAGCTGGCAGTCAAGAAAGGTCAATCTGTTGAGCAGGGAGCAATCATCGCGTATTCCGGCGCCTCCACCTCGTCCTCAGCACCACACCTGCACTACGAAGTCTTTGTGAAGGGCCAGAGAGTAGACCCCGGCGCCTATTTGCGTTAGAAGCGCTACACATATGCGGCGCCGACCACGCAGCGGGCTGTTCAGGTAATAAGATCATTCATGGATCACTCTCTCTACGATAAACGAAAATATCCTATTCTCGACGTGCGGGAAGGGTACACAGAATGGGTCCGCACCTACGAGCAGGTTGTGCACGACGAAATGGACTTGCGCCTTCTCGACGGATTGAAGACCGTCGACTGGTCCGCTCCCAAATCGGTGCTCGACCTGGCGTGCGGCACAGGGCGCATCGGCCACTGGCTCAAGCAGCGTTGTTCTGCTTTCATCGACGGGGTCGACATCACGCCGGCAATGCTCGAGGTCGCCCGGAATAGGAACCTTTATCGAACCCTGACGATAGCGGATGTCTCGAGCACAGGACTCCCCTCCCGTGACTATGACCTCTGTATTCAATCGCTGGCCGACGAGCATCTCCCCGACCTTAAGCCACTCTATCGCGAAACATCCCGTGTCATACGGCCGGGCGGCACTTTCATCCTTGTGGGATATCATCCTCAGTTTCTGATGGCGGGCGTTCCCACGCACTTCAACCGTGCATCGGGCGAGCCGGTGGCAATCCGCAGCTACGTCCATCTGTTAAGCGACCATGTCAAGGCAGCTCGCGCGTGTGGCTGGACACTGACGGAAATGGATGAGGGATTGGTTGACAATACCTGGCTGCAGAAAAAACCCAAGTGGAGCCATTATGCGGGATTGCCGATCAGCTTCTCCATGGTCTGGCAGTTAACCCACGGAAGATAAGTGGAAAGGATTGCTCGCCGGAATTTATTGTTTAGTCACAGACTCGGAAATTCTTGACCGAAAAGGATGGAGATGAAAACACGGCAGGACATGAAGAGAGAATATAAGGAAAGGAAAAAACCGTCAGGAATTTTCCAGGTCAAGAATACGGCAAATGGGAAGATTTTACTCGGCAGCAGCCTGAATCTGGAGGGACCGCTCAATGGTCACAAATTCATGCTGACCATCGGCCGGCACACAAACGAAGGGCTCCAAAAGGATTGGAATGAGTACGGCGCAGACAAGTTTGTGTTCGAAATTCTGGAGGTCGTGAAAGTGAAAGACGACCCGAATTTCAACCTTGAGGATGAGCTTACCCTGCTCGAACAAATTTGGCTTGAGAAGTTGCAACCGTTCGGCGACAAGGGCTATAACGTCGGTTTAAAGATTCGCCAGGCCTGATTACGCCCGCCGGTAGACCACGACATTCCACGTGAAGGTTGAATTTTCGTAGAGCGGCACAAACCCGGAATCGGTAATAATGCGACGGACGTCGGCCCAGTTGTGCCAGAATGGATGAAATTTGGCCCGGAAAAGTTTTGAGAAGAAGATTTGGGTTTTGAACGTTGAGGCAACAAAGAGGCTCTCGCGCGGATGCGTTAAAGCATAGATCTTGCGTGTTTTCGCGGACGATTTCCTCACCAAAGCTTCGACATCTTCGTAGCAACACACGACTTTGTCCAGCATCGTGATGTCTGCATCGCCCAACGATTCTGAGATCTGCACAAAGTCGCCGTTGATGTAATGAGTCTTATCCTTCAAGTCAAGCTTTTCGGCAAATTCCTTCGCTTTTTCGAGCATCCCATCGGCAATATCAACGCCCGTCGATTTCTTCGCTCCTTCTTTCAGGAGCGTCAGATGCAGTGCTCCCACACCACATCCGATATCGAGAATCTCCTGCGAGACAACCGACGATTTCCGTATGCCTTCCAGCAAGAGCCGCTGTTCTTTTTCCAGTTTGCCCCTGCGGAACTGCTTCGCGTATTTCTTCGACCAGCGATTGAAGAAGTAGTTGGTGCCTGCGGTAGAAGGATTCTGCTCACAACAAGATGCCATTGGGTCTCCTTATTTCTAGGCACTTATGAGGTCACTCAGAATAAATGTCAAACTTCAAAGTCCAAAATCCAAAAGAAGTTCAAAAACCCAATTTCAAAAATCGTACCCTGGAAATTTGCTTTTTGATTTGAACTTTGAATTTTGAGTTTGACCTTTCTCGCTAACTTTTTGAAATCCCCTTTTCACCAAGAACAAATTCAATCTCGAACATCTCGTAGGCCGTTTTCTTCATCCCGAGCCCCTCGTAAGTCTTTTTCGCCCGGGTGTTGTTCTCCTCAACATACAATCTCAGGCCACAGATGTCAGATCGTTGCTTTGCGAGGCTTGTGACGTGTTCAAACAGCGATTGGAACACGCCTTTTCCCCTGAACTCCCGCTTCACATACACACTTTGGATCCACCAGAAGTTCCCGTTCCGCCAGTCACTCCATTCGTAAGTAATCATCAGCTGTCCGACAATCCCACCAGCTGTCTCAGCAACATAATAGAGACCCTTCGATTCATCTTCGAGCAGCGCATCGACTCCGGCCCGAAGTACAATTGCGTCCAGCGACCGGTGTTCGGTTTCTTCTGCCATCAACCGGTTGTACTCTGCAAGAGTTGCTGCGTCAGCAGGTCGGGCTTTTCGAACGGTGACTTTCATACGGGCATCTGTTACGGGTTCGCAGGGCGCTTGCCGAATCGGATTCGGATAAACTGAATGGCGGCCGGAATAACGGAAATAATGATAATGGCGAGCACGACAACTGTGAAATTTTCCTTCACCCAAGGAATGGTGCCGAAAAAGTACCCGGCCAGCACAAAACTGCACACCCAGAGGATCGCTCCAAGGATGCTGAAGAGCAGGAACGTACGGTATTTCATCCGTCCGACACCTGCGACGAACGGGGCGAACGTCCGAATGATCGGAAGAAATCTTGCGAGCACGACGGTTATGCGACCATGGTTCTCGTAGAAGTGGTGTGTGCGCTCGAGATATTCCTTGTTGAGAAACCTCGAGCTCTCTCCCTGGAACACCTTGGGACCGACATAATGACCGATCCAATAGTTGACGTTGTCGCCCGCAAGCGCCGCCGCTACGAGTAGCGGGATCGCAATCTCCACCTGCAATGCCTGGATTGCGGCAATCGAACCGACGGCAAACAGCAGGGAGTCCCCGGGGAGGAAGGGGGTCACCACCAGGCCTGTCTCGCAAAAGACGACGACCCAGAGAATGGCATAGACCCACGTCCCGTACGCCGAACAGAGATCGACGAGGTGTCGGTCGATGTGAAGCGCAAAATCGACCAGGTCTTTGAGGAATTCCATTACTTTATGGCGATGAGCTCAAGCTCAAAAATAAGGGTCGCGCCCGGACCGATGTCGTTTCCGGAACCGCGATCACCGTAGGCGAGATTCGAAGGAATAAACAGCTGCCACTTCGATCCGACGGGCATCAATTGGAGAGCTTCGACCCATCCGGGGATGAACTTGTTCACGTCATACGTAATCGGTTCGCCGCGCTTGTAGGAGCTGTCAAATTCTTTTCCGTCCAGGAGGGTCCCGCGATAGTGACAGACGATGGAGCTCTCCTTCTTCGGTTTCGGACCCGTGCCTTCCTTCAGAATCTTGTACTGCAATCCGCTCGGTAGGGTCACCACACCTTCTTTCTTCTTGTTCTCATCAAGAAACGCCTGACCTTCTTTCTTGTTCTTTTCTGCAACTTTCCTTGAACTTTCCTCCTGTTTTCCCATCATTTCTGCCTGAAACTTCTGCATGGTTTGCTCGATTTCCGAATCACTGAGCATCGGTTTCGCACCACTCAGTGCATCTTTCAGACCCTTGGCAAGCACGTCGGCATCCACATCGACGGATTGTTGCTTGAAATTCTTCCCGATGTCAAGCCCGATGCTGTAACTCACCTTCTTCTTGTGTGTATTGAGCTGTGCCTGCTTTGTTTGTGCCTGCACGATTGTCCCCAGCAGCAGGAGAATCATTGCGACTTTCAACTGTTTCATTGAACTGGCTTCCTTCCGAAGAAATTCGTCCCCGTGCAGGTCTCTCCTGCTCAAAGGATATTCGTTAAGGTAACGGTTTTTGGGATGAAGATGAAGGGGGAAGAAAAGAAATGTAGAATAATGAATACTGAATGATGAATGATGAATGTAGAAGTGGAAGGCGGTCTTTGTCAGATGAGTCGACGAATCTTTCTCTCCACAAAAACAAAGGGCCCGCCGTCAAACCAGGCAGGCCCAAATTAACCAGTTAACCACTCAACCAATCCCCCTCACTCCTCCTTATACAACGTAATCCCCCAATGCGTACGATCTTCCGGCGGGTCATCGTTCCAGTCGTTGAATGAATGAGTGTCGTCGGTCTTGTAATGCAGCTCGTACTCACCTTTCTCCAGTGTCACCATCCGGTCCACCAACCTGTTCTTTCGTGCTCCTCCTGCATTCGTTGTCATCTTATACGTCATTTCCCAGACCGTCTCGCCGTTCTTTACATCTTCAATCCATCCATAATCGTACATCTCGCCGTCACGCCCCTCGCCGATGGCATAGATTCTCACTTTTGTCGGCTTGTCGACGGTGAATCGTTCCCTCATATGTCTGTCGTCCTTCACACGAACCAGTTGCACCAGCACGCCCTGTTCGTTCTCCTCCGAGTACTTCGCGACGTTCTTTGGATTGAATCCCTCGCCTGCTCCCATGATTGTTATTCCCCAGTGTTCCGGGTCGAAGGGTTCGGAAGCATTCCAGTCGTTATAAGCATGTGAGCCGTCGGTCTCATAGTATGCGAGATAGTCGCCCTTGGGCAGGGAAATGACTTCATCAGCCAGCCGATTCTTTGAGTCGCCCCCTGCGTGGTACGTGTTGCTCCGTTCCATCGTCCAGACGCGGTCATGCGTTTTCGCGTTGACTATCCATCCATGGTCCGCAAGTTCCTCGTTGTTGCCATCTGCTTCGCCGAGGGCATAGATGTGGAGCTTCGTATCGGTCTTGAGTGAAAATCCTGCGCTCTTGAAATCGTCGTTCCGCACTTCGGTGAGCTTGACGATGACGTTCTTCTCTACGTCGAACGGCTCAACCACTTTGACGTCTCCCCGGTCGCCTGTCCTGGCGGCAGAAATCGTTACACCGTAGTTGAACGGATCAAACGGCGGACGGGCATTCCAGTCGTCGATGGAATGGGAGTCATCGGTTACAAAATACACCTCGTAGTTTCCCTTCGGCAGCTTGACATCGCCTTCGTACTTTCGATTCTTGTCGGCCCCGCCGGCCCAGCTGATGTTGCGAAGAGTCATTTCCCAAACGCGTTCGCGCGTATCGGCGTTGACGATCCATCCGTAGTCGTACACCTGATCCTTGCGTTGTGCCTCCCCGATTGCATAGATATGGAGTGTCGCATCCTTGCTCACAGAAAGTCCCTTCGTATAAACCGCACCGTCCCCGAGACTGGTCGCCTGCAGCAAGACTCCCTCTTTTTTCAGCGGCGCATCAAATGTTCCTGCGAACGACCCGTCCTGATCAGGAATCGTTACAGAGATGCCCCAGGTGTCCTTTGCAAGGTCCATAAAGTCGTTATACCATTCGTCGTTCGATCCGTCAAAGAATTGCAGGAGCTTTCCGACCACACGCCGCGTCGTCCGGTGCTCTTTGCGCCGGTCGATGTTCATGGAATTGACGGAGAAGCCGTTCTTATGCACGAATCCATAGGCGGCAAAATAGACCTCATACGACCCTTTTTTGAGCGTGAGGTCCTCGTCGCAGGTCCGATGGTCCGTCTTCCCCGAGGTGTTGTCCATGGTCATTTCCCAGACCGGCTCACGCGTGTCGGCATTGATAATCCATCCTGCGGCAAACATTTGTCCCGATTCGCGCTCGTCGTCACCGAAGAACTCGCGCCAGAATGTCTTTTCCCCTCCGCCCACGGCGGAGATGTGAATGGTCAACTCCTTGTCGAGCTTTAAGCCCACGGCCCGAACTTCTTGTTCGGTGAAGTCTTTCAGTGAGATGATTTGTTTGTTGAAGAGGGGTCGGTCGGGTGAGAGGGGAGGTTGCGGAATTGTTGCTCCCCAACATACAGCACATAAGAGAGCGGTAATTCCGATGATCAAAAAGGGCCTTGTTCGTGCCTTCATAGCGCTTTCCCTTCGGTTATGGACGGTTCGGGCGGAGTGGTTTTATGATACGATTGGAAGGGGGGATTGTTACAATGAGGAATGAGGAATGTTCACCCGCCGAAGCTGTTGTGTGGCGTAGGCGGGAGGAATGAGGAATGTTCACCCGCCGAAGCTGTTGTGTGGCGTAGGCGGG
>JBARRO010000159.1:0-12779 GCA_049644265.1 Bacteroidota bacterium
CTGTTCGATGGCGAGGCAAAGTCAGGCTATTATCAGCGCGCCGTCTTCGACGCAACCAGGCTTGCGTCGGGAGTGTACTTTTCGAGGCTTGAGTTTGGAGGGAAGCGGCAGTCGAAAAAGTTGTTGATGATGAAATAACCACCCACCGATACCAACAGATATTTTTCCCACAATCGTTCCTGTCCTTCATTCATTCCATCAACGTCGAAGAGGCGAGGTACCTATGAAAGTTCTTCACCCGGCATTTGTCACGTCAATATTGATACTTGTTCTTTCAACCGTCGTTCTTTCCCAGGCTAAGAAGTACGACATGAAATCCGGCATCATCAGGTTTGAGACGACGACACAGATGATGGGCATGGAGATCAAACGTAAATCAGTCTTGTATTTTGACGATTACGGGATGAAGGAGTGCAAGGAAACGTACGAAGGCGACAAGCTGAAAGAATCATTCTTCAGCGACGGCAAGAACCTGCACACTGTCATCTTTGATCAAAAAACCGTTTGGAAGAGAGGCCCGGCGTTCCACGGGACAGAATACCGATTCGACTGGAGTGAAATTTCCGGGAAGGATAAGAAGGCGGGAAAGGCGAAGCAACTCGGCAAGGTCACAGTGGCCGGGAAGGAGTGTGAGTCGTATGAGCTCACGGACCGCGGCACCACCACACGCTTCGCAGGTTGGGGCCACCTTTGCTTGCTGACCGACTTAACGACGAAGGATATGCATACGGTGACAAAGGCTGTCACACTTGAAGAGACCGCGACTGTGCCCGCCGAGAAGTTTGCGGTTCCTTCAGGATTCAAAATGGAGTAGCTTGGGATACCACCCTTGCATCTCATCCCCTGATTTTCTATACTACTCTCAACGCCAGCAGGTATCAGCGGACTGATATTGTGTGGCGGAAGAACCTCTGACGTCGATACGTGACGAAGGAGGTTTTTGCGTTCGTGGGGCTCGGGTCCGTTTGTTATTCCTCTGCGATAATCAGGGTTCGACCATGGAAAAGGAAACTCTTGGCAAGTTGACCCTCGCGGTCTCCCCTTACACGCATGCGGATCGCCGAAAGGCAACACTCCAGGTCATCGACACCTTCGTTCCCTATCTCGCTCTCTGGGCAGTCATGGCCTGGATGCTCCATCAAGGATATCCCTATTGGATCATACTCGCCTTATCCGTCCCCACGGCGGGCCTTCAAGTACGCATCTTCATCCTGTTTCACGATTGTTGCCACGGCTCGTTTTTCGCATCGCGACGGGCGAACAGGATTCTGGGTTACATCACCGGCATACTCACATTCACGCCATTCGAACAATGGCGTAGAGCTCATGCCATCCATCACGAGTCTGTGGGGGATCTGGATCGGAGAGGTGTGGGAGACATCTGGCTCATGACCACGGAAGAATTTTCGGCTGCTTCCCGTCGCGAATGCGCCATGTACCGGCTTGTCCGCAACCCTTTCGTCATCCTCGTTTTTGGGCCGTTGATCGTATTTCTTATCGAACACCGCTTCTTTCGAAAATCAGACTATCGGCGGGAGCGCATCAGTGTCGTGGTCACCGACATAGCAATTGCCCTCCTCATCGTCATTGCAGGCCTGACCATCGGTTTTCGGGCTTATGCATTGATTCAGGCGCCTGTCATGTTCATCGCGGGGTCCATCGGGCTCTGGCTCTTCTATGTCCAGCATCAGTTCGAGGGAGTCTATTGGGCTCGTCACAACATATGGGACAGGCTGAAGGCGGCTTTGCAGGGAAGCTCATACTACAAGCTTCCTAAAGCTCTCCAGTGGTTCACCGGCAATATCGGCTTGCATCACATTCACCACGTTCAGCAACGCATCCCCAACTATAACCTCCAGCAGTGTTTCGACGATCTGCCTGCATTGCAGAGAATCAAACCCTTGACTCTCCTCGGAAGTTTGAGGTGTATGCGCTTGCATCTATGGGATGAAGAGCATGAGAAGTTGGTGAGCTTCAGGTCACGACATTCGAGCCTGGATACCCTGTCTTAATCCTCTCCTCCGCGGAAGTCCTGCAACACGCCCGCAACGCCGACTGGCATGAAATTCGTGACTCTCTCTTTTTCATTTTATTCTAACTCGCTATTCGAGCTGGAACTCACGACTTCGCGCAACCTATCGCAGCCGACGAGTTCTACAAATCGTCTCTTGCCCAACTACCGCACGAAGCAGTACCAGAGAGCCGACCGCAACATCCCTTCGTTCATGCCTTCGATCGATTCCTGTGTTTCCGACAGCCCGGCGACTATCCTGTTGTCCCCATCATAGATATCACGACCTCGGACAGTCATCATGATCCTTCCGTTCGAATCAAAGAGCTCGTCTCCTCGTATCACCCCGACTCTGTGATAACTCGCATCGTAGATGCTCTCCCCTCTTGTGACTGCAATTTTGCGGTTCTGGCCATTGTAGAGCGCGCGATCTCGCATGGTGTACGTACGCATGATTGCACCTTTCATCAAATGAAGCGTAAGAATCGATGACTGATCACCGTTCCGTGAAGATGCTGGAAAAGCAGCGTAGGGATGAGATTTGAGGTAGGCTTACGACGTGCGCTGTCGGATGGGACGGCCCCTGCGAGCCTAAGGAAATTTCGCCCTTTGGATACGGCGAGTACAGAGGGTCAAACGATGACACTGTAGTATAGACCAATTGCCCCCAAGTAGCAAGAGATTTCTGTTGAGGAGGAAGGCTTTGCTTGCTATGCGCCGCCTACCCGTTTCAAAACGTAATGGAACATTGAATCCCGCCACGCTGACCCAACATCGGTGCCACCATCCGTTCAGTATGTTGGTCAGGAGTCTGCGGAGCGTAAACCGGTTTTGCAGAAATGTGGTATCCAAGAATTGGACCAAGGAACAAGGCAAACGGGGCGAATGCATAACCGGTGCCCCTTCCCGCCACAGTTTCCGATCCGGATATTATCAGGAGTGCTGCAAGTCCGGCGCCGGCTGTTCCCAGAATCGTACCCAGGACTGTTCCGCTGCCTCCGTCGGATTCTCCGGCGTTGTAAACTC
This sequence comes from Bacteroidota bacterium, assembly GCA_049644265.1. Lineage (GTDB taxonomy): Bacteria > Bacteroidota > Ignavibacteria > UBA10030 > UBA10030 > JBARRO01. Next base: position 3,038 of record JBARRO010000159.1, read on the forward strand.
CCCACGGGACGCCAACCGCTGCCCCTACGGCAACTCCGATGAACATCGCAGTGAGAACGTGATAATCATCCTTGTTCGTCACCGGCTTTGAGGTACCTATGGCGAGTCCTGCCAAACCAACTACGGCGCCGCATCCTGCCGCATACACAATCCCATTCCCCGCCTGCTTGAGCATTGTGAGTGCGGCGAACGGTTTCCAGGTCGGTTTCGTATGGCTCGAATCCGGAATTTCCAGCAGCGCAATTCTCAATGAGACCACCCTTCGGGTGTCTTTCGTCAATTGGGCTGGCGAACACTCTTGTACAGCAAGTACGAGCAGGAACAAAAAGAGAATTCGTCGATTGGACGACATGCGATTGACTCCTCCAGGATAAGGTGCGCCACACTCGTGCCGTGTCTTCTGCAATCACGTTCCTCCACAAAGAACTATGGTCCGCGAATCGACTGCTCAAATTACTTTTTGTATTCAGTAAGTGACAAGATATTTCCATCGGGATCTGAAAACCAAGCAACCTTCGCTCCCCTCGGCGCATGCCAAATCCCCAGTTCATCCTGATTCATTCCTTCGTACCTGGAAAACTTGACTCCTCGTGCGCTGAGCTCCCGAGCCTCTTTCTCAATATTTTTTACGCTCCAGCCTAACATCGTGTAAGGATGCGGGTTGACCTTTCCCACCTTCTGGATCCGAAGAGTGGTTCCCTTCGCTTCAAGAACCAGCGCAAACTGGTCTTCGGACACGAAGGCAAGCCCCAGGGCTTTTTCGTAGAAGTCTCTCGCCTTTTGGGAATTTGCAGTAGCGGAGAAACTGATGAGTCGTGATTTGCTGAGCATATTGTCCCTCCTGAAAAGTGAATCTACATGTTCTCCTCATCAGATTCAAACATGAGAAGGACTGGCTCCTAAGACTCTCCCCCTAACTTTGACGGGGCATTGACAATCTTTTGACAACTCTACCCGGCTTTTTCAGTAACCATGGATTGAGAACATCAAAGGGGTGGATGTATGCTGATCACCAATTCGACAAGACTGTTCCAATTCATCGCTCTGTTCTGGACATCCCTCGGTCTCATCAACTTCCTCGGTTGCACCACTGCGCGGGAAATCGCCGATCTTCGACTCTATTATGACCAGGAGATCCAAGTAGTTGCGGCCGATGGGGCTCGCTATCGGCTCGAGAAGGACTGGACTTCGGACAGCCTCGGGAATATTTCGGGAACGGGGACGGTATGGACCAGGCGCAAGCAGCTCAAGCCCTTTAAGGGCACTGTTCCGGCGAAAAATGTCACGGCGTTGCGTTATTGGGAGTACGATAAAACAAAAACCTATCTGCTCATAGCGACGATTTCTATTCAGGTGGGGGGAATTGTCGCAGCGATCATTGGAAGCAAGCACTGACCGTCTTCTTTCCTTCTCTCCAACTCTCCGTCTTATTCGTATCATTCGTGTTCTGTTTTGCCTCTCGGGAATTAGTTCTCTATTTTGCCTCGTTATGAAACAGCTTGCTGCAAGATCTGTCTTATTGACTTTTTCCCTCCTTGTGGGCCTTCATCACGCCTTGACCCAACTTGCGAAGGACCCCCAGGAGAAGGTCCTCGGCGGAATCATCCGGACTGACCAATCGAAAAAACAAATCTGCCTCGTTTTCACAGGCCACGAATTTGCCGACGGGGGCGTGACCATTCGCAACACACTCAAGAAACACAACGTTCGCGCCTCATTCTTCTTCACGGGAGATTTCTACCGCAATCCCGCATTCGACCAATTGATACGGGAATTGATCCAGGATGGCCATTACCTCGGAGGCCATTCGAACAAGCACCTGTTGTACGCGAGCTGGGAGAAACGCGATTCTTTGCTTGTTACAAAAGAGGAGTTCCTGCAAGATCTTTCTGCGAATTACCAGGAACTGGATCGGTTCGGGATTTCGAAGGACTCAGCACAATTCTTCCTTCCCCCTTATGAATGGTACAATCAATCGATTAGCAATTGGTGTGCGGAGTGGGGACTTACGCTTGTGAACTTCACACCGGGAACATATTCCAACGCGGACTACACGTATCCCGAGCTCGGAGCTTCTTATCTCTCAAGCGACTCGATCCTCGCCCGAATCTTGGCGTACGAAGAATCTCACCCGAACGGCCTGAGCGGATTTATCCTCCTGACGCACATCGGAACAGATCCGAGGAGAACGGACAAGTTCTATGACAGGCTCGATAGTTTATTGGAGGGATTGGAAAAGAAAGGGTACAAATTCCGATTGCTCGGCGAAACGATCCGCAAATAGTTTGAGAAAAGAATACCGAACACTGAATATTGTGCGCCAAAGGCCTGCCCGCCAATGGTGAACCAAAAGGGCAGGCGGGCGCATCAGCCTTCGGCTGAAATAAGAAATGTAGAAGTTCCTGGAGTCTCAATTTCCTGAAACCAGTTCCGTCGCACAACGAGAGACTTCATCGACTCCAATTTCGTTCATGCAGCGGAAATGGCCTTCGGGACACGACCTTCTACCGATATGCGAACAAGGTCTGCAGTAGAGGCCCGTTCGTTCAATGACGATGCTTCCGGGTCCCGTCGGAAAGAATCCGAACTCGCGAACGGTCGATCCGAAGATTGCGACAAGCTTCTTCTTCATGGCAGAGGCGATGTGCATGAGCCCCGAATCATTGGTGATGATGACATCGCAGTACTCCATGGCGGCTGCCGTCTGTAGAAGGGAAAACTGGCCGCTAAAGTTGGTTGCATGATCGGGGCCTGCTTTTTCAACGATGGAATCGGCAATCGACGAGCAAAGTCTTCTATCCCCTTCCCCCCCAAAGACAAGCACTTTTGCGTCAAACTTCTTCCCAAGCCGGATCCCCACTTCCACAAATCTGTCCTGAGGCCATCGCTTGGTCTCGTGCTTTGAAGAAGGACAGAGACCAATGACCTTCTCGAACCTGCTCAACTGCAGCGTCGCCATCTTCCCTGAAACATCGAACAGAATCTCGTCGGGGATGTGAAGCTCCGGCCCCTTCCCGTCGTTTTCAATCCCAAACTTCTTCAAGGGCTCGATATACCGGTCTTCTACCGGGATGATCTCTTTATAGAGGTTCTTTTTCAGCTTCACCAACGCGGTGCGTTCCACAATCCTCTTGTCGATCGACACGATTTCTTCCGCGCTCCGCATGCTCCGCAAGTAGCGACTTCGTATGCTGTTATGGATGTCGATCACAAGGTCGTACCGCTCATCTCGGACCCGCTTCTTCAGCCGTCGAAGCCCTTCGAATCCTCCCATCGTATCGAATTCGTAGGTGAAGTTCAGATTGTGGTTGAATTTGACCAGCTCCGCATACTCCCTCCGCGTCACGTAATCGATCTGGCTTTTCGGGAACCTTGCCCGCAGCACACGAAGCAGTGGCGAGGAGAGAACAATGTCGCCGATGGAACTAAACCGGATTACCAATGTTTTATCTGGAGTGAACACGATACCAAAGTAGTGTTTAATTGACGTACTCGCAACCTCGAACACGGACAGTCATTGCCAGTAGCACATCGGGCAATTTCTTGCGCGGACGTCTTGCAACTTGACGGGGCAGCATTTATATTGACACGAAAAGGAGAACCCACCTTCGATGAAACAAGCTAAGACCATCGGCGAGCTTCGCGCCAGCGGCTACAAAGTACTCCCGGTGAAAGAAGAGGTGCGCCACAACCTCATCAGGAAACTGCAGAGCGGTGAGCAACTGTTTTCAGGGATCATCGGCTACGAAAAGACTGTCGTCCCGTCGATCGTCAACGCATTGCTCGCGCGCCACGACATTCTCCTCCTCGGTTTGCGCGGACAGGCAAAGTCGCGACTCGTGCGCCTTCTTCCCTCTCTCCTCGATGAGTTCATTCCGATTGTAGAAGGATGCGAGATCAACGACAATCCCTTCAACCCCGTCTGCAAACATTGCACCGATCTCGTACTGGAACACGGCGAAGACGTCGGGATTGAATGGCTGAGCCGCGAGCAAAGATTTTCTGAAAAGCTGGCAACGCCCGACGTTACGATCGCAGACCTGATCGGCGACATCGATCCGATCAAAGCGGCAACGCAGCGCCTCCATTATGCACACGAAGGCGCAATCCACTACGGCATTATCCCGAGAACCAATCGCGGTATATTTGCGATCAACGAGCTTCCGGACCTGCAACCAAGAATCCAGGTCGGCCTTTTCAATATTATGGAAGAAAAGGATATTCAGATCCGCGGGTTCAACATTCGGATCCCCCTGGATATCATGATCGTCTTCACGGCGAACCCTGAAGATTACACGAACCGCGGAAACCTTATTACCCCTCTCAAAGATAGGATTGATTCCCAGATCCTGACACACTATCCACGCGAGATCAACGACGCGATCAAGATCACGGAACAGGAAGCCTGGATTCATCGGAACGGTCGCCAAATTACGATCCCTTCCTATTTTCAGGAAATCATTGAACACATCGCATTTGAGGCCCGGAAGAGCGAATTCGTGGACCAAAAATCAGGCGTCAGCGCACGCCTGACCATTTCTGCGATGGAGAACCTCATCAGCAATGCGGAACGGCGCGCGATCCTCCTGAACGACCCCTGCGTGATGCCCCGAATCTGCGACCTCCAATTTGCGCTTCCGGGCATGACGGGAAAGATCGAACTGGTGTTCGAAGGCGAGCAAGAGGGATCCGTCAAGGTCGGCAAGGCGTTGATCGGGAAAGCCGTGAGGACGGTGTTCCAGCAATATTTCCCCGATCCGCTCCAGAAGAGATCGAAAGAAAAGAGCGAACGCCAGGGAGATGAATCAGAATACGCGAAAATTCTTGGCTGGTTCGAGTCCGGAAACAAGATTGAAATCTCGGATGACGTTCCTCTCGAGGCCTATGTCCGTGAGCTCGACAGGGTCAAAGGATTGAGGGACTTGACAAAGAAGTATCTCAAGGTCTCCGATTCAAACAAATACGAGCTCGCATCAGCGATGGAATTTGTCCTCGACGGCCTGCATCAGTACTCAAAAATCGCAAAAGACGAGGTCGATCGCATTACGGCCTACAAGGATCTCGTGGGAAGTATTTTCACGGCGAAAGGAAAGAGTTTGGAGGAAGAGTATTAGCAATGGTACAATGAGGAATGAGCAATGAGGAACGGGGGGAGAGATGTGAATAGTGAATCGTAAATAGTGATAAGCGATAAGTGGAAGGTGAATAGTAAACGGTAAACAGTAAACCGTGAACAGAATGAAGGTCTCGTAACGAGAAACTAGAAACCTGAAACTCAAAACGAATAGTAGACAGTTAAGAGTAAACCGTGAATCGTAAACCGTAAGCAGAATAAAAGCCCTGTAACCCGAAACTAGAAACGCAAAACTCGAAACCCTAACATTCAACTTACAACTTTCAACTGTATTCAATCGACAACCTACAATTGACAATTTAATGTTATTCCGTTACAGCCAATGGACTCCTGAATCGATGACCGACGAGCAGCGGCTTGAGTCGCTGATGTCGCTCTTCAGTTATCTCATGGTCAAAACCAGCGGCGATGTGGATGAAGCCCTTGAATGGCTTCGTCAGCTCGCGAAGCGGTACGGCATTTTCGACGAAAACCTTACGCTCGATCAACTCATCGAGAAGCTCAAGGAACTCGGGATCATCGAGGAGGTGAATGGGGAGAATGTGCTGACAACGAAGGGGGTTCAGAGGATCAGGCAGGATGCCTTGCGACAGGTTTTCACATCACTCAAGAAAGCCCCTTCCGGAAACCACGAAATGCCCAATACGGGCGAGGGAGTCGACCGGCTGAGCGAAACGAGGAAATGGTCGTTCGGCGACATGCCGACGAACATCGACCTCACCACGACCCTCACCAATGCCTTCAAACGCGACGGCATCGATGCATTCACCCTCCAGGAGGAGGACCTCGAAGTCTACGAGACCGAGCACATGACAAGCTGCGCGACGGTCCTCATGCTCGATATCAGCCACAGCATGATTCTCTACGGAGAGGATCGTATTACGCCGGCGAAACAGGTCGCTCTCGCTCTTGCCGAATTGATTCGCGTCAGATTTCCCAAAGATTATCTTGCGCTCGTCGTGTTTGGAGACGAGGCAAAACTGGTCAGTCTGCCCGAACTCCCGTTTCTCAACGTGGGCCCGTTCCACACAAATACCCGGGCAGGCCTGCAGCTCGCGCGCAGCTTGCTGCGACGGTGCGGCAACATCAACAAGCAGATCTTCATGGTCACGGACGGAAAACCCTCTGCCATTTTCGAATCCTCAGGACGCCTCTACAAAAACTCCTTTGGGCTAGATCCCCGTATTGTCAACAAGACCCTCGATGAGGCGGTACAATGCCGTAGGGAAAAAATTGTCGTGAGCACGTTCATGGTGGCACAGGATCCCTACCTGGTTGACTTCGTCGAGGAGTTCACAAAAGCGAATCAGGGACGGGCATATTATTCGTCTCTCAACAATCTGGGCGAATTCATTTTTGTCGATTATCTGAGAAACCGGCGAAGGCACGTACAGTAGGTCTCCTTCCTCAAGTTCCGCTTTGAATTTCACCTAATTTCGCCGCGTCTTTTCCCTGCATCGCACCTGGATATTTTTTCTTTCTCTCTTTCGCGTGATTCGTGTAATTCATGCGATTCGTGCCATTCGTGTCCTTTCTTTCATTCGTGTAATTCGTGAGATTCGTACGATTCGTGTTTCCATTCGTGTTTCTTGAATTTCAGCCGGAATTTTCGCACTTTTCATTTATGAAGTGCTGCTGGCAGCGGGAGTTTCTCCCATGATTCTCATTTTTCCCTCCATCGAAATCAGCCACGAATGTTGCGTTGAAGTCGTGCATGGCGTACCCGGCTCGGAGCACCTCTATTCAATCGATCCGGTCAAAATGGCCGTTTTGTGGAGGGGAGAAAACGCCAAAACCCTCCATGTCGTCGACGTGGACGGCGTTGCAGAAGGAAAAGTCGTCAACCGCTCGGTGATCAAGAAGATTGTCGAGGCCGTCGATATTCCTATTCAGGTGGGAGGGGGATTGCGGACATTCGAGGAAGTAGAAGAAGTGCTCGAGCTGGGCGTCTACAGAGTCACCATCGGCACCGCAGCGGTGGAACAACCCGGATTTATTGAGAGACTGGTAAAGATCTTCGGCACGAGGAAGCTTGCCGTCAGCATTGAAACCAAGGACCGGAAAGTCACCATCGACGGGGGCAAGAAAGAGGCAAAAATCCCCCCTCTCGAGTTCGCGCTCGAGATGAAGAAGGTGGGAGTCTCGAGGTTGTTGTATGGGGATCGGGAGAACAGAGAACTTCCCTACGAAATGTTGAAAGAACTTGCGCTGAAGACAAACGTACGGATCACCTCACTTGGAGGTGTTTCGAACTATAAAGACCTGGTCCGTCTGCAGGAGCTCGAGAAATTCGGAGTCGACTCGGTGGTGATCGGCAAACCCATGTATGAGAACATCTTCCCGTGCCAGAATTTGTGGCGATTGAATGAAAAAGAACTGACTGACCTCGGGCCGACAAGAAGGATATGAGGGAGAAGATAAGTTTCAAGTTCCAAGTTTAAAGTTTTCGAGTTTCGAGTTATTGGATACTGGATACTGGTTACTGGATACTGGTTACTGGTTACTGCATCCTGACTACTGACTACTATTCACCATTCACTCTTCACAGTTTACGAATCACTGTCACTGTTTACTCTTTCCTCTCAACACATAAACTCATCGACTCACAGACTCCTACTCATTGCTCATTGTGAACATCACTGTCATCGGACATCTCTGCAAAGACATCATTCATCCTCCGGAAAATTCTCAACCGGAGAATGGGAAACCCCCTGAGGAACGATTCGGCGGCATCGTTTACTCCGTCGCAACTCTTGCCGGCTTGATGTCTGAGCAGGACAGAATTTACCCGGTTTTCGGCGTTGGGAACGGAGACCATGAGGAGCTGATGGAGTTTCTCAAACGCTATCCTAACGTCGATACAAGCGGCGTGTTCAAATTCAAGGGACGAACGAACCGGGTCCGCCTGTTCTACCAAAACGACAACTCTGCACGAATCGAGTGTTCGGAAAATATTTCTCCCCCCATCCCCTACTCCAGGATCAAGCCCTACCTTGATTCGGACGGGATACTCGTTAATATGATCTCCGGCTCCGACATCGCCCTCGAGACGCTCGACCAGATCAGGATGGAAGTGCGCGACCGCCGGACGCCTATTCACTTCGATTTTCACTCGCTCACACTCGGCATCGACCGGGAATTCAAGCGCTTCCGTCGGCCGCTGACGGAATGGCGGCGGTGGTGTTTTATGCTGAATTCAATCCAGATGAGCGAAGAGGAAGCGGCCGGCCTCACGACAGAGCGATATGACCAGAACAGCCTCATCAATCACATGATGCCATTGATGGTTACAGCACTGGTAATTACGCGCGGTTCACGCGGAGCGACGCTCATCCTTCAGGACATCCACAAGAAGCTGACCAAGCACGAAATTGACGGCGTCTCTGCAGGTCCTTCCGTCGATACGACAGGATGCGGCGACGTCTTTGGTGCCACCTTCCTGTATGCGAGCTTGAGAACCAAAGACCATTTCCAGGCCGCTCAAGAGGCCAATCGTGCCGCAGCCGTAAAAGCAACGTTCGCCGGCCCGGAACGGTTGAGCCAGATCACCCGGGACGTTCAATCGCTTCCGGCCATTCCCCATTGAACATTCCTATTCCAGACCTCCCATGACCCTCAAGGAACGTATCGAAGATTACTCAAGTCGCGACCTTTCTTCCGCCGACCGGCCGGAAGCTCTGAAAGCATTCAATGAATTGAAATTCTTTCTGAACGACGGGGATTTGCGCGCAGCCCAACCCTCAACCGCCCCGGGCAACCGCGGCGGATGGATCGTTCATGAGTGGGTCAAGAAGGGCATTCTGCTTGGCTTTCGGCTCGGTGAACTGTCCGATGTTTCCATCAATCGCGAGTTCCATTTCTTCGACAAGAACACCTACCCCCTGAAGAAGCTTACTCCACACAATGAAGTCCGCCTGGTGCCCGGCGGTTCGTCCGTACGCGATGGTGCGTATCTGGCAAAAGGGGTTGTGATCATGCCGCCCGCCTATGTCAACGTCGGTGCGTATGTCGACGAAGGCACGCTCATTGATTCAAACGCTCTCGTTGGTTCTTGCGCCCAGGTCGGCAAACGCGTGCATTTGAGTGCGGGATCACAAGTCGGTGGTGTGCTCGAACCAATCGGGTCCATGCCCGCCGTCATCGAGGACGATGTGTTTGTCGGCGGCAATTGTGGAATTTATGAGGGCTCGATGATCAAGCGGCGCGCCGTCCTTGCAGCAGGCGTAATCCTCACGGGATCGGTCCCGGTCTATGACCTTGTCCGGGAAAAGGTCTATCGGGGCTCGAAAGACTCCCCGCTGGTGATCCCCGAGAACGCGGTTGTCGTCCCCGGAAGTCGCCACATCGAAGGTGCGTTTGCTAAACAGCACCACATCGCCGTATACGCCCCCGTTATTATCAAATACCGCGATGCCAACACCGACGCTTCAACCGCTCTCGAAGAGACGTTGCGATGAAACGAGTCCTGATCTGCGGCAGCAACGGGCTCCTGGGACAGCGACTCTCACTCCTCCTCGGCAACCAGACTGAATACGAAGTACTCAACACCTCCCGACAGCGGTCGTTTGTCTTCGACCCTCAGCTGTTCGACTACACTCAGCTCGATAT
>JBARRO010000160.1:0-3505 GCA_049644265.1 Bacteroidota bacterium
TCCTGTGCCTGAACGCAAACGACTCCCAGTAGACACACAAGAAGAACCATGGCTTTCATACTCTCTCCCACGCAAATGGATGGCGGATGTTCTCCGAAATTGTCTGACACAGTGAAATCCGGAGAGGGTGCATTAGGTAAACGCTCCTTGTTCGAGATATTTCTTTATCATTTCCTGATTCTTCGGCATCGGTCCCTCGCATCGGGGTTTGAGTGAAAAGATCTTCCCGGGATTCAACACACCGTTTGGATCGATGACGCTCTTGATTTGCTTCATCATTTCGATGGCGGGAGGATCCATAACCATGGAGAGGAACTTCTTCTTCGAAAGGCCGGTCCCATGCTCCCCGCTGATCGTTCCGCCGAATTTTACCGCCTCCGTGAAGATCTCCTCGAATGCCCTTTCTGCCCGATGAATCTCGTCATGATCTCTCTCGTCGGTTAAACAGGTCGGGTGCAGGTTCCCATCCCCTGCATGTCCGAAATTTCCGAACTGGAGGGAGTATTTCTTTGTGATTTCACCTATCCGCTCAAGCATGGCGGCAAGTTCACTTCGCGGGACCGTAGCATCCTCCAGGATGGTTGTGGGTCTGACGCGGGCGAGTGACGAAAACGCGATTTTTCGAGCACTCCTGAGCTTTGCAGCTTCAGAGACATCTGCGGCCATTTTCACGTTGACAGCGTGGTGTTTCCTGCACAACGCCGTGATCGTCGCAGCATCCTCGTCGACCACCGATTGCCGCCCGTCTACCTCGATCAGCAGCAATGACTCAATGGTCGTCGGAAGACCCAAATGCGCGTACTCCTCGACGCACCTGATCGTCGTATTATCAAGGAATTCCAATGCCGCAGGAGTAATTTTTGATGCGATGATGTCGGAAACTGTTTCGGCAGCATCGCTGAGTTTGTCATAGAATGCCAGCATCGTTCGCGAAGTGTCTGGTTTCGGGATCAGTCGAAGGAGAATCTTCGTCATAACGCCGAGGGTTCCCTCCGAGCCAACGAGAAAATCCTTCAAATTGTAGCCGGCGACATCCTTCACGGATTTCCCGCCAAATCTCATCAACTCGCCGGTCGGAAGCACCACTTCCAATCCCAAAACATAATTCTTCGTTACACCGTACTTGAGTCCCCTCAAACCCCCGGCGTTTTCTGAAACATTTCCACCCAGAGTGCAGATCGCTGCACTTCCGGGATCTGGAGGATAGAAAAGCCCTCGCGCTTCGACGGTCGTATGGAATTCACCCGTGATCACACCGGGTTCCACCCATGCCGTAAGATTCCGCTCATCGATTTCCAGAATTTTCTTCCATTGGTTCATCAGTAACACGACGGAATCTTCCACCGGGATCGACCCCCCGCTCAGTCCGGATCCCGATCCGCGCGGCACGACAGCAAAATGTTCGTCATTAGCAAGTCTTAGAATTCTTGAGATCTGTTCAGGGCTGCGGGGAATCAGTGCGGCGTCGGGGAGCTGTTTGAGTAAGGGTGTTCCGTCGTAGGAGTAGGCAAGCTTGTCTTCAGGAGAATCGAGATAGTTTTCTTGCCCGACTATCTCGCGGAGTTTTGAAAGGATATGATGTGCAATCACGTCGCCAAGGTACTTGAATAAGGAAAGAGAGTCAAGGTTGGGAATCGCACGTCACGACCTTGGATATCGAAAGATTTTCACGTAAATTTTTCCATCGAAAGGAGTTCACAATGGAAAGACTGAAAAAACGTTCCTGGGCAGAACCGTTCAAGATCAAAGTGGTGGAACCGTTGCGCATGACAACGCGGGAATATCGTGATCGGGCGCTCCAGGAGGCGGGATACAACACATTCTTGCTGAAGTCCCAGGATGTGTATATCGATCTCCTGACTGACAGTGGAACAAACGCCATGAGCGACGACCAATGGGCCGGGATGATGCTCGGCGACGAGGCGTATGCGGGGAGCAGGAATTTCTATCACCTGGAAGACAATGTCAGACAGTATTACGGGTACAAGCATCTCGTTCCCACACACCAGGGAAGAGGCGCGGAAAATCTGATTTCGAAAATACTCATCAAGCCGGGTGATTTTGTACCGGGAAACATGTATTTCACCACGACACGCCTTCATCAGGAGTTGGCCGGCGGCATGTTTGTCGATGTTATCGTCGACGAAGCCCACGACCCAAAGAACACGAATCCGTTCAAGGGCAATGTGGATCTGCAAAAACTCGAGACGCTCATCAACAAGGTTGGGCCAAAGAAGATCCCGTATGTCTCGGTTGCTGTCACGGTGAATATGGCGGGAGGTCAACCGGTTTCCATGGCGAATCTTCGGCAAGTTCATGAACTGTGTTCCAAGATGGGCATCAGAGTTATCCTTGACGCCACCCGTGCGGTAGAAAACGCCTATTTTATCAAGGTACGTGAAGCAGAGTTCGCTGAAAAGACCATCGCAGAAATTCTGAAAGAAATGTGCTCCTATTCGGACGGATGCACGATGAGCGGGAAGAAGGATCTGCTCGTGAATATCGGCGGGTTTCTCGCGCTCAACGACGACGACCTGTTCGAAGAGGCACGCAACCTCGTTGTTGTGTACGAAGGGCTTCACACGTATGGCGGGCTCGCGGGCAGGGACATGGAAGCAATGGCACGCGGGATCGTCGAGTCGGTCCAATATGACCACATTCGCGCGCGCATCGGCCAGGTGGAATATGTGGGCGAAAAACTCGTCGGGGCAGGAATTCCCATCGTCGTCCCCGTCGGAGGACATGCCATCTTCCTCAATGCAAAGGAGTTCCTCCCCCACCTCCAACAGATCCAATTCCCCGCCCAGGTGCTCGCTGCAGAGCTATACGCGGAGTCGGGAATCCGTTCCATGGAGCGAGGAATCGTTTCCGCCGGCAGGAATAAGGAGACGGGAGATCACTACTACCCGAAACTCGAGCTCGTACGCCTGACGTTTCCACGCAGGGTCTACACTCAGGCACATTGTGATGTCACTTCAGAAGCCGTGCAGGCGGTGTTTGACCGACGGAAAGAGATCAAAGGGCTCAAAATGACCTACGAGCCGAAATATTTGCGCTTTTTCCAAGCACGTTTTGAACGATTATCCTAGCGTGCTCCACAACACGTTTTCCTGCTGCTGGGAACCTCCGGCGACACGTGACGTTGAAGAATTGGAATTTGGTTGCCAATCGTTTGTGACTGGCATGGCAAACCCGACCGTCGGCAGTAAATCACTTCGCTCAAAAATATCAAAGAACATTGGTCAAGCTATTCAAATATTGGCTTCTAACCGTCCTCGCCATGAGTTTATTTTCCTGTACTGAGAAACCTGAGCAAGGTGCAGCCAAAGAATTGAGCGTCGACAGCTCGTCGACGGTTGTTGAAGCGCTTGGTGCGACCAAGCCGAAGCCTCCAATGGTTATTGAGGATATGGACAAGCAACAACGCGAGGCCTATAAAACCGACCTGAAGACGCAGGGATTCTACCGTTGTTGTGTTCATCCAGCCTGCACGATGTGCTTGTAC
>JBARRO010000161.1:0-61773 GCA_049644265.1 Bacteroidota bacterium
CCCTCTACTTCATTGATTCGTTTCCAATGCCCTTCTTTTTCATCATGGATTCAATTCCAACAATCTCACGGGGCGCATCAGCTGACAGAGCCACTGCCCCGTCGACAGTGACGAGTACCGAATCTTCAATCCGGACGCCAATGTTGTAGTATTGGGGCTCCACGCCTTCGGCTCCTTCAGCAATGTAGATTCCCGGCTCGACGGTGTAAACCATCCCCGCCTCCAGGATCGGTTGGCCGACATCGTGCACGTTCAGTCCGACCGGATGCCCCAGCCCATGCATGTAGAATTTCCTCCATTCACGGGTACCCTGCTTCTTGATGATTCCGAGATTCAGGAGGCCCTCCTCAATGATATCTTCGGATTTTGCCTGAACATCCCGCCAGGCAACGCCGGGCTTCATCATGGCAATACAGGCAGTTTGGGCATCCAGAACAATCTGGTAAATTTGCTTCTGCGCCGGCGAAAACTTTCCGTTTGCAGGAAACGTCCGGGTGACGTCGCTTGAGTAACCGTGGTACTCTGCAGCACAGTCGGCAAGTACCAGGTCGCCGTCTTTGATTTGGCGACGGTTCGCTTCATAGTGAAGGATGACTGTATTTTCTCCCGACCCTACGATGCACGGATACCCAGGATACTCGGCTCCGAATCGTCGATACACGTACTCATAGACTGCCTGGATCTCATACTCGTACATCCCTGGCTGACACGACATCATGGCCTGGTTGTGGGCGGTCGCGCTGATTTGGGAGGCCTTGGTCAAAAACGCGACCTCTTCCGGAGATTTGACGATACGCATTTTGTACACGAGAGGGCTCGGGTCTCTCAGCTCAAGCTGGCCGTGTCTTGCTTTGGCCTGATCGACCAAATCACGAACCGGCTGGAGCAACTCGCTGATCTCCCCTGTGATGTCGGAGGTCAGGGTTGGAACATAGAGAGATTTGACACCTCCCCTGAACAGCATCATGGATAACATTGATTTGAACTTGTCAACGGTGGTCGCATAGCGCAGTCCTCTCAACTTCATAGCACCTTCGGCTCCGTGTCGTCGGCCCGTCCATTGTTCCTTCAGGGGATCCCTCGGCTGGACATAGAGAATTTCTGTCACCGATATTGTCTTCGTTGAATCCTCATTGCTCCGGACACTGACACCCCGGGGTGCGAGAACCAGTATTGAATTCTCTTCATTGAATCCCGTCAGATAATAGAAGTTGTCGTCCTGGTGATACAGGTAGTCGACGTCGGCGTTGCGAATTCGTGTGGGAGCGGAGTAGAATATTGCGACAGCGTCCTTTCCGATCCTTTGCATCAAAGTATCTCTGCGGGCCTGGCACACCGCACCCGGAATCAGATCGGTATCGTATTCGAGGTACTTCAGGTCCTGTGCGAAGACGCCGCTCGTCAAGAGAAGCAAGATTGCCCAGAGGCCGACACCACAGGCCGATGACTTCATGGGAGATTCCAGTTTTGTTTGTGGTTGTCGTTGATTGAGAGGATGCAATGTATCAAAAGAGATTCGGCCGTGCAAGAGATCGGCCGGAAAAACAAGCAGCCCGGCTGGTGACCGGGCTGCTGGCGCGTCCGATCAAATGTCGGCGCTATTTCAACAGGAGCATTTTTTGCGTGCTCGTCCGATTTCCGCTTTCGAGCCGGTAGAAATAGGTGCCCGAGGAAACGGGTATGCCTGAGCGATCGGCACCATTCCAGAACGCCTCATACACTCCGGCGGACTGGCTCTCGTCAACCAGCGTTGTCACCTCATTCCCACGAATGTCAAACACGCGCAATCGAACATTCCCCGGTTCGGGGATCGTGTACCGGATTCGCGTCGTGGGATTGAAGGGGTTGGGATAGTTCTGTCCGAGGTCAAAGTGCGAGGGAATGCCATTGGCGACTCGTTCGACGGAGGTCAAAACGGTGGAGCTGAAAACGCCGTTACCGTGAGTTCCGACAACAACCGTTCCGTCTGAATTCCGATTGTCGATCATGTCCACAACGACATTGCCGATCGTTCCGGGGCCTTCCTGGGCCCAGGAGGTCGAAGAACCGTTGAGCACCGAGGTTGAATACAGTCCAACACTTGTCCCGACGAAATAAACGACGCCGGTACCCCCGCGGTGAACAACCGCCCAGCGACACGATGGTCCATTCCCGGACCCGTCAGCATTCTGTTCCAGGTTCCCGCTGACGTTTGTCCAGGAAGTGCCGCCATTCGTCGTCGAGAAGAGACTTTGCACGCCGTAGTTCGAGAAGACCACCAACGCATTGTCGGCGTTTGTGGGATCAAGCGCGATGGAGCTGACGTATGCCGCCGGTAATCCCTTCCCGCTGCCAATGTCGACCGGAGTTGGGAGCCCGGTATTCGCATTAAGCATCCTGTAGACGCTACCCGAGGAGGTCCCGTAATAGAGAATATTCGACGGAGTCTTCGACACTGCGAGGGCCGTGACAGATCCCGTCCCGCGGACCGTCGAAAGGCTGTCCCAGTTTGTCGTCTTCGTGGTCGACGTGTTGTCAACGGTAATCCCGAACAGGTTCTTGTTTCGCCAAATGATCTTGTCGCCGTTCAGGTACATGATGACTGAGTTGTTGGGGTCGAGTGCGAACGGAACAATGAACAATGTGCCATAATTTCCACCCGTCGGATCGACTCGAACGAATCCAGTCGATGTTAATTCATAGATCTGTCCATTTTGGGCCGAAACGTATGCCGCCACACCACCATCCGAAATCGCACAATAGGCCCCATCCCCTCCGAGCAGACTGGACCAGGCACTCGTCGGAATGTCGGTGGCTGCCTGCCACGTTCCGTTGTCCTGTAGCCCACCTATCACAGTCATGTCACCGTTTGAACCATGATCCAACGCCACGGTGTAGAACTGACCTGTGGTATACCCGTTGTTCAGCGTCGACCAGGCGACTGTCGTTGCAGTCACATCGTTCGTCACGGTCACTCCGCCGTCGTGACCGGAGTAGTAGATGACGTTGCTTCCCGGTTTGAAGAGGCCGGAATGTTGATCCGGATGATGCGTTGTGTACAAGGAATAGTTCGCCGGCCCTGCGTATCCTCCTATCCGTTTCCAGTTTGCATTGGTTGCGAATCCATCTGTTGAACGATACAGGTTGGTGCTCCCGACGATGACAAAGTTCGGATCGTCCGGTTTCACCCTGACAATCATGTCGTAACCAGATTGTGTGTCAAACACGGCATTGCCGCTCACGCCGGATTCATTCGGAAGGTTTACACCGCGATTCGCCCATGTTCCGTTTGCTCCGCTCCCATCCCCCGAGACATATGTGTATTTCCAGAATTGATGGCTGTTGATCTGGTCGGTCCCGTTTGTTCCGTTCGTGCCCTGCACCACGAAGTAGACGGTGTTCTGATCAGAAGGTGCAACGCCGAGAACGATCCGGCTGTATTGGCTCGGAAATCCTGCAGGCGTAATGTTCGTCCACGACACTCCATCGGTGGACCGCCAGATCCCTTTGTCGGTCGCACTGTAGGTTGCGAGATTGAAATCAATGGCGCTCATCGCTGCGTAGACGACGCCGGTCGAGGTCACGACAACGTCCGTGTACCGGGGTCCGCTTGAAGTGTTTCCACGAACCAGAGTCCACGATGCACCGCCGTCCGATGACCGCATGATGGCGGCCACTGTCGCTGCATACACTTCTTCCTGTGAGGCGTTGGACGGGTCTATCGCGACATTCCAGATGTAGTCCCAGGGCGGATCGAATGTCTGGGGGGAATTCGTCGCTGTTGCCGCAAGTTTACTCCACGTGCCTCCACCATTGGTCGACTTGAACATGCCGTCGCCACGATAGGAGGAGTTGCCGCCTCCAAATGCAGAGTTCCCGGACAATTCACCAGTCCCATAATACCATGTCGCTGTGTGTCCGCCGCGGGTATCCTGGGCAACTGCCGTCACGCTTTGGATGACTTCCGAAAGTGATGTTGTCCTCGACCAGTTTGCACCCGCATCTGCGGACAACCACATTCCGCCGGAGACACCCCCGGCAAGAATCCTGTTCGTGTTTGACACATCCACTGCCAGAGCACGAGTCCGGCCTCCGACATTGTACGGTCCCCTGGGACTCCAGCTGAACACCTGTGTACCCGAACTTTTCGCCATTGCAGAAGATACTTTCTTGGGAAGCCTCGCCGAGAACGCCAGTTCTTTTTCGCGTATCCCGGGGGGAATCGTCCCTGATCTGGGATCGTGGAGGCGCGTCCATTCATAGAGCTCCCGGGCGTTCGGATTCTCCCCTACCCCGATACTACTGGGAGCCTGTTCCTCCTCGGCCGGCTTGATGGAGAACGTGCCCCACTGAGCCCGGCTTTGGTGATGGGCCGTGTCGACGACCGAAGCGAGTCCCAGAGCGAATCCCGCTGTCGCCACGATGATATGTAATACCGTTGATTTTTTCATGCTCCTCCCTTTATGTTCACATTAATTCTGATGAATATCGTAGGTTTCCACTGAGTAGGTCGAGCTTTCCGCCGAAGATTGCATAAATGCTTTGAATTGTGTACCCGCAAGAAGCCCGGGAAGCGGTGGGTCCATCCGGGGAAAGAGTTCCTTCGATGGGGAAAGTGTGTAGGCAAACCGCACACGCACCGCGGATCCGACAGCCAAAGGACGGGCAAACGAAGAACCGGTGCCAAGGATCGAATCGATTCTGACTTTCGCGACACACGGAGCTTTTGAACAAGGCCCGTCTCCATTTGCCTGGAGTTCCGTCGTATCAACGGCAAGGACTGTTCCGACGATCCGGCAACTGCCGACCGGAACCATTTTGTCCGGATCCAGAGCTGTGATTGGGACCTGAGCATACTGTCTTCCGGGGGTTTGCTCTTCCTGTTTGGTCGTTTCCCTGGTTTCCTTTGAACATCCGGTCGCGAGAACCACGAGGAGAACTGCGGTTTGTATTTTCATTTCCATCCTGGCTAATCGTGAAGGTGTCGCTGTCTAGTAGAACCGCTCTTCTTTCCACGGGTCCGCCGAGTTGCTGTATCCATTCACTTCCCAAAATCCCGGCTTGTCTTTCGCCATAAACTCCAGGCCCTTGACCCACTTGGCGCCTTTCCAGGCATATCGCCGGGGAGTAAAGACCCGCATGGGCCCTCCATGGTCCGGCTCCAGCGGAGTACCATTGACTGTGTGGACCAAGATCACGTCCTCTTCCAGCATCCATTTGAGAGGGAGGTTTGTCGTGTAACCTCCATACGCATGCTGCATGACGTACCGGGCTTCCGCTTTCACGCTGACTGCGTTCATCAGGTCAGAGAACATCACCCCTTCCCAAACATCTCCGAACCGGCTCCAATGGGTGACACAGTGGAAATCCGCCTTCAACTTCGCCTGAGGCAGCTTCATGAACTCGTCCCACGTCCACTCTTTCGGCTCCACAAGCCCCCAGACCCGCATCCGCCAGGATTCCTTCGCAACTTTTGGCGTATCCCCGTACGTGAGGACCGGGAATTTCTCGGTCTTGAACTGCCCCGGAGGAAGATTCGCCTTTCCGAAATAGTTTACTCCCTCAACAACGGTTTTCTTTTCAAACAATCCCATGGTTCACTTGAATGCGGAAATGCTTTTTGGCAACGATCGGGCCGGCACGGTGCTCAATCTACATCGAGACCCGGCGATCGTTTGTGGCAAGGAACACACCCGGGATATTTTCTCTACTTTTGTTTGCCCTGTTCTCGCGCACTGGCAATTTGCATAAGCTGCTGTATCGTCTGAAGATCGGCCGAACGCTGAGCATGCACGACCTTCCATCGTCCATCCCGTGGTTCCATAATCCAGGTGGTCGGCAGGTATTCTTCCAGCAGGTGGCCGTCAATGGTGTAGTTTTGGCGAAGGATGAAAAACACAGAGGCTCCTTCGCCGTACACCTTCACGGTGAGGTTCTCAAACTGGTTGTCATAGTCCTTGATTCTTCCGATTGCGCTCTGAAGCCGTCGCTTCGTTGTGTCTATCGGTTCGGTGATTCCCCAGTATGTCACGTAGTACACGTCCTTGGCGAAATACTCGTCGAGGAGGCTATCGGCCCGCATGGGAGCGCCGTTGTAAATCTTCTTCAGCGCCCTATGGAAGTTGGTGATCTCATCCTTGATCCTGGTCTCGTCCTGTGCAGTGGAATCGCTGTTCTGTTTCTGTGTGGAATCACAGGCGAGCATGATACAACAAGCGACAACGAGAAGAGTGTATTTCATATTATCCACCTATTTGGGACATGGTTCGGGTTGGCCGGACGAATTCCGGACGATTAATGAGATGCCCTTCCTCTTTCCTCGAGACTGCTTGAGTGATTGCATGCTTGATCTCTGCGTCTGCGGCACCGCGGCGCAGAAGTCCTTTCAAATCGTATTCCTCGAGGGAGAACAGACATGTCCTCAGTTTGCCATCGGAGGTGATGCGGACGCGATTGCAATGGCTGCAGAATGGCTCACTCACCGAGCTGATGAACCCGATTTCGCCGAGTCCATCTTCGAATTGAAACCGGTCTGCTGGTTGCGTTCCCCGTCGCTCCACAGGGATCATTTTCTTCCCGGTCGCCCGCTCCATCACCTGAATAATCTCATGGGTCGGCACGACTTTCTCGATACTCCATCCGTCGTCGGAGCCAATGGGCATAAACTCGATAAACCGCACAATATAGGGTTTCGTCCTTGCGAGGAACGCAAATTTCGGAATCTCATCGTCGTTAAGTCCCCGAACCATGACCACGTTGAGCTTAACCGGGCGGATGCCAACGCGCTCAACCGTGTCGATCCCTTCCCACACCTTGTGATAATAGTTCCTTCGGGTCATGAGGTTGAACTTTTCGGGGTTGAGAGAGTCCAGGCTGATATTGATGCGATGCAGTCCTGCCTTGTAAAGGTCCAGGGTCTGTTCGGCAAGAAAATATCCGTTTGTCGTCAGCGCAAGGTCGGTAATCGCCGGGATCCTGTGGATTTTTTCCACGAGGAGGTGCAACTCTTTTCGCATCAGGGGTTCACCACCGGTCAGCCGGACTTTCGTGACACCGAGCTCGGAGAAGATCCGGGTGAGCCGGGCGATCTCTTCAAACGTGAGAAGCTCGGATTTCTCCATCCATTGCATTCCCTCTTCGGGCATGCAGTACCGGCAGCGGAAATTACACCGATCCGTGACCGAAATGCGTAAGTTGTTGACGATACGGTTAAAGGAGTCCTTGAGCATTGTCAATTATCGATTGAAGATTGAAAGTTATGTTGAAAGTTGAAGGTTGTAAGTTGTAAGCTGAGAGATACGAACCTCAATTACAGTTTCAAAAGAGGGTCTTTGCCAAAGCATACAAAGAGTTTTGTGCCTTTTTCTTGTGGCTCCATAACCCTTATGCTTTCATCTCCGACCTTCGCGATTGCGAGGACCATTCGAACGTGCCGTCCGCATAGTATTCCTTTTTCCAGATTGGGACTTCCTGCTTCAATCGGTCGATGAGATAACGGCACGCCTCGAATGCTTCGTTTCGATGTGCGGAGGAAACGGCGATGACAACGCTCGCTTCTCCCAGGGGCACCTTGCCGATCCGGTGAACTACCGCAACACGATCGAGCGGCCAGCGCGAGCGGGATTCCTCAACGAGTGCCTGCATCGTCTTCAGGGCCATTGGCTCGTATGCCTCGTACTCCAGCGAAACCACGCTCTTGTCGTTCGCATGGTTGCGTGTTGTTCCGATGAACACATCAATCCCGCCTGATTCGTGGGATGTCACCGATTCGACGACCTCAGCGACATTGATCGGGTCTTTGGTGATATGAACTGTCGCTTCCTTCATCCTCCGCTCACCGGTGGAATAACCGCCACCTCGTCCCCCTCCTTCAACAGATGGTCTCCGTTCACATATTCGCAGTTTACGGCAAGTCTCAGACTGTTCTTCCACTCGAGGAACCTGCTGTTCTCACGAATCAGACGCTGCACGACATCTGCGGCAACACCGGGTTGAGTGAGTTCGAATTCCCGCTCGTCGAATCCCGCAAGATCCTTCGCCAGCGAAAACAGTTTAACGGTGACTTTCATGGTCGCTTATCCGCGGCATCCTTTCTATTGTAGCAACTCGATTTCAACAGTGTCCCCCGCGCAGACGAATCTTGTCTCCTCTGGAATGACAACAAGGCAGTTTGCCATTGCCAGCGAGCTCAGAACGGCGGAACTCTGCGTGCCTGTGGTCCGGACAAGAAGCCTTCCATCTTCGTTTCGCACGATTCCTCTGTTGAAATGCCGTTTGTTATCCTCTTTCCTGATGTCGTGTTCCAGCGTCGCTTTGAGCGTGTAGAGAGTTTCTTCAGTCCTTCCCATCATCCGAAACAATGCAGGCCGGACAAACTGGAGGAACGTCACCATCGTTGAGACCGGATTACCGGGCAGGCAAAACACATGCACCTGGGATTGACCAGTCTTGTTGTGTGTCCCAAAAGCGAAGGGCATTCCGGGTTTCACGTTGACCTTCCAGAACTTGATGTCAACGCCCACCTTCCTCATCACTTCCAGAACAAGATCATACTTTCCGACAGAAACACCTCCGGAAGTAATCAGGGCATCGTATGCCAGTCCTTCTTCGATCTTCGCTTCAAGAACATCCTCACGATCCGATGCAACGCCGAGGTTTTTCGGTTCGCATCCGGACTCCGTCAGCAGGCCGGAGAGCATGAGCGCATTACTGTTCCTGATTTTCCCCGGGGTGAGCTTTTCGTCAGGGGCGACCAGCTCATTCCCGGTTGTGAGAAACGCCGTTTTGGGTCTCCTGGAGACACGAACCATCGAAATTCCCAGCGAGCCAAGCACTCCGAGCTGAGCGGCCCGAAGCATCGTACCTTTGTGAAGAGCTGTGGTCCCGCACTTGATGTCCTCTCCTTTTCGCCGAATGTTCCTCCCCGGAGAGACAGGTTTCTGCATTGCGACTGAGCCGTTTTTCGAAGAGACAGCTTCCTGTTCGATGACGGAATCCACGCCCGGAGGAATCGGGGCGCCAGTCATGATCCGGATTATGGAATGGGGAACAAACGATCGTCCAAGTGTCTGACCAGCGGCGACCTCATCGACGAGTGGCAGAGTGACGGGTGAAGTATCGGTCGCGCCTGTGGTATCCGATGCGCGAAGGGCAAAGCCGTCCATCGAGGAGTTGTCAAACTGCGGAATGTCATCCTGGGCGACAATATCGGTTGCGAGGATTCGTCCGTGGGCGGCAAGCATCTGGACCTCTTCATTCCCGACGTTTTGGACATTCTGCGCAATTATTTTTTTCGCCTCATCGACCGAAACCATTACGTTTCCGCCTTCCGACAATTTGGTTTGCCAATATATCGATAGGCCCCGGCAAAAGCAAGAAAACGGCTGAATCCCATCAATGCAGACGCTGCTCTTTGTTCATAGCGACAAGAATTGAGATCATGCAAACCAGCGGACGTCTGATTTCGGTTCAATGCGATAGGAAGGAATCGTTCGGTGGGATGTCACGAGTAAAGAACGTTGCCATAGCAACAAATCTTCAGAGTTATTGCAGTCCTTTCAGATTCTGCTTATATTAGGTGTGTTGAGCAGTTTTCCATCTTCAATTTTCAGTCGTTTTACAGTTCAGATCTAAACAAATCTCCAATCTTCCATCTGCAACTTACAAATGTTAGGTCGGGGTAGCTCCCGCCGCAAGATGAGGCAGGGCGGGCAAGCAGCTGGTTAGAGCGTCCCGATAAAAAACATCGGGACAGGTCGGAATCATAATCCCCGCCAAAAAAGATGGCGGGTAGACTCCGGTCGTGGGTTCGGAAAGGGGGCATCGAGTTTTCAACAAGCAGTCCTGGCTCATCTATGGAGCAAGCACAGACCTAAACAAATCTTCAATCTACAATCTACAATCTTCCATGTTAAGGCGGGGTAGCTCAGCTGGTTAGAGCGTCGGAATCATAATCCGTAGGTCGTGGGTTCGAGTCCCTCCCCCGCTACTAAGCATTGCAGATTTCAAATTGAAGATTGTAGATTGATCGCCTGTCCGCCACAGCATTACCGGCGGATGCAAAAGTACCTGGGAAATCATTCCTCGACACGGTACAAGATTGCCCCTTTGGGGCAATTTTGCTTATAACAGGAGCAAGTCCAATGGAGCACGAAAGAAGAACGACAAGAATCGTGTCCACGGCTGCTTCAAGGATGGTGATTTTGGTCAAATGAAACAGAAGGCCGAAAACAACGATCAGAACAACAAGTCCCATCGGAGTGTATCGATGGGACTTGTGTTTTGAAGGGCTTGACATTTCTCATATATTTAGGTTGCATTTAGAAGTCGGTAAGAGCCCCTCATTATAGACAGATCAGTAATAGATGAAACAGCGAATCAAGTTGTTGCTTACTGAACTCATGTATCGTGTGAACGAAACCCTGTTCTCCGGATACTATAAGAAGTTCATTGATCTACTGGAACCGAATATCTTGGGTGTCGAGAAAATTGGTCTGGGGAAACAAGGAGATGGTACGTATGTGATTCCCAGGCATTTCATCAAGAAAGATTGCACTCTTCTTTCTTTTGGTATCGCTGATGATATTTCATTTGAAGAGGACTTTTCCAAAACATTCAAATCCTCAAAAATATTTGCGTTTGATCCTACCGTCGATGCAATCCCCAAAACATCCAGAACTATTTCATTTCACAAAATAGGCCTTGCCGCCAAACGGAACAAGAAGTGGAATCTGTACAGCTTTGATGAGATTCTGAAAGACCTCAAGATAAATTCACAGGGCCAGTTGATCCTGAAAATGGATATTGAGGGATGGGAATGGGGTGCCCTTGAGTCTCTTGATTACAGAAACCTGGATATCCCCGTCATCACCGCAGAATTTCACGCAACAGTCATGAACTCCAGACTTGAGATGCTTTTCTTCCCGTACTTTTTCGTGCAGAGATATTTTATCTTTAAGAAACTTCTCAAAGAGTACTATCTGTTCCATTTGCACGCCAACAACTATCGGTATACGAACTTTGGCAACTTTCACTTTCCATGGTATTGGGAGGCTACCCTTGTGAAGAAATCCCTGTTCATCGGTTCCATAGCAAAAGACGTGCGTTCCTTCAATAAGAGTAGTTTTGAGAACAACGCCGACTATCAATTCCCTTTTCTCGTTCATAAGGACTGAAGAATTGACGGGTTTTAGAAACGAAAAAGTCCCAATCGATGAGACAACCGGTTGGGACTTGGTGTTTGTAGGGGAATTGAAGATTGAAGATTTTGGAGATCTAGAAGGTGAAAATCTCAATGATGAAAACCAGGTGGAGGCTCAGAGAAGCTATTTTGCTGTTTGTAGGAGAGATTGAAAATTGAATATTGAAGATTTTGTAGATCTAGGAAGGTGAGGTTCTCAACTGATGAAAACCGGTGCGAGGCTTAGAGAAGCTATTTTGAGCCTTGATCGACGAGAATCTTGTGCCTTTTCGCCCGAATAATGGATGCAAGAATCGAGACCATCAGAACCGACGCGACGACTGCCAGGGCAATCGTAATGGGAAAATGTATGAACTCCGCCAGCAGCATCTTGAGCCCGATGAAGCTCAGGACAACCGAAAGGCCGTGACGAAGATAGTAAAACAAATCCATCATGCCTGCCAGAGCAAAATAGAGGGACCGAAGACCCAGGATAGCAAAGACGTTCGAAGTGTACACAATGAACGTGTCGGTGGTAATGGCGAAAATGGCCGGTATAGAATCGAGCGCGAAGACCAGGTCGGTCGTTTCAATGACGATCAGGACGACAAAGAGCAGTGTCGCATAATTCTTATGGTTGATTCGTATGAAGAATCGTTCTTCGTGGTAACCGGGTGTCACGGGGAGAAATCTCTTGAAGAACCGAACAACGATGTTTCGTTCGGGGTGGACCTGTGCCTGTTCCTTTTGGAAGGCCATCTTCACACCGGTGTAGACCAGCAGCGCACCAAAAACGTAGAGAACCCATTCAAACCGTTCGATGAGCGCTGCTCCTAAAAAGATCAGCACACCACGCATGACCAACGCACCGAGAATTCCCCAAAAAAGTACTTTGTGTTGGTACTTCGGTGAGACTTTGAAATAGGAGAAGATCAGGAGGAAGACGAAGAGGTTATCGACGCTGAGGGACTTCTCAATGATATATCCGGTGAAGAACTGAAGGGCGGCTTCGTGGCCAAGCCGGATGAAGACAAATACGTTGAACAGGAGCGACACGGTGATCCACACGGCGCTCCAAATCAGCGATTCCTTGATGGTGATCTCGTGCGCCTTCCGGTTGAAAACGATCAGGTCGACAGAAAGTAGGATCAACACGAGCAGATTAAACCCGCCCCACAACAGAATTTCATTGGTCACAGTCATAACAACCGATCGATCTTATTTCCTCGTCCAGTAAAAGTAAAACGGCAAAGAAACGAGCAGAAGGACGATTCCGATGATGGCGTTGCGGGGATCTTCCACCAGCGTATTGTAAATGAACCACGTTGCAACGGCCACAAACAAGAGGGTTGCATACGGATACCCCCATGCCTTGTAGGGCCGTACCGCATCCGGCATTTTCCGTCTTAACACAATCACACTCAGTGCGGTCAAGGCATAAAAGGCCCATGAGCCGAATACAACATACGAAGTTATTTGGTCGTATGTGCCGCTGAGCGTCAGAATTGATCCCCACACGCCCAGCGTAATCACCGCAACATAAGGGCTGTGATATTTTGGATGGACTTTTCCAAATGACTTGGCGAATGTCCCATCGGCTCCCGCTGCATAGATCGACCGGGGCCCTCCGAGCGTCATTCCGTTGGTCGAGCCGAAGGTGGAACACATGATTCCAACAACGATGAGCGAAGCCCCGATAGGGCCCAACACTGTCTGGGCGACGTCTGCTGCGATGCGCGTGGATCCCGCCATGGTTTCAAGCGGAATAACGTATGCATACGCAAGATTGGCCGCGAGGTACAATGCGATGATCGCGAGTGTACCGAATACGAGCGACAACGGGACATTTCGTTGGGGATTTTTGAATTCCCCCGCCGTCAACGTGACGTCGATCCAACCGTCATAAGCCCATAGGGCGGAAATCATGGCGAGTCCGAATGCCGATGTCAGTTCCCCTGTCCAGTGATCAGGCCACCACGGCAAGAAATTTGCCGAACTTCCCTTGCCGGAAAAGAGTACTGCGAGGATCAACCCCACGAGAGCGATGACCTTCGCACTCGTGAAGATGTTCATAACCCATCCGCCAAATTTCACTCCGCGCACGTTGATCCAGGTAACCAGGGCGATCGTCAGCATGGCGACGATCTGCGTCCATCCAAACGCAAAATCCATCGGATGTCCGAAGAGCGACCAGGCACTCCGGTAGAAGGCGTTTTCAGGACTCAGTACGGGGAAGAAGTATCCAAGGAACGTCACAAATGCGACTGCGATCGCCGCCGCCGACCCTGCCTTGTTAATAAAGTAATCGTTCCAGCTGAAAAGAAACCCCCACACCTTTCCGAAACTATTCCGGAGGTATACATACGGCCCACCCGCCTGGGGAAGAACGGCGCTCAACTCTGCAAGCGACAATGCTCCGAACAGCGTCAGCATTCCTGCAACGATCCAAACCAGCATAATCGGACCCATCGCGTGGAGCCGTCCGGCGATGGTTGCGGGGACGAGGAATATTCCCGACCCGATGATGACGCCCATGTGGATCGCAATGCCTTCGCGGAGACCCAGGACTCGCAGGAGTTGGGGTTGGGGGGATTCGGAAGTCATGGGAGAAGGATTTGGAATTTGAGATTTGAGATTTTCGATTTGCGATTTAAGATTTGGGATTAGTTTCGAGTTTCGGGTTTCGAGTTTCTAGTTTCGAGCTCTACATTCTAACTCCTGACTTCTGACTCCTGAATTCTCTCCCCCGCCTTTCCATAAGCTCAAACTATCAACTTGGAACTTTAAACTTTCTTTCTTTCCCTCAAATGGCTATTCCAAAATCCATACGTAAAATACAGAGCAAGACCAACAACGAGCCAAACTCCAAATCGGATCCATGTTATGGTGGGCAAACCAATCATCAGATAAATACACATCCCTATACCCAGAAGAGGAACCACCGGAACAAAGGGCGTCCTGAACACCCTGGGCCGGTCCGGATCCGTGCGGCGAAGAATGATAATGCCGGCGCAGACGAGCACAAAGGCGAAGAGCGTGCCGATGTTTGTCAGTTCCACGATTTCATTGATATTCGCAATTGCGGAGATTGCAGCCACGACAACACCGGTCCAGATCGTAGTAAGATGAGGAGTCTGGTATTTTGGGTGGACTTTGGCAAAGTATTTGGGAAGAAGCCCGTCCCGCGACATGGAAAAGAAGATCCTCGGCTGTCCGAGCTGAAACACAAGCAACACGGCCGTCATGGAGATCACGGCACCAAGAGAAATGATCCCTGCGGCCCAGTTTAGGCCGAGTTGCGCGAATGCCGAAGCGAGAGGGTCCGCAACACCAAGTTGATGCCAGGGTTGCATTCCCGTCAGAACGGCGGCCGTGGCGATATAAATCACTGTGCAAACAATAAGAGAGCCGATGATGCCGATCGGCATGTCGCGCCCCGGGTTCTTGCACTCCTCCGCCGCGGTGGAAATCGCGTCGAATCCAATAAACGCAAAGAAAATCAAGCTCGCACCGGTCCATACACCGGCGAATCCATTTGGCATGAATGGCGACCAATTCTCGGGCTTTACATACATCGCTCCGACGCCGATGAAGAACAACAGAATCACCAGCTTGAGCGCAACCATGATGTTGTTGGCGCGGGCGGATTCTTTAATGCCAATCACGAGCAGCCAGGTAACTGCCGCCACGATGAGAACGGCAAGGAAGTTGAAAATCAGGGGGATACCAAGAACGGAGGGATGCGATAACCACGCTTCGTAGGGAAGCGTCAGATCCGGAGAGAGCGTCCCCCCCCCAGCGATGACATCTGCCGCCTGGTTCGCCGACCGGTAGTCAACGGAAAGCCAGGCCGGAATATGAACGCCCAGCCCATCGAACAGCTGGTGAAAATACGCGGCCCATCCAATCGCAACAGCGACGTTCCCGACGGCGTATTCGATGATCAGGTCCCAACCGATAATCCACGCGACCACTTCACCCAGAGTGGCGTACGAATACGTGTAGGCGCTTCCGGAAATCGGGACCAGGGCGGCAAACTCGGCATAACAGAGAGCACAAAACGCGCAGGCGACAGCGGTGATGATAAACGAAAGAGAGACTCCGGGACCGGCACCAAGATGGCCGGCGCTCCCCGCGGCAGCAGTTCCGATGACGGCAAAGATTCCCGTCCCGATGATCGCGCCGATGCCGAGTGCCACGAGATCGACGGCGCCCAGGGAACGCTTAAGATGTCCTTCGCCGGAAGCCTCCGCATCCTCCTTGATCTTGTCGAGATCCTTCCTCCTGAAGACGTGTATGGCCATCGTTGAGTCCTTGATTGTGGTCAGGGAATGAGGAACGATTGCTGGGTCCGGCTGTTACCCGCCGAAAATGACGAGTTGAATTTCTTCAGGCAGGAATTGTCCGACAGACTTCATCACGCTGCCCTTGAAGACGTTTTCCAACCGTGTTCGCTGGGTGGCACCGATAATAATTCGTTCGACCCCGAAGGTCGCGGCCTGCTCGACGATCGTGTATCCCACCTCGTTGCTCGGAATCGAGATGACCTGGAAATCAATCCCTGCGTTGGCACAGACCTCCGCGATGTGCTTTTCCTCTCCGTTCGTCGACATTTCAAGGCGCTCGGGGAGCGTACCGACGGCAATTTCTTTGACCCTCAGAACAAACAGGAACGCATTCCGCGCCTTTGATTCTTCAATGGCAAAACTCAAAAGTCGATCGCTGCGGTCTTTCATGGCGAGCAGGAACTTTGTCGTTGGCAACGCCTTTCGGGTACGTTTCCGAACCGGAACCGGCACGGCGGCCGTCGGCGCAGGAACGGGAGCCGGCCTTCGCTGCGCAACATAGCGTGCTCCAAGGCCGGTCACCAGCACAATTGCTGCAAAGATTGCGGCCTTGGGCTTTTCGACGGCAATGGATGCCTCGATAAAGAAGAGAACAACGGCCGAAACGATCATCATCACTCTGATTGGCTTGGAAAGTGACAGTGTCGAATCCGTTCCGGTCGCCCCCACGTTGATAAGAATCGCCCCCACAACGCCGATCGCGTACAACTGGGCAAGCGTCAGCACGTCGTTAATGACGAGGAGTACGGCAATTGGCGCTACCGCGGAAACGAACAAAGGGATGACCGGAACGCCGAACCGATTCAACTTCCTCAAGACTATGGGTAGCTCTTTGTCAACTGCCATAAGGAACTGAATGGAAATCAAGTCATTCATCGCCGTGTTGCCGGCAGAAATCAGAAGCAATCCGAGCGAAACGGCGACCACCCAGCCAAACCAGTCTCCCACGTAATGTTCGCCCAGGAAGCGGACCATGTCTTCCGTGTGTCCCGTCAGCCCGGGGATTGCATGCATGGCCAACCCCAGGAAGACCGTGGCAAAGATGACTTTGGCCAATACGAGCGACACTGCCCTCCGGGAGTCACGAGCAGGATCCTTCATCAGCCCAGTCATATTCGAAATCGCTTCAATGCCAGAAATGCTCAGTATGATCCCCACAAAAATGCCCCAGTTTTGCACGAAACTCTCGTGAAATGGCTCGACGTGGACACTCCTAAGTGACGTCGGTGCGGATGCGAAGATGATTACTGCAAGGGTAAGAAGCGTAACAAAGGAAATACCAAGCGCGACGCCGCCGGAATGTTTTGGGCCATACCAATTGAGAACGGCCACCATCATGATAATGGCAATAGCCCAGATAGCAGGATGTTCGAGACCGAAATAATGACATGCGTCGAGAATGGACAGAGCCATCGTGATGACGTAGTCAGCACCGAGGAGGAGGGCTCCAATGACCGCAAGAGTTCTCGAGCGGTGCTGAACAGAACTATAAACCCCTCCGCCGTTGGGATAGAGGCGGCAGATCGTTATGTAATTGACGGCGACAAGGCTGGTCAATGCCAGCATAGCCATCAGGTGCCAGAGACTGCTGTTCCCTGCGAGCGTGAACGCAATACCGAGGACATAGGCGATACTGGTTCCCCAGTCCCCGTCGAGAATGGCGGCGCTGCGGAGCCAACCCAGGACACGGGGACGGCTCGTGGCGTATTCGACAACGCCCGTTGGAGGCAGGGTTTGAGAGATGGTTTGAACCACGATGATATTCTCGCCGAAAAATAAGGAAGCCGGAGTATAGTGTACCCCGGCTTTCTAAAGGCGATTCTATGATACTATTTTATGAGAATCGAAGCAACAGTTTTCTCGAAGGGAGGCAGGAACTCCTTCTTCATGGAGGAGGGATAGAACACGATGACTCGGTAGAATTGATTGTTTTTGATGATGAAATACACGCGTCCGTCAACACCTTTTGTCGGTTGGTAGTTCAAGTACACCGCTTTTTCTCCGCTGATGGTTGCTGTTCCTTTCGAGGAAACTCCCTTAAAGTTCTTCGAGTTCTGCTCCACAATCTTATCCAGGGAATTCTTTTTTGCCGGCCGCTTGTCGATATTGATGGTCGCATCCTGTCGATAGGCCTTCAGCTCCATGGCAAACTCGACTTCGCCGGAGACTTTTTTGATGGAAGGACCGAAGTTCGCCGGATACGTCACTTCCAGGACTTCATTCTGGAACCGGTCAGTCTCCGGAACGGGCAATGAAGGGTCCACGTTTTTCGCAATCACGCGGGGTTTGGGGAGTGTGAGAGACGCGATGACGGAGTCATACACGACTTTGTTCGCGTCGAAGAAATCCCCGAACCCACCGTAGTGAACAAAATACATCATGGAGTCCTTCAGAGCCATGGTGTGCAGAATTCCCAGCTTGGCACCCCCTTCAAATCGACCCGCGTATTCAACCTGCATTCCCGGAACCCCTTCAAGGGGCTTCGCCGCGGCGGATTTCACCTCGTACCCTTCAGCCACCTTCTCACTTTTGAATCCTTCCACATACTTATTAAGGTCATTCGTGGAATCGCGTTCAGCCCCAACTACGATTTGCGCTCCTTCTGGATTCTTTGATGTCGGGTCAAAGAACTTACCCGCGGACTCTTGTGACGTGTAAATGGAGACTTTGTTCGGCTCCGTTACGATATGCCAGGCCTTCGGGTAGACAAATGTGACCTTGAAATAAGGATCTTGAAACTGCTGCCATTCTGTAATCTTCGCGGCCTCCGGTTTCTTCCCGCAACTCTGCATGGCTATGGCCGCCAAGACAACAAGGATGATGTGGGTGCTCTTCATTGTTTCTTCCTTTCAAGAAAGGATGGTGGGAAAAAACCGATGCCCGTATTGAGTTGGTGATCAGGTTCAGGACAAGTATGAAAGAACCATATACACCATTGCGCCTGCCACGGCAAGGGCGATAACCCCCATGAACAGATAGAAACCGATCGGCGGCTGTTGGTCCTGAGCTTGAGAAATGGGATTCGTCAAAACTTGTCTCCTTGATTTGCTGTTATTTGGGGTCCAGAATTTCGAGGCCTTTTTTTGCCTCTTTGTTATTAGGGTCAATTTTCAGGACCCGCTTATATTCTTTGATCGCCTCATCCCTTTTCTGAGCATTTTGAAGGGCCTGCGCCAGCCAGACATGCGTCTGGGCGTCATCGTCTTTGTACTGGAGCGATTTTCTCAGAAACGGGATCCCGTCCTCAAATTTCTTCTCTAACAACAGCGTCAGTCCGGTCATCCTCGATGCCTCGGCTAATTCACTCCGGTACTTTGTCTCCGCCGTATCGATGACTTTGACTGCCGTTTCATACGCCTTCCGGGCTTCCGGGTATTTTTTCTGCTGGAAGTAACTCAGCCCAAGCTTGGTATAGGCCGGTGGATACTGCGGGTTTTGCTGAATTGCCTGTTCGAGAGCCCAGCTTGACTTCTCAAAATCTTCCAATGCCATCATGCAGAGACTATAGTTAATGTAGGCGCTGCTGGCCGTGGAGTCGATTCCGAACCGTCGGGCAAAGTTGTCCGCCGCCCTGGACCACTGGCGGAGTTTCATCCAAATCGCGCCCACATCTCCGTACAGGGCCGCCTGGGTTGTATCGCGCTTGAGCGATTCTTCAAATGTGACTGCCGCCAGCGAATCGCGTTTCGTTTCGAGATATGCGCGCCCCCAACGCTTGTAGTCCTCGGCCTCGAGAGTGTCGGACGCTGCAAGTTTGCTATAACCTTCAATTGCCTGATCGAATTTTTTGTCTTCCAGACTGGCGTGCGCAAGGATTCGCAACCACTTGAGGTTCTTCGGGTCTGCCTTGTTCATCTTCTGAGCCAGCGGAAGCGCCTCTTTGTACTGTCTGCTGAGGTACAGCGACTCAACAAACATCGCCATGGCCTCCTGCGAGTTGGGATTCTTGCTCATGTAGGTTCGGAACGTCCGCGCGGCATTGACAAATTGTCTCGCACGATAGTAGATGCGTCCCAACTCGAAGAGCGCCGCCTGATTTTCCGGATCCTCGTTCACCACCTTCTGATAGATCCTGACTGCGTCGTTGTACTGCCGCTCTTTCAAGTGTGCGTTGGCGAGCTTGTACAGAACTCCGGGCTGAACGGAATCGATGTCGATGGACCTCTCGTATTGTGTAATGGCGAGTGGGGTCACACCCTGGCGCAAGTACGCATCGCCAAGTCCTTCAAACGCCAGAGCGCTGTTAGGGTCAAGCTCCTTGGCCCGCGTGAACGATATCAGCGCTGCATCCGCCGAGTCGCCGGCAAGCTGGACAAATCCCAGTTGCGTGACGAGCGGAGCGTACTCCTTTCGGGCCTTCAGTCCCGCCCGCGCAGAAGCGTAGGCTCCGGCGAGATTTTTCTGGGCAAGCTGTGCCTCGGAAAGGGTAAGGTACACTTCGGGATCTTCGTCGTCGAGGGTTCGGGATCTGGTCGCCGCCGCTTCTGCGGAATCCGGCAAGGAAGTCTTCAAAAACGATTTGGCCAGATACAGCCAGCCCTGGGCTTCCCGGGGATAGAGCGTAACTGCCCCCCGCAACGCTGCAACAGCTTCCGTGTATTTTTTCGACTTGTATAACTGCTTGCCCTCTTCAATGGGACGCTGACCAAGAGCGCTGGAACCGCACAAAAGAACCAGGATACCTACTATGAGGGATGTTCGTTTCATTCGCTACTCCGCATTAAGCTGGATCCTTCGGGTCGGGATCACTGCTGGTACCAGGCCGGAATTCTGGATGATCTTCTGGCCCGCAACCGTCATGGCATACGTACTAAATCCCGCGCCGATGCCCGCTTTTGACTCGTTGTTGTAAAGATACAAAGAATAGTGGAATGGATACAACCCCTGGTAAATGTCCATCTGACTCGGTTTGACGAACGTGACGGACCCGACTGAATCCTTCACTTCCACACCAACCATGCGCACAGTCGGCAACATGGGCGACAGCGCAGCAAGGGAAACAAAACTCACCGCCCCCGGAGTTTTGGAGACTTCTTCCACCGCTTCCCGTTGTGTACGCACAACAACTCCCGGCTCGATTTCCTTCATCAATTGAAAGAATTTTTTCTGGAGCAATTCGTTTGCCCCGGAATTCCTTCCGGTCAGCACCAGCGTCACCGGTTTCTGCCACTTTGAACCTCCCACCTGTTCCCACCTCGTCGCCGAGCCGTCGAGAATTCGTTTCGCAAGATCCAGCGAGATGTTCTTCAGAGGATTTTCCTGATTCACAATGACTGCCAGGGCATCCTCTGCAATCTTATTCTCGATGATCTTCATTCCTGCATTCCGGATCACCGCCTGCTCTTCATCGTTGAACCGACGGTCGACACAGATGGTCCTGACGCTGTCGTTAAGCAGTTGGACGATTGCATCCCTGGTGGATGTCCCCAGAACATTCAGGGTCGCTTCCGGGTATTGCCTGCTGAATTCATCGGCTTCCTGTTTCAGCAACCATTCGTGTGATTCTGTCGCGAGGAGCACGGAATGCCCGGACGTCATCGTCATTTCCTTCGGCGTCTCCTTCCGGCACGCGAGGAGGCCAAGCAGAACAAGGGCCAAGAGCGGGGCGGTTTTACTCATTTTCATTCCTCTCACGGATCGCTTTGGTGCGCGTTACCACGAACCGATACACTCCCATCAACATCAACACAACACCGAAGGTGTATCGGAATTGTGCCGGGATACGCTCCGGCAGCAGGAGCCCGCTCACGACGACAAGGCCGAACACGAACGTGATCGCAGAAACCCCGTACCCCAGATACTTCCCGATATCAATGATTCTACTGTTTGCCACTGTCCGACCTTCCCTGAGACAAATCAAGCTGACAGGTTGCCGGAACCGTCATCCGATTCTCGTTCCTCCCAACTTGTCAGCTTGACGAACTGCTTACTTGCCTTGTAACTTGAACCGGAACGGAATCGAAACCCACACGGAAACCGGTCCCTTCTGCATTACCGCCGGGGTGAAGACCCATTGCTGGGCTGCGTCGACGGCCGCCTGGTTGAAGATTTCGGCATCGCTCTTCAGAATGACCGCTTTGCGAACCTTTCCCTCTTTGTCAACCCACACTTTCAGGTAGACGTTGCCTTCGAGGCCAGCGCGCAATGCAATCTCGGGATACTTCGGCTCCACTTTGCGTACCACGACCGGTTCCTTTTCATACGGAACGAAGTCCGGAGGAGGTCCGTCATCTTCGATTTTGATATCCTGCTCCACCTGTGTTCCGCTCGTATTGGCTCCTTCGCCAACAGGGCCGACCGCCTGACTCAGTTCCTGCTGCGTGGCGATGGTCTGCTCGGGGCTCACTTCCGCGTCCGGGACTGGCACCGGAATTCCAATGCTCGGTTTCACCGCCTGGGCAGAAACTGCCACTGCGGGGGCTGCCTGGTTATTCTGGAGCGAAGGAGGCGGACCGAGGTCCGTATACTTCAGAATTCGAACCGTATGGATCGGCTCATCCTCTTCCATCAGCAATCCCACGCCGTAGTACGCTCCGATCCCGGCAAAGTGGATCAATGCCGCAATCACGAGCGAACGGCCCAGGTATATATGGGCCCAGGATTTGAGCTCGACGGCTCCGTAGCCGGAGTTCTTGTAGGGTACCAGTGTTGTTGCGTCTGCCATAAGAGTCCTCCTCTCCCTATGCCGCTTTTTTCATCAACGTCTTGTCCGCATCCGTCATGGGAGCGAGACTAAAACGCGTGATGTTCGCGAGGTTCAGCTCGTCCATGACATCGACCATGATATTGTAGGTGCTTTCACGATCGACTTTGATCAGGGTGATGAGCTTGGGGTTTGATTTGTTCTGGTCGATCAACTTCGACCGAAGCTCTTTGAATTCGACTTTTTTGGGAACTTCCGTCCCGATGCTCCAATAAATCGCCCCATCCTGTCCCACCCTCAACGTCAGGAGGTTTGACTCCGCAACCTCGACCGTGACTTTGTCGTCGGGTGGAAGGTTGAGCTCCATGGTTTGAGGTTTACTGAACACGGTCGTCAGCATGAAGAACGTCAGCAAGAGCATTGCGACGTCCACCATGGGAGTCATGTCCACGCGGACACCCACACGGCGTTTCCGCTTTTTTCCCTTGGCATGACTTCTGGGTTGACCAGTTTCAACGGCTGCCATGGTCAGGCTCCTTTGTCAAGATCAGTGATCAGATTGAACCTCGTGATTCTGGCCTTCTGCAACACATCCATCACATCCTCAATCGGTCCGAACGGGGCACCCTTGTCGCCTTTGACAACGGTTGCCAGTTTCGGATTGCTGATGCGCGCCTGGATCAGAATGTTTCCAAGGTCCTTCTTTTCCAACTCCACTGCCGCCTTGTATTTGTTCTGTTCGCCGAACAGTCTGGCCATCAGATTCTGGGAATCGACGCCGAGGTAGATCTTCCCCTCTTTGTTGACGGTAATCAGAATGAGGTTGGATTCCGGCAGCTTGAACTGCGAGTGAGATGCCGGCAACTCCACGGACACCTCTTCGGGCGGCTTGAATTGGGTGGTAAGCATGAAGAAGGTCAACAACAGAAACGCCACATCCACCATCGGCGTCATATCGATGCGAACTCCGACACGCCCTTTTTTGTGTTTCGGCATGATGACACCCTTTCAGTGATTACTTCGATTTGCTTGGTTTGCGAACCGCAAGCGACTGAACGATCGCATAGCTTGCTTCGTCGATCATGTACGTGAAATTGTCGATCTTCGTGACAAAGAAATTGTACGCCACGATTCCGCCGATACCTGCTATCAAACCTCCCGCCGTGTTGATGAGGGCCTCGGAAATACCGAGCGCGAGCTGCACCGCATCCGGAGCACCGGCGCGAGACATGGCCTGGAATGAACGAATCATTCCGATCACTGTCCCGAGCAATCCGATCATCGTGCCGATGGAGGCAATCGTCGAAAGGGACACGAGGTTGCGTTCAAGCAAGGGGACTTCCAGCATGGTCGCTTCCTCAATCGAGCGCTGAACATTCTCCATCAATTCCTTTTGTCCCTTGATATCTCCCTCTTCGATAAGCATCTTGTACTGCTCAAGGCCTGTGCGAATGATATTGGCGCATGACCCGCGCTGTTTGTCGCACGCCGCGATTGCACCGTCGATGTCACCGCTGTTCACCGCCTGCTGGACATTCTTCAGGAACACCGTCAGCGCGCCTTTCCCTTGCGCCTTGCGCAAGGTGAAGAACCGCTCAAAGACATAGGTCACAAGCATAATAACGAGTGCGATCAATGCAATGACCAGCGGGCCTCCATCCTTGATGAAAGGGGGCAGTGTGAACTCGTAGATAACATAGCCAATGGCAAATGCCGCAACCATGACAATTGCATTGAACGTTGATGATTTCATAAATCTCTCCCGGAAATGAGTTGTATTAAGAGTTTATTTTGCCTGAAATTTTTTCACCGCTTCATCCCGAGCTTCTTCGACATCAAAGACGCTCGTGAGTTTGGTGATGACGAAAACATTCTGTACACCTTTGCCCATATTGCAGAGCTTGATCTTCCCGTTGGCTTTTTGATACATGGAGTGAATGCTCACGAGCGCGCCGATCCCGGAGCTGTTGATATACGTGACTCCCCCAAGGTCGAGGACAAGCTTCTTGTTTCCCTGCTCGATGAGGTCTTTTGCCTTGGTCTTCAGCTCATCGGTCTCTTCTCCGCCGATCAGTGAGCCGCGGGGTTCCAGAATTGCGATATCGAGGTTGTTGAGCGTGGAGAGTTTTGTCGCCATAACGATCCTCTCATTAGTAATAACCAGAACAGGCGTTTCTTACGTTCTGCGCCTGGGACGTTCGACTTTGTAACTCCAAAAGGGCAAATTCCATACCACATCGGGCTCTTTAATTTGCCTTGTTTTCAGGAAGGGAAATTGAGAAGGACTCAAGCTGCGGGGAAAAATTCCCCGCAAGGAATAGGAAAAAGGTTGAACAGGAGGAAAGAGGTTGAACCGCAGGGGGTTAGGGCGTGGGGAATTTTTTCCCTTGAAGATGTTACAAGCCGTATTTCTTTCTCTTATTTAGGAGAGTCTTCCGATCAATTCCCAGAATTCGTGCGGCTTCATCGAAATCCTTCGCATGCTGCAGAACGCGTTTCAGGTGGGTTTTTTCAAGCTCTTCGAGCGAGAGCGTATTGAGAGGCCGCTCCGTGGGCAAACGGATCTCTTCAGGAAGGTCATGCAGGTCGACGATCCCGTTTGAGGTGAGAAGTACCGCGCGCTCGATGACATGCTCAAGCTCCCGGACGTTGCCGCTCCACCGGTAGGAACGAAGGGCTTGCTCGGCGGCTGGAGAGACTTCAGGCGGTGTTCCTTTCGCATACTTTGAGAGAAAATGCTGAATCATCAGGGAGATGTCCTCAGGCCGCTCCCGCAACGGAGGAAGCTTGATCCGCACAGCATTCAGCCGATAGAACAGATCCTCCCGGATCGTTCCTTCCTTAAGCGCCTCGTCCAGGTTTTCGTTCGTCGCAGCGATGAAACGCACATCGACTTTTCGTGTTGTATTCTCGCCGACACGCTCAAATTCCTTGCTCTGGAGAACACGCAGGAGTTTCGCCTGGATTGACGGAGAGAGTTCCGCAATCTCATCGAGGAAAATCGTCCCCCCGTCCGCCGCCTCGAATCGTCCTTCCCGGTCCTTGACAGCTCCGGTGAACGCCCCGCGCACCGAGCCAAACAACTCACTTTCCAGAAGCTGCTCGGGAATCGCCGCGCAGTTGACCTTGACCAGAGGCTTGTCGCATCGGGGGCTTTTCCGGTGAATGAACTCCGCAAACAGTTCCTTCCCGGTCCCGCTCTCCCCTTCGATCAGCACACTGATGGTGCTTT
Organism: Bacteroidota bacterium; assembly: GCA_049644265.1. Taxonomy (GTDB): domain Bacteria; phylum Bacteroidota; class Ignavibacteria; order UBA10030; family UBA10030; genus JBARRO01. The sequence continues at coordinate 25,380 of JBARRO010000161.1, forward strand.
CCGCCACCCGCGCTCCCAGCTCAAGCTGCTCCAGCATCGCCCTGTTTCGCGTGACGAGTTCATGTTTTCCCCGGACGACTTCCAACTCCTCGCGAAGTTCCAGAACCTCCCGCTTCAGGCGATGGTGCTCCCACACCTTCTGAACAAAGAGCTTGAGTTCTTCAAAATCGAACGGCTTCTGCAGGTAATCGTACGCTCCGCGCTTGATCGCTTCAACAGCGCTGTCCACCGAACCGTGAGCCGTCATGATGATGACCGTCGTGTCGGGTGAGGAGCGTTTGATTTCCGCAAGAACTTCCATGCCGTCCATCGGGACCATTTTCAGATCGACAAACGCCAGGTCGAAGGAGTGCTGCTGAAGAATCCCAAGAACCTCCTGCGGTTTCGATGTGAGCGTCGCCTGAATGCCGATAGAATCCAGACATATGCCGATCGTATTGAGCACGTTGCGCTCGTCGTCGACAACCAGCACGCGCGGCAGTCGTTGTTCCACTTAGGATTCCTGAGGTTGCTGTATGAGGGGGATTGTGAAGAAGAAGGTGCTTCCCTTCCCCGGTTTGCTGTCGACCCAGATTTTTCCTCCATGCGCCTCCACCACTTCACGCGCTATGGCAAGTCCCAACCCGACACTCCCCGGTGTTGTCTCCGACGCTTCCTTCACCTGCACAAACTTCTCAAAGATCGTTTCATGGGCTTCCTGGGGAATGCCGCGTCCGGTGTCCGTGACAGAAACGCGCACCGCAGACGACTCACGGTCAGCCCTGATCGTCACTTTTCCTCCCGAGTCCGTAAATCGCAGCGCGTTGCTCACAAGGTTTGTAACCACCCAGGAAAGCTGCTGGGGATCTCCAACGACCTGTGGCACGTCGGGGTGAATGATAATTCCAAGCTCGATCTGCTTTTCCCTAAAGGGCAGTCGCAGCGGTTTCAGTGCGTCATCAATCAGATACTGGAATGTGAACGGCTCCTTTTTCATCTCGTATTTACCAGACTCCAGCCGGGAAAGGTCGAGCAATTCCTTCAGCAGTTTGCGCAGCCGTTCACAGTCGTCCTTTGCCGCGGCGAGTAACTCCCTCTGCCGCTCGTTGACCGGGGCAAGGACCTCCTTGGAGAGAATGTCGATGCTCATACTGAGGGACGTCAGGGGTGTCCGCAGCTCATGCGACACGGTCGCAATGAATTCCGATTTCATCCGGTCGAGAATTTTGAAGCGCGTGACATCCTGAAGCAGCGTCACGACCCCCTGGACGCGACCCCGCTCGTCGGTAATGCTCGCCTGACGCGGGCGAAAATAGAGCTTGGTCCCGTTTCGTTCGAAGGTCAGGAGGAGGTCGCGCTGTTCCATTTCTTTTTTCTTGTGAGAATCGGCCTTGAGCATTTCCGCCCACCGTTCGTCACGCATGACAGCCCTGAGGGATTTGCCCTGCCATTCCTTCCCCCGAAGGCTCAAGACCGCCGCAGCGGCCTGATTCATCAGCAAAATCCTGTTTTCCCTGTCTGTCACGATAATAGGATCTGCAATGCTCTCGACGATGGTTTCCGACTTCTTCTTCTCAGCAATGAGCTGCTGAATATTCATCTCTTCATAAATCCTCAGCCGCTCGGTCATCTTGTTGAATTCCCGGCTGAGCTCTCCGATTTCATCGTCTGTGATGACGTCGATTTTCTGGTTCAAGTGGCCCTGACTGATATTGCGGACGGACCGGGTGAGTTTCTCGGCCGGGAGAAGGATGGTCCGGGTAAAACGAATGCTCGCAGAAACGCTGAGGACAATAGACGCCAGCGAGGCCAGAATAACCGTGAGGGTGGCCCCCTTCGTTGTTTCACGAATCCTCTGCTCGGTTTGTGCCATCGCGTCCTGATTGATTTCCAGAAGCTGGAAGCACTGTTCCTTAAGCCTCTCGGCGATCGGTCTGAGGATGGTGAATTTGAACTGAGTGGCAGCGGTTGATTTTCCTCTCACCTGCAACAGACGATAGAGAGAGTCGGTCAGCTGGTTATAGACCCGGTAGGTAGCTTCGATAGTATCCAGGAGGCTCAGTTCAGCGAATTTTTTCTGACCGAGCTTTGCCTGTTCGTGCCAGCCAAGGAATCCCACGCGATTTGCATTGAAATTGACGTAGGAAATATCGATGTCGTCGAGCAGCATGGAAAGCTGGGCATTTTCCTGCCGCTCGAGCGCTTTGACCATGTTCTGGGCTGCAAGCACACTCCGGACATTGTCGCGGAGAATCAGCCCGACGGAGTCGTTCAGCTGCGAAAAATTGTAGACGGCAAATACGCTCGTCGCCAGACCGATCAGAACGACAACCAAATACCCCAGGCCGAGCTTGTAGCGTAGTCCCTTCATCTTCATGAAAGAAAGTTATCGTCTTTTCGAGGTAAAGGCAAGGTGCATGGAGAATAGAATAACCGCAAAGAACGCAAAGGAGACGCAAAGGACGCAGAGGATGAATTATGAATGACTTTATCTCTTCTTTGCGTTCTTTGCGCATTCTTTGCGGACTTTGCGGTTAGTCTTTATCATTGCCGTTTCTTGTCTTTCCCTCCAAAAAACTGTATCTTTGATTGAGCGAGGGTTTTTACGCACCTTGACTTGGAGACAAGTCAAGTTTTTTTTTATATCCGGGTTGCTTCGCAATTCCAAAGACTATGGTCAACCTCGAGGAAAAACTCGAAGCATTCATCCACGAACAGCATCTCCTTTCTCCGGGGCAGTCGCTGGTGCTAGCAGTCAGCGGCGGCGTGGACTCGACGGTTATGTTGAGTCTGTTTGCCGGCCTTTCACGTCGGTGGAAGCTCAAGATCACGGTGGCCCATGTGAACCATGGCCTCCGGGGAGAGGAATCCGACGGGGATGAGGAATTCGTTCAGCACGCTGCGAGCACCCTGGGCGTTCCGTTTTTCGCCGAGCGGGTGCCTACACTCGATTATGCACACGCGCACAAGGTTTCGAAACAGGAAGCTGCAAGGACATTGCGGTATGAATTCCTCGAAAAGATCCGGGCGCAGGCTTCCGCCGATGCAATCGCAACAGCCCATCAGGCGAATGACAATGCGGAGACCGTGTTTTTGAACCTCCTGCGTGGAACCGGAGTCAGGGGTCTCGCTGGAATCCCTGTCCGAAGGGATCCCGGAGCCGTGATTCGCCCTTTGTTGTTCGCATACCGGTCGGAACTTGAGGAATACGCAACGAGTCAAAATATTGCTTATAGGGAGGATTCCTCGAACAAGTCGACAGCATACACGAGAAATCTGGTTCGGCAGGTTGTTCTCCCAGGCCTTCAGCAGCAACTCGGGTCGGATATCTGGACTTCGTTGAACCGAGTTTCTTCGGTCATGCGAGGCCTTGAACAGTCTTTATCTTTGGCGGTCGGGCAAAAACTTCCCGCCATGATTCGTGAATCGGAAAATCGACTGGCGGTTAGCCTTCCTCTCCTTATGGCAGAGCCGGAATATCTGCAGGAAGAGATTCTCCTCGCATTGCTTCGCAGAGAGGGAGTTGAGCCGAGCGCAGAAAAGGTTCTGAACCTCCTGAGGCTATGCTCTCAGCCCACGGGCCGCTCCATCCGACTTACCGACAAACTCGCGGCGTATCGCAACCGTGATGACCTTGTGTTCGGGCCGCCGCTCGAGGATTCACCGTTCGATCAGCCGGTGGTTATTGGTGGAACCTACACGTTCGGGAAGTTCACGTTTTCGATCGGTGAGCCGGAACCTGTGCCTTCGTCGCTCGTAAGAAAGGAACCCTACGAGCTGGCGGACGCGGACCGTCTGAAAGACGGCCTTGTGTTGCGAACCTGGCGTCCCGGTGACTGGTTTGTTCCGCTCGGGATGAACACCCGAAAGAAAGTAAGCGACTTCCTCATCGACGAGAAGGTGCCGTTGTTCGAAAAATCGGAGATTCCCGTGCTGGAATCGCAGTCCGAAATCGTTTGGGTCTGCGGAAAGCGACTGGACGATCGGTTCAAGATCAGAGAGAATACCCGATCCGTCGTAAAATTATTCTACCACCAATACGTCTAACTTAAAGAGATGTCGGACCAGATCCTTGTCAACGGCGACCGTTTTGAGCCATTCATACGAGAGGAACAGATCCGTGCGCGTGTGAAGGAGCTCGCAGCTCAGATTAATAAGGATTACCGCGGCAAGGTCCCGATCTTTATCGGTATCCTCAATGGATCGTTCATTTTCTTCGCGGATCTCATTCGCGAAATCAACATTGATTGCGAGGTCGACTTCTTCAAACTTTCAAGTTATGGAGACGCCAAGATTTCCTCGGGCCAGGTCACGCTTTTGAAGGATCTGAACTGCGATGTTCGAGGACGCGATATTCTCATCGTAGAAGACATTGTGGACTCCGGACTTTCCGTCGACTTCATCAAGCAACTGATCTCGAGAGAAAACCCGAATTCTCTGAAATTTGTTTCGCTTCTGTTGAAGAAAGGAGTCCCGAAGATCGACTTCCCCATTGATTATGTGGGATTTGAAATTCCGCCCGATTTTGTAATCGGGTACGGGTTGGACTACGCACAAAAAGTTCGTAATTTGAAATCAGTGTATAGGATTGTGGGGAAAGGTTGAGCAGGAGGTAGGAAGTAGGAAATGGCTGGTAAGTTAAGAACGTAAGCCCGAAAGTTATGGGAAGGGAGAGGAGTTACAGATGAACTGGTTCAATGAAGCTGACGATAAACGTAACGGAGCAGGTCAACAAAAGAAGCGCCTCACACCCATGAGACCACAGAAGAAGCTTCCCAAACAGTTCCGCGATGATGATTCCGCTTGGGGGAAGTTCGGCCGGGTTGTGCTGAGCTGGGTGGGGATTATCCTCGCCGTCTTCCTCATTATGTGGGCGTTCCGCACAAACGAGGAAACTGAATACGAGGTCAGCTTCACGACGTTTCAGGAGCTTCTGGCCCAGGACAAGATGAGTGACGCGGTCATCAAGATCACGGGCTTCAACGTGTTCGATTTTCATGGAAAGATGAAGGAACCCACTGACGTCAAGACGTCGAGCGGGAAGACAGTCCGTGCCACGCGCATTGCGCTGACTCTGCCCTACACCAGCATCGACGAGAGCCTTATCAATTCCTGGACTTCCAAGGGACTGAAGTTCAAGATGGAGAAAGAGGATAATGCGTGGATCAATGCTGCGGTGAGCATCCTTCCATGGATCCTGCTTCTGGGCATATGGTTTGTCATTTTCCGAAGAATGCAGGCGGGTGCCGGCGGAACCAAGGGGTTGTTCTCGTTCGGAAAAAGCCGCGCGAAGCTGCTGACTGAAGGAATGACCCAGGTTACATTCGAGGATGTCGCCGGAGCGGACGAGGCAAAAGTCGAACTGCAGGAAGTTATTGAATTTCTGAAAGAGCCGGCAAAATTCCAACGCCTGGGTGGTAAGATTCCGAAAGGTGTCCTGCTACTCGGTCCTCCGGGAACAGGAAAGACTCTTCTAGCGCGTGCAGTGGCGGGCGAGGCGGGAGTTCCATTTTTCTCGATCAGCGGAGCGGATTTCGTGGAAATGTTTGTCGGCGTCGGCGCGAGCCGTGTGCGCGATCTGTTCGAGCAGGGCAAGAAAAGCGCTCCGTGCATCATCTTCATTGACGAAATCGACGCGGTTGGACGTCACCGCGGGGCGGGTCTTGGCGGCGGTCACGACGAGCGCGAACAGACTTTGAACCAGCTCCTCGTGGAGATGGATGGATTTGAGCAGAACAACGGCGTGATTATTATTGCGGCGACAAACAGGCCGGATGTTCTCGACCCCGCATTGCTGCGGCCCGGGCGATTCGACCGTCAGGTTGTCGTCGACCGTCCCGATGTGAAGGGACGCGAGGGAATCTTCCGCGTTCACACGAAGAACATACCGCTCGGTGAAGACGTGCGACTGGATGTGCTTGCCAAAGGTACGCCGGGACTTTCCGGCGCGGATATTGCCAACCTCGTTAACGAGGCGGCTCTCCTCGCGGCGCGCAAGAGCAACAAGGTCGTCACGATGCAGCATTTTGAAGAGGCGAAGGATAAGGTGATGATGGGGATGGAGCGGAAGTCGATGATCATTTCTGATCGTGAAAAGAAAGTGACCGCCTATCACGAATCGGGACATGTTCTCGTTGCGAGATCCCTCCCCGAAGCGGACCCTGTGCATAAGGTGACCATCATTCCGCGCGGCCGTGCGCTCGGCGTGACGAGCTACCTTCCGATCGACGAGAAGCACACGTATTCCAAGGATTATCTCGAAGCCATGATTACGTATGCCCTCGGTGGACGCGCAGCAGAACAACTGATCTTCAATCAGATCACGACGGGCGCAGGAAACGATATCGAGCGCGCCACGGAGCTTGCCCGAAAAATGGTCTGCGAATGGGGCATGAGTGAGAAACTGGGACCGCTCGCGTACGGAGCAAAAGAAGAAGAGTTGTTTCTGGGAAGAGAGATTACGCGATCGAGGAACTTCAGCGAAAACACCGCGATCTCGATTGACGCCGAAGTGAGGAAAATTGTTACGGAGGCGATGAAGCGTTCGGAAAAAATCCTGAAGAAGAATTTGCCGACGCTGCACAGATTATCCAGCGCTCTGCTCGAGCGCGAAATCCTGGATTCTGACGAAATCGACAAACTCATCCGGGGCGAAGAACTTCCGCCGGTGGAGAAGCGGACAAACGGCCAGAATGATCTCCCCGAACCTGGCGCTCCTGCTCAGGCTCCCAAGATTGCCGCCCCGTCTCCTGCAACACCGGAACCTGCGGCAAAGACCAAGAAGACTTCATGACAGAAGTTCCTTCCGGGAACCCACCCGAAGGGCACGACCTCGGCCAGCTTGAGCATTCGGCCACCATTGAATACCGGCACGAGCTTGTCCGAAAAGCGATCCATCTGACATCGCTTTCCATCCCGGTCATTTACTATTTCATCTCGCGTTCCAACGCCCTCTGGCTACTCGTCCCGGTCACCGCAGCGTTTGTCATCGTGGACGTTGCGCGGTATTACTTCCCTCCTGTCACAGAGTGGTTCTACAGCTGGTTCGGCTGGCTTCTTCGAAGACGCGAACAGGATTCAACAAAGAAGCGGCTGAACGGAGCTACGAACGTCCTCATCTCGGCCTGCCTGTGTGTTCTGCTGTTTCCCAAGATCATAACCGTCACCGCGTTTGCCATCCTGATCATTTCGGATTCCACATCCGCACTGATCGGCCGCCGGTTCGGGAAGCACAGGTTCTTTGACAAGAGCCTCGAAGGGTCCATCGCCTTTTTCATATCCGCGATCGTCGTGGTTCTCCTCGCGCCTAAGGTGACGTCTCACCCGCTTGAGTATGTGATCGGCGTTGTTGCCGCTGCCTTTGGAGCCGTGGTTGAATCGCTTTCCATCAAGATCGACGACAATATCTCGATTCCGCTTGTTGTTGGGCTGGTGATGTGGGGGCTGTATGCAGTTTTGCTGCCGGCAGTGAGTTTCTAAGTATTGGTTGTTCGTGGTCCGCTTTTCCGTGAGTTGACAAGTTTGACGGTGGGAAAAGGATGGAAGCTGACTCCAAGGAATGACACTGCTGAACCACATTGAACAAACGAGCCGTCACGATGAAATGTGACGGCTTCGTTGACCCAGAACCTTCCTGTATTGCTATTTCATGAGAGCCATCTTTAGAACTTTTGTGAATTCCTTTCCATTCTCACCAGCCACCAACAGATGCAAAAGGTAAGTACCGCTCGGCAGCCTTGACGCATCCCATTGCACAGCGTAGATCCCAGGCTCTTTCTGTCCGTTGACAAGATTGGCAACCTCCTGCCCGAGGATGTCGTAAACCTTCAAACTTACATTTCCATTGACAGGAAGCTGATACTGGATTGTTGTGACAGGATTGAAAGGGTTCGGATAATTCTGAAAGCACTCGAAAGTTGTCGGGATTGCTGGTTTGCTGTCTGTAGCATGTTTCTCGAATTGACTCACAGGCATTTGACTTCCCCGAAAGCTCAACAGATCGTATTGTGCCAATGCGTATTCAAGGTCGTTGTCGCCGGCCGGGCTCAGAGAGTTGAGAGTTGTCGCCGCTTGCTCCACGTCTTTCATATTGTTGAGGGCAATATGGAAGCGCAGGTACTTGGCTGCTCGACCCAGGTCGGAATCTTCTTGAATCCTGGATAATTCGAGTAGAGCTTCTTCGTTTTTCCCTTGTCTACTAAGAATGCCTGCATACAGTTACGCGCTGAGGGGGTACGTGTTCTTCGGCAATGACGAAAGCATTCCTTCGACGTCTTTGTCAAGGTTACTCCCATGTAGAGAGGCAATTCCCAGCAAGGCTTCGGTCGGGCTTTCATTGTTGGAAAGGGCATTCTTGAAACAATCGAATGCTCCGGAAAGGTTGCCCTGACGTCGAAGTCTCCTTCCTTCTTTAATCCAGGGTTGAGTGCTCAATGGATTCTGGGGTGTAGCTTGTGCAACACCATTTTGATCGGAGGAAGCTTGGAAACCCACGTCTGCGATTCGAGACCCCCCCGATCCGTCAGGCCAGGGATCATTTCCAAGTTCATCACCATTATCCAGATAGGACCCTGATCCAACATAGAACAGACCCGTACTATAAGGGTACCAGTAGTTGAACGCTGCATAGACTTGTGCGTTCGAATAAACGTACGCATGATAGTATATATTGTTGCGAATGCTGTTCATGTAGCCATTGTAATTATCGCAGAGATCGATCTGGGCATATGAGTAGACCATCAGGCCGTAGAGGCAGTTCCTGATTCTGTTGTTAACAGAGTGATACCCCGCATACTGGTCACCGAAATGTATTGATGCACCGTAAGAGCTTGCGACTCCCCAGTTGTAGCCATAAATATCATTGTGAAAAACATAGTTTCCCCAGCCGTTTGAATTCTCGTTATACAGGAGAGCTGCTCCGGAATTGTCTGATTTTGTTATCGTGTTGTACTGGGTGCCGATGGTTGAGTTGCTAACAATGATACCATGGTCGCGTTGAAAACTAAATGAGTTATTGGAAACGGTTCCCCTAGATCCCCAAGCGTTTATTCCGTTGATTGTGCTTTCTATGGTTGAGTTGGTAACGGAGAAACTCGGAACGTTGTTCGGCCTTATTTCAGTCCCATATTTCATGATGACATTATCAAGACTAGAGCCCGATGCCCCGTTACCGTCCAAAACAATTGATCCCCAAGATCCATAACTTCCTGTACCCGAGGCAGTGGTAAACGTTACCTTACTGGAAGATGTGCCATTGGCGAGGAGGCTTCCATAGGAAAAGAGCGAGGTACCGCTTGAGAAGGCAACAACTGAACCGGGGGAAACTGTCAGTGTTGCGCCAGAATTGACTGTCACATTGCCGACAACATTGTAGTATCCACTCCAAGTGGTATTCGATGTAATTGTGCCTGAAACCGATTGAGCCGCGGGAGAAAGGTTTATCTTGTATGGTGCAGAGCTCTCTGTTGTCCACATCGCAAGAGGAATTGCCCCACCGTCATAAGCGGACATTTGTGTTGTTGGACTAGAACCCGTGCCTAGGTCAGCAACCGGAGTCCAAGTTGAGCCGTTCTTTTCCCTCACTAATTCCCCAACATGTGAACTGCATTGGAATAGAACGATAACCTTGTTTGAAACCTCATCAAAACCAACAGAGGGCTTGCTTGGTACATGGGAGAGGTGGCTGAACTGAACATTCGATTGCCACTGCCCCGAGGTATTCCTTTCTGCAACGAAAACATAGGGTGTTGAACCGACTATTCCACTCCATGCAACCATTACTTGGCCAGTCGATGATACTGCGACCGATGGAATCCCGCCACTTGTTCCTGTCAGAGCAATGGGACTTGTTTCACCAACTATTTGATAGCTGCCATTCACGCTGAACTCCTTAGTATAATACGCCACTTCCACCCATGTAAGCGAGATTGAACACAGTATTTGCTGCTAAGGATGGCATTATGCAATCGTCGGCCCCGCTAAAAGAATACGTTGTCGTGTTAACACTTGGCTCGGGCCTGGCCAATATTTCACCGTTTCCTGTCCAAACAACCACCGCAGTTGTTGTCGTCCCAGCCACGACCGGGGTCGCATCCATGCCATAGGTCTCATATAAAGGTATCACCGATCCCCAAGTTGCTCCATTGTCTGTGGACCGACGATAATAGGAAATTCGTGAGTGCCAAGGTGCAGAATCTTCGCCTTCCCAAGTCACGTGCACATTAACTACGCCACCAGGTCTCGTTACTGCGATTGAAGGATTCCTGAGTGAATATCCGTTGTAGTCTTGTCCAAACGCTATCCCGACTTCTGATGTCCAACTGCTTCCATCGTTGCGGGTATACCAGATGGAACCCCCAGATTCATACACTGCGTGCTTTGAGCCTCCACTGTAGCTTGCGATTTTGCGCTGGTTGTTTCCCGCGGTAGCGGCTGAATTGGAAGAAGCAAGGTGGGCTTTGTATGAGGCAGTTAAGGTAGTGTTGTCTGATGGAGCGTATTCGCGCGGATTTGATGTCACGCCATCGGACCAACGGGAGAATCGATAATCCCGATTATTGATTGTTTGCTGAGATGGCGCTGACACCGAGCCAGTGTTTTGTTCCACAATTTGAGTTACAACTCCCGCCGAAACATTTCCATCGAATTCCGTCTCGTCGCTCCGGCTTATCCTATAGTTCTTCCGCAGATTCGCTGTGTAGACTGCCGTCGCGTCTGTCTCTTCAGCATTGAAGCTATACGTCTGAGACGTGCTCCTCTGAATTGGTGAACCTCCTCCAATCTGTCTCACCCAATTGCTAGTCGAAATTGGGGCATAGTTGTTCCAGACTCGGTCATAGTCATTGGGGTCCTGCTGCGCACTTGCCGTGAGGGCGAACGCATCTCCAAGTTTTGTGTCTGCCTTTGTGTAAGGAACACCGGCTGATGGATTGTTTATCCCAGGGGCCACAATCCCCATCGTTCCCGCCGTGAAATTGTTCTGGAATGTAATCGGGAAGAGTTGATAATACCCGACAGTTATGGAGAGACTTAACTGAGCTTTAGAGGTCCCATAATCTTCAACGTTTGAATACCCTCCGAAGACTATACGTCCGATCGCAAGCCGAGATAGGACGGTTTGCGTTATCACAGTTCTACCCGTGTCCGTATATTTATGATTTGCTGTTTGGCTTCCAGTAATTGCCAAGTTAAACGACGGTTCTCCCCATGATGTCGGATTGACGGTCTCGTCCAAAAGGTTCACACGTGTAAAATAGTATACTTCGCCGTTGTCGGTCCCGCTATAATTCGAAACGACACTTGTAAGTGTTGCGCTTTCGATTACGGCGTCCGAGGGAATAGACGACAAGTCAAATTTGTACAACGACCTCCACACATCATGTTCGGTTGGATTGGTGAAAAGCTGGTGGCCAATTGACCCAGAACTGGCTTCATAATATGCGTATGGATTGGGTGGCACCGATACTCGAATGGTCTTGTAAACCGTCGAAGACAAATCGACTGACTTATGAAACTGTGCGATCGCTTTGCCAGAAAGGAGGATGACACAGGCTGCGAAAAGGTTCAACGTTTTCATTGTTAAGTGCTCCTACATTTGAGATCATTTGATAGCGAAAGTGAGGCAATCATACTCAGGAAACCAGTTGGAAATTGTTGCCGGAAGCAGTACATTTTCATGAAGTGTCTATGCCGATCCCCTCCTTTCTCGAAGCGAGTAAGTCACAGGCAAGCAAAAAGGCGGAGGTCTCCCCCGCGAGGGGAAGGATAGATGAGCTTGGCCGCTCTACCGCCCCGATTGATTGGGACGGAGCCGTCTTTTGTTTGCCGTTACGGGCGTGGCGCCGAAATCGTCACGCCCTGTTTATTACTGCAAGTAGCCGCGATAAACCAGATTCAATCTTTGCGTCAAATCAAACGCTATGACAAATACCGCATTGTCGAATACTTCGCTCCCATCGATCCTGGTAGTTGAGACAGAAAACCTGTAAAGATACTGCACGTCGGTTCCATCATAGTGAGCTATTCCGTCGGGTCCACCGATGACGATGTCCTTTGTATTTCTCGCATTAATGACGTTACCAGAGGCAAGGGTGACAATTCCTTGTTCATTCTTACCATCATAGAAACTTAGTTTTCTTCCCCTCGCGATAATGATCCCGTTTTGGATGGGCGTGAAACTTCCGACCTCCGATGCACTTTCTAGCCCAGAGTATATTTCTTTAAGACTAGTTCCATTGAATTCGAATATCTTGCTGGAGTCTGGCACCGACCCATCAGGGATGTGGGCTGAACCTAATATGAGCGCACGGCCTTGAGCGTAAAATCTTATTCGAGCTAGTGTGCAATGAGCATCTATTGTGGCGACTCGTGACCACGAATTGCCGTCGAAATGATGAATCAAGGAGTGCAAGTTCTGTCCGTTATCGAAGAAAGTCCCTACAGCGTACATATTGTTTGGCGAATCACCATCAATGTCTTCGAGAGAAACATAATAGTTGCTGTCAACCGTTACTCTTGATTGTGCCTGCCATTGGTTTCCATCAAAGTGCCAAATATCTCCCTGTGACCCAACGCTCCATCCGTTATTTGACGCAACCACCCGAACTCTTTGTGGGGAGAACGGCCTGTTGATTCCATCCGTTGACCAAGATATTCCATTGAAGTGAAAAAACGTCTGTCGATAATCTCCCGGTATTGTTACGGCCCAAAGATCCGTGGATGATATGCCATCAATGCCACTTATGATGTTTTCTGGTGTCCTAATTGTATCCACGAACCAAGTGTAGTCCCGTCGTCCGGGTTTAATGTCGTCTACCGGACCAGTGCCCTCGTCGCAATTGGAACATGAAAGGACGTAAAGTGCTAATAAAGCCAAAGGAATCGGTTTACTCATCGTCTAACCTTCTCGTTGTTCAATAGAACCGAACGACGTAACACAGACTTGTCGTTAACAACACGGTGAGACCTACTGGAAGAACAGCGGACGTTACGAGGTAACTGTGCAGTATCGTGCGTGACGCGAGCTCTGATGAGATTGAGGTATTGCATAGCCACCTCCTTGTGTTCGTAGCACAGCGGCGATTTTATTTGTTTTTCAAATCATTCGCCTCCTTCCGAGGATAGCAATGGCTTTCGGGCCAGTCAGTCCCACAGTTATGATGAGATTGCCTTTGATTGCGAGTCGACCAACAGTGCCGCTACTGAACGGGACAACATTGTTATAATTGTGCCACGAATTTCCGTTGAAATGAGCGATCTCAAAGAAACTACCCGCCACAAAGACGTCGTTCACCCCTGCACCACGAACTCCTCCTGACAGATAGTTTGTAACTACTCCGCTCGGAAAACGGCTCCAAAGCTTGTCACTCAAAGACTGTTTCTCGTGGATGCCTGCTCCGACAGCATAATAATGTTTACCCGGATCAAACCAAATCCCATAAAGACTGTTTGCCAGTCCGCTGTCCGATAGGGCTGATACCGAGGTGCCTTGAATACTTAGAAGTCTCTTTTCCGCGTCGTTCGATGCAACTGCAAGAATTTCATTCCCTGAACCGTAGATGTCTCGAATATCCAGTGTTGTCCCGCTCTCGAGCTTCTGCCACGCTGTCGCGTTGAAATGAACGATGGTACCCGCCCCGCCAACTCCGTACAAATTTGTACTTGAGATCCCCCACAGTTTTTCGACAGTTGCGTTTGGATCTGCCAAGGTTAGACGATTAAATGAAAACTCGGTGAGTGAATCTCTCCCATTCCAGTGAAAGATACTTCCGGGCGCAAGCCACACATCCATCGCGTTAGGTGCGAAAACACCTTTTACAGACACCAGTGGAGCGATATAATCGTTACCTTGGGAATCCCTACCTCTGTAATAGAGTTTAATCGGTTTCCAATTTAGTCCATTCCACTTTGCAAGGCAGTAAGGAGTTGGTTCAACCTGCCCCGACGAATCCTTGATGTAAATCTCTCCCACAGCGTACACGAGTGTGTCATTGATTATTGCCACATCATGCAGGGCGCTGCTTGCGCCATCCCCAAGTGTGTCGATGGTCCAGGTAAATTCATGACTCGTCGTATCCGGTCCCGTCGGAGGACACGTCGCACACGGCTCGTCTTTGCGACAAGAGCTGAAAATCTGCATCGAACCAGCGAGAAGAATTACCGCAACGGTCAACCTAGAACGTTTCATACATACTCCTTATGATTTGAAATCCATTTAAGAGTATGCAAAATGGCGCATCCTTTCAACCCGGCTTGTTGGTGGTCACAACAGGAGAGATTATCGGAATAGGCGTAAGGCATGATCCCCTCCTGAGCCCAGGTCCGCCCAAACCTGGCTCAATGGTTGTGACTCTGAGAATCTGAAAAAAAAAGATCAACTCTTAAGTTGGGGAGATTCCCGCAAATTGGAAAAAATGGGGTTAGTCAGGAAGGAATCCCCCTCGAGGATTCTAACGTGTTAAGGAAACAATAATCGTGCCCATCCATCTCACAAAATCTCTGCTGAAATCCTACTTCTCGTTTCCTATTCTCGCAGAATTCTCAATTGTAGTTCGCACGGATGAAAGAAATGCTGTCAACTTTGAAACAAGAGCCTTAACATCGAATCACCACGAAACCGCAATCGTTTTGATTCCTGCCTGTCCGTCGTCGAACTTCACAAAACCGTGTTCCCTCGCGAACACGACGAGGTCCACCATCACCTGGACATCCTGCTGACAGTACTCCGCAATCAGTTCTATCTTCCCTTCCTTCCACCATCGTAAAGCGGTCAAACCGTCCGCAGATTTTCCTTTTCCGAGCGTTGCCCGTGCGAGTGAATCGAGTCCGAGTCTCCGCCCGATCCTCTGTTTGAGGTCCACGAGCAAGTCGAACGAGCGCTGCGCAACGGGATACACGTTACCGTAGTAGCTCAACACCCTCGTGTCGAATCCATCCCCATTAAAGCTGATGATTCTCCGAAACTTCGCGAGGTAATGAATAAGCGCAGGCACCGAGGCCTCGTCCCAACGTTTGAATCCATCCTCCTGGCACCACGTAACTGCGA
Organism: Bacteroidota bacterium; assembly: GCA_049644265.1. Lineage (GTDB taxonomy): Bacteria > Bacteroidota > Ignavibacteria > UBA10030 > UBA10030 > JBARRO01. The sequence goes on from JBARRO010000161.1 coordinate 40,402, forward strand.
CGGAGACACGCATCCGGTGGATGTTATTCCATCCGCCAACTTCGTTTGCGGAGAGCTGAGTTTCGATATCGTAGTAAACTTCGGAGGGAGTGGAGAAAAGCTCGAGTTGGAATGAGGTGGTCACTCAGGTGAATTGGTTAGATACATGTGGGAAAAGCAATATCGAATAATGAATATTGAACAAGGAATGTAGAAGTGTCGGCAAGTTTGGAGTCGGCCCCATTGTTTTTTCAACCGCAGAGCACGCCGAGAACGCAGAGAGAGGATCTACTCTTAACCTTAACCTGAACCCTAACCTGCCTTCAACCAGCACATCCGTATGCCGCAGGCGTGAAATTCTTTTCTGTAACAAGTTGCCCACCAACGATGTATTCTTTCTTCACCAACACCCGGTACCATCTCCGGAACGCCTCGACAATAATCAAAAGAGCACAACCCATGATAATCACCGTCATCACCGTATTGATGATCCCTTGAGTTGCGGTCGCCGGGTTCGACATCATCGGCCAGAAATTGTCCACGATGTTGAGGTAGCAGGCGGTTAGCGTGGTGACAAACACAAACGCCATCGGGAGGAGCGTGACCCACACGTAGCGCTCTTTCCCCGCATTGATGATCGCTGAGGTCGCCACGGCCAGGGCAACGCCGGCAAGAAGCTGGTTTGCCGTCCCGAACATCGGCCAGATGGTACTGATGCTGCCATTCCAGATGAAATAGGCCCACGAGAATACGACCAGGCCGGAGGCAACGATGCTACCGGGGATCCAGTCCGGGCGTTCAAATGGCTTCCAGACTCTTCCGCCGAACTCCTGCACCAGGAATCTCGCAACCCGCGTCCCGGCGTCGATCGTCGTGAGAATGAACAGCGCTTCAAACATAATGGCAAAATGATACCAGTACGACATAAGGCCACGCATGCCGGGAATACCTGAAAAAATCTGCGCAAACCCCACTGCGAGCGACACCGCCCCGCCCGGCCTTCCTGCCACTGTTTCTCCGACTTCGTTCGAAAGCTCCTGGAGGTTTACCGGATTCATCCCAAGAGTCGCGAATTTTTCCGGCGTGAGGTTGATGGCAAAGTAGTCAGCCGGCCACAAAGAGCTTGCAGCAATAAGGGCAATGATCCCCACCAGTCCTTCCATCAACATCGCTCCGTAGCCGATGATCCTGGCGTCCGATTCCTTGTTCAGCATCTTCGGCGTCGTGCCCGAAGAGACAAGCGAATGAAATCCTGATATTGCGCCACAGGCAATCGTGATAAACACGAACGGGAAAACTTTTCCAGGGATGATCGGTCCGCCGCCGTGGATGAACTCGGTGATCGCGGGCATTTTCATTTCCGGAGCCACGATAAAGACTCCAAGCACGAGCGCGGCGACCGTCCCGATTTTCATGTAAGAACTCAGGTAATCCCGGGGCAGCAGGAGAAGCCACACGGGCAGGACCGATGCAAAGAATCCGTACACGGCGATGGCAATGATGATTCCTTCGCGGGAAAGCGTAAAATAGGGCGCAAGCCATGAGTGCGCGATTGAGCCTCCGGCAAACACCGCAATGAGCACTCCCACAACGCCCATGACACTCGCCTCGGCGATCTTTCCAGGCCTAATCCTGTTCATCCACAGACCGACAAACAACGCCACGGGAATGGTCATCGCGATTGTGAACGTTCCCCATGCACTCTCCCGCAACGCATTGACCACTGCAAGGCCAAGACCCGCCAGAGCAATGACAACAATAATGAGGATGGCGATGGAACCGACGATGCTTGCCAGGGGACTGATTTCATGCCGCGCAATCTCCGCCAGCGATTTTCCCTTGCGGCGGACCGAAGCCGCAAGAATCATGAAGTCGTGGACCGCTCCTCCCAGGCAGACGCCGATCAGGAGCCACAAATATCCCGGCAGATATCCGAACTGGGTCGCCAGAACAGGACCGATCAGCGGGCCCGCTCCCGAAATCGCTGCGAAGTGATGCCCGAACAGCACCCACTTGTTTGTCGGATAATAATTCTGCCCATCCTTGAGTGTGTGTGCAGGAGTCTGTGCTGTGTCGTCGAATACAATGATCTTTGCAGCGATGAATGCGCTGTAGTACCGGTACGAAATCGCCATCAGGCAGAGGGCGCCGAGGATGAAAGGAAGAGCGTTCATGTCAATGAGCAGTTAGCAATGAGCAATCAGCAAGTAGTGAGTCATGAGTTATGAGTAGGGAGTAATGAGAAAAGAAGAACTAGCGTCATGGTGAGCGCAGTCGAACCATGTTCTGAGCCAACTGGGCAAACCAGCTCAGAACTCGTCTACTTAATCTCCTTCGAAGTCAGAGACTTCACGCCGGCCTTCTTCATGTCCTCCAGCGCCTTGGCATCATCGCCGGGATGGACATTGACGGCTGCGATGGCGTCGGTAACAACGAGCGTGCTGAATCCTTTCTTCGCCCCATCGATCGCCGATGCGCGGACGCAGTAATCCGTAGCAAGACCCGTCACGTAGAGTTCGGTGACTCCGTTCTGTTTCAGGAATTTCTCGAGGTCGAGGTTCGTTGCTTCGAACGCCGAGTAGCCGTCGTCTTTATTTCCGGTACCTTTGAGAAATACCTGTTTGATCTTCACGCTCTTCAGACCTGGATGGAACTCCGCTCCCGGGCGGTTGTGGACACAATGCACGGGCCATTTCTGAAAGTGGACAGTCTGGCTCGGATGCCAATCCTTGGAAGCAACGACGAGCGGGAATTTATCCATCAGCTCATTGATGACCGGTACCACTTTGTCCCCTTCCGGCACTGCGAGCGAACCTCCGGGGCAGAAATCGTTCTGCACATCAACCACCAACAACGCCTTCATGACGCCGCACCTCCGTTCATATTAATTCGCTGGAGCTCTTCATACAATTGAGAACGCAGATTCATGAGATTCGTGCTGATCCCGACCTTAAACACATGCGGATTTTCAAACCGTTTGTGCTCGGGGGGGACATGATCCAACCTCTCTTGCGCATAACGGGCACTCTCCGCAACCGTGGGAAGCTTGATGGAAATCCTGCCGTTCTTCATGACGTTTCGCTGGAGCGGTTCGAAATCGTAGTTGCGCACCACACTCCGCTGCTCGGGGAAGAACGGATGGAAGATATGATGGATGGGCGTTTCGTTTTCGAGCATGATCCCGTCCGCGTAGAACAAGCCATCACGTTCACTATATCGAACGACACTCTTCAATCCCGGCAATGTGGTCTTCGTGTAATTTTCCGAAAATTTCAGTCGTGGCTTGCCATCAGCCATGCACAATTTGTACACTCCGTCCAGGGCGGGGGTATCGTGAGCGGTGATCATCCTCGTCCCGACACCAAAAGAGTCGATCGGAGCTCCTTGCTGGAGAAGACTTCGGATCAGGTACTCATCGAGCTGGTTTGATGCGATGATCTTCACGCTGTGAAGCCCTGCTTCGTCCAGCATGGCACGCGCGTGTTTGCTCAGGTAGGCCAGGTCACCGCTATCGAGGCGGATCCCTACGAGAGCCTGGCCTTTGCTCTCCAATTCTTTCGCAACGGTAATTGCGTTCGGAATTCCGCTTCGAAGGGTATTGTAGGTATCCACGAGCAGAATGCATTTGTCGGGATAAATTTCAGCAAACTTGCGGAACGCGGTGAGCTCGTCGTCGAAACTCTGGATCCATGAATGTGCCTGGGTGCCGGTTGTGGCCAAATCGTACTGCTGCGCGGAAAGAACGTTCGAGGTTGCTTCCATACCTCCTATGACCGCCGCCCTGCTTGCGTGAAATCCGCCCAACCCCTGGGCGCGCCGCAATCCAAAATCCACCACCCTCTTCCCTCCTGCGGCGAGTCGCACTCGGGACGCCTTTGTTGCGATCAAGGACTCAAAATTCAGCAGGTTGAGAAGGACCGTTTCAATGATCTGAGTTTCGATCATGTTCCCCTCAACTCTCACCACGGGTTCAAGCGGAAACACAACCTCCCCTTCTCGTACCGACTGGACCGAACCACCAAACCGAAATTTCTTCAGATAATCCAGAAACTGTTTCTGAAACCCGAGGCTCTTGAGATAGCTGATGTCCTCATCTGAAAACTTGAGACCTTCAAGGTATTCCAGCACATCGTTCAGCCCGGCAAAAATGACGTACCCGCCTTCAAAAGGATTCTCGCGGAAGAAATAGTCGAAGCATGCTGTGTCGTCTGCCTTGCCCGCGAGCAAATATCCCTGGGCCATCGTGAACTGGTAGTAGTCGGTGTAAAGACCTGAGGGGAAGGTAAGAGAAGACATTAAGGGAAGAGTTTAGAGTTCAAAGTTCAAAGTTTAAAGTTCTGTTGCGGCCCTTACTTCTGACTCCTGTATTCTGGATTCTGAATTCCTCTTTATCCTAAAAAGCATCTCGAATATGCCTGATATCCGGTATCCCGTTGATGAATTCAATTGCCACAACGTCGAACCGGCAGGGTACATCGTCCATCTCGTGTTCCATTAAATAGCCCTCGGCGACGTTGATGATCTGTTCTTCTTTCTGCGGAGTAACAGATTCTTCCGGGAAACCGAACGCGACCGATGTTCTTGCTTTCACCTCGACGAAGACAAGCTCTTCGGCCTCCTGCGCAACGATATCAATTTCTCCCCGCTCGAAGCGGTAATTCCTCTCAAGGATCCTGTAACCCAACTTGACGAGATACTCTGCGGCGAGGTCCTCTCCCCTGTCCCCCTGCTTTCTCCGGTTCACTGCCATGAATCCGCCCCCTCATAATGTTTCAGACGAAAGTAACCAAAGATGCAGGGAAAATCAATGAACGATGGAAGGATCAACGAGAAAACGACGCCAGCACGAACAGCATCGATGCCGACCCATCGATCGTCGGCTCGTTCGAAGAGTAATCGCCAATGTCGTCGTGGTAAACACAAAGCGGGCTTTGAAATTTCTCGAAGCGATCCGCTTTCAGCAGGCGAAGGCCGCGAAGGCTTCTGAAAATCGAACCGTACACCGGACCGTCGACGAGCGCTCCGGTGAGTTGAATCTTCAGCTCTTTTGAGACAACGCTGTGAGGATCTGTCGGAAATCTCCCACGATCCGGGACGCCAATCAGAAAACTCTGACCCCACGGATTTCTCCCCAACATCCAGTCACGCGTATCCGCGAGCAGGCGGTCAAACTCCGGGGACCCGGTCATCTTCTTGTAGAGAATGGCCTGGGTGGCCAAGCCAGTCGCGAGATTGTTCGAAACCCAGATGAATGGAACTCCATAGTTGAACGCATTCTTTTCTGCCTGCCTTCCTGCCGCGTTCAGTCCATTTCTGTAGTAGGTGACAAGATGGTCACGTGCTTCCGCGGGTGCAAATTCAAATAACTCATAGTGGCCGAGGTTGACGTAGGGAAAGTATTCGTAGTGATTCGTTGTGTCTTTTCCCATCCATGAAGTATCGGCGGCAAATTTCGAAAACCGTATTGCTTCATCCAGGAATTCCGGTTCCTTCGTGGCACGGTAGAGTTCCGCCGCGGCCCATTCAAGGTCGTCGTAGAAAGTCTTTTCGTGGTAACGGTAGGGAGCTTTACATGGAACGGATTCCGAAAAACCGGGATTTTCTTTACCCGCTACATAAAGCTCCATTGCTTTCCGGAGCAATTTTTCCGCGAAAGCATCGTCCCATCCCCCTTTTTTCCAAATCCATGATCCAAGGGCGAAGACGGCGGCTGTCCGCCCTGCAATATTCGAAATTCCGGTTGCCGTGTCTTTGTACTGGAACAGCCCCTGCGGCTTTCCCGTGGCAAAGTATACGGGACGCGCCTTTCCCTTCCCCCATCCATAATCTGTGCTGTCCCGAAACGGCAGATCCCAGAACGCATGATCGCGATCGTCAGCGACCTGATAATACAGTTTTCCCTTCTCCGGACACAGCTTCAACATCCACTCAAGCCCCCATCGTGCCTCGTCGAGGATATCCGGCACTCCGTTCGATCCATTCCTCCCGTCTGAACGCACAGAATCACTCCAGAGGTGCGGATACTCCTTGTAGCTGAAGAGGAGAATTCCCGTCGTGTAGCTCGTTGTGATAAGAAATCTCAAATAATCCGACGCATCGTGGTATCCGCCCACTGTCTCGATATACTTTCCACTGTCGGGACCACTCACGGCAATTCCGTCGCCCTGGTGGCAGACGGTATCGAAGACCGCGTTGTATCCGCACCGCTGTTCACGGAGATAGAACAACGGAGCGGCCGCATATTGACGGTAAATTGACATCCCGATTCCAAAAACTTCCGATTGACTTTCAGCAATTCTCACAGAAAACATTCCTTCTGAACTGAGTTTTGAGAAGTCGGCAAGGAACACAAACTTGAACTGCCCATACGGAATTTGTGATTTTTCCAGAACTCCACGGTACACCGCTTTTCCCGACGGCTCGGATGCAACGGTAAACCCGGATGCCGAAACATCGTTCTCAGAAAGAACGACGGCACTCTTTGGATCGGTTGGCAGGAAGCCAAGTTGGTTTACCCGAATGCTGGTCTGAGCGTTGACGATTTGAACGTACGAAAGTAGGAGGATGAACGTGCGCATGTGTGGAGTCCCGACGTTTTAATGGAACACGGAAAGAGCGGATTGAACGGATCTACACGGATTGAGAAACCCATTCACAACAAATCTGTGTACATCCGTACCATCGTCTCCTTCCGTGTTCCATTTACTTAGAGGTTATGTGAGCGGGTGGCGTTCTCTGGAAATGGCAACTCGAGTGTCAGATCGTCACTATCCGAGTGCACCTTGAAGCTTCTTCTGTGGATCTCACACATTCCGTGCGTTTTGACCGCCTCGAGGTGATCTTTGGTTCCATATCCTTTGTTCTTGGCAAAACCATAGGCGGGAAACTGGCTGTCATACTCCTGCATGAGACGATCCCTCGTTACCTTTGCAATGATCGACGCCGCGGCAATGGTGAACGATTTCGCATCGCCGTCGATGATGTTTTCAAATCCGATCGATTTATGGTTGAAGGAATTCCCGTCCACAATCACAAACTGAGGAGCTGGCGCAAGGTTTTCAATCGCCTCCCGCATCGCAAGAATCGTCGCCTGAAGTATGTTGATCCGGTCGATGGTTTCATTTCCTACAATTCCCATTCCTATCCCGGTTGCGTGAGACTTGATTTGTTCGAAGAGCTCTTCCCGCTTTATTGCTGTGAGCTTTTTGGAATCATCGACCTCGTCGAGGACAAAGTCCTTCGGAAACATCACCGCTGCGGCAACGACCGGACCCGCCAGTGGACCGCGGCCGGCCTCATCAACGCCGGCAAGCAATTCGACCCCGAGGGACCAGACCGAACGCTCGATTTCAAGCCCTGGAAGTTTCATCACAAGGATCCCACAAAAATGGCGACAAGTCCGACAACCATGGAGAGTTTAAGCACCAAACTCAGGCGGCTGAGATTGCGCGGTTTCCAATCCCTCCACATGGAACCAACCACATACACAAGCGCAGCGTCGATGACGAACACGAGATACAGATACCATTGATTGTAGAGATGAAGGATGTAGGCCAGAATTGTCACCGCAATAAGAGAAACGAGTATCACCGTGGTGAGCACCAGGGCTGGTTTCACGCCGTATTTCACCGGAAGTGTCGCTGCTGATTCCTTCCTGTCCCCCTCAAGATCCTCCACATCCTTGATGAGTTCGCGGCCGACGTTCACAAGAAACGCAAAGGTCGCGGGCATGAGAGAGCGCTCGAATCTCCCCACAGCCACGGCGCCGTAGATGAATGCCATTCCCGTCAAGAGTCCCACAACGAGGTTCCCGGCAAAGACCGTTCGTTTGAGAGCCGCGCTATAGTAGTAAAGCACCGCAACGGCAAAGACGACAATGCCCAATGCCTTGACGTTGACAAAAAGATTCAGGCCAACGGCAATGAGGGATGTGATCAGCCAGAACGCTCTCGCTTCTTCTCTGCTGAGAGCGCCGCGCGGCAGAGGCCGGTCGGGCCGGTTAATCCGGTCGATCTCGACATCAAAGGAATCGTTGACGGCGTTTGCCCCGGCGGCGACGAGCCCTCCCGTTGCTGCAGCAAGCAATACCTGCACCCAGTCGGGCGAACGTGCTCCTGCAAGAACGGATGCGGCGGGAATAGAGCAGAACGTGATTGCAACATTGACGGGGCGGCTCAATTCAAGATACGCGAGGAGTTTTCTGGTGCCGTCAGCCACGGTGAGAGACCTTGGGATTAGAATTCATTCACGAGCCGAAGATGAAGCTTTGCCGTTCCGAACGTGTCTCCTTCTCCCAGTGCGACACTCACCCCGATCAACCCGATTCCGGAATCCATTCTGACTCCCAATCCGTAACCGATTTTCTGCACCTCCGATGCAGTCAGACCATTCAAGGGGCTATCCGGCGTCACAATGCGGCCGAGGTCGAGAAATCCGTAGAAGAAGGATCGTGCGGATACGAGAAAGCGATACTCCAGGTTTGTCCACACAAGACGCGATCCGAGAAATTGTCCTTCCCTGTATCCCCGCAGTGTTGTTGCTCCGCCGAGTCGAAAAAGGTCGCTGGGGTCGAGCGTGCCGCTGCTGTAGTCGCGGGCGTGAAACTCCATGGCGACAACCTGCCGCACGATGGGCGAAATATAATACAAGAAGTCGAAAGATATCCGTTGCATGCTGCTCCGGCTGCCCCCGAACGCCGTCGTGCCAACCGTTGTCTTGAACCCCGATTGATACTCTGTGCTGTAGAGAATTCCCGACGAGGGCGTGGTCGGATCATCGCGGGAGTCATACCGCACCGAGATTCCGATACTCGTCGATTGACTTTCGGCGATCGCCGTTCGTCCGTATCCTTCACCGGGCACGACGGTCGTCTTCGAGTAGGTCGCACCGGCCGCAAGATCCTCTGTGATCATGAGCTCCGCTCCGACATCATACCGTGTTCGGACATACAGCGAATCCTGCTTCCGCTGAAGGAAACCAAGCTGGACATTGACCGGATAGTCGGCAACCCAGGGCTCGAAATAATGGAGTTCGATCTCCTGTGAGCTCTGGTTTTCACGATACCACCGCGTCGAGATTTTTCGCCCGGTGCCGAGAAGATTTCGGAGTGAAAGGTTGACGAGTCCCGTAAAATATCCGTTGTCCTGCGGTCGCAGCGGCGGGACGTATCCCACGACGCCGTCGAAGTTGTTTTGATTTCCCTCTGTCACCTTCACGAGAAGTCCCGCTTGTTCTTTTTCGTTCATCGTGAGCTCCGGCATTGAGACCGATGAGAACAGCTGCAGACGCTCCAGCCGTCGCTTCACTTTCCCGGGCAGGTCAGCCTGGAACAACTCTTCTTCCTGGAGCCGTGCCTCGCGAATGATCACCGCAGCTTTCGTTTTCGTGTTGCCCTCGATGCGGAACTCGCGGATCCGGAGTTCTCTTCCTTCATCAATCAGAAGATGAACCTCCGCAAGCATCTGGTTTTCTGTTTCCGCAAACGTGATCCGACCGACAGAAACTTTGGCAAGTGGACGACCCTTGCGCTCGTACACTTGTAGGATCGACTGGATGTCATCTTCGAGCAGTTCCGGGACAAAGCGCTCTCCCGCTCGCGTTTTCAATGACGTTTTGATTTCGTCAACGTCAGCTGTTTTGGCTCCGTCCAGAAGGAGGTCCTGAACCACCGAAAGTTTTCCTTCCCGGAGCATGATGAGAAGATCCACTTCCCCCTCACCAGCCCGATCAACGTGGAACGAATCGATGACGGCGTTCAGAAATCCCTCCGTCCGATAGTATTTCAGGATCTGTTCCGAATCCGACTGCACCGTCGATGTCAGGCAACGAACCCCCGGTTGCAGAATCATGATCGCAGTGAGTTCCTCCGACGGCACGGAACTATTACCGGAAATCCTCACCGATCGAACTGTCCTTGCAGGTTGTGCCGATGCGCTCTGCACGTCCCACAAGAGACCCGCAACGACACAAAGAAAAAAGCCAGCACGAAGCATGCTCCGGCTGGCTTTGCGTTGACAGCAAGGGGACGTCAAGTTTAACGAATCCTTCCCCACAAGTCCGTTGTTGGATATTTCAAACGATAGTCTCCAAACCCCGAATCGTCCACAAAAATAAATTCCCTGTTCAGCTGGTAGTAGTACCAGACTTCGTACGGCCGCGTCCCGACTTCAAACGGATGCCGTTCGACATTCTCGGGGGGGCCCATGCGTATGTACACCATCCCCATATCCGTCCTCCAGCCTTCGATGTAGTGGCTGAAGGTTTTGTTGGCATAGTCGACCCGATCGTAATACTCCTCCATCAGCTCATTCCGTTTCGAGTCCGTATCGGGGTCGCGCTTTCTCCAGAACTCGAGAAACCGTGCTTTCTTCTCTTCCACGGTGGTAGCCGCCTGGATGTACTCCGTCTCCGACTCCCGTGCAATATACCGCATCTGCTCCACCGCCTTGTCGAGGTCCAGAATGGAGAACGGAAGGTCCGCCCAACGAACTGAGAAGATTCGGGTTGTGGAGGCGAATAGTCCGGCGGGGGCATTCTTCGGAGTCGCCGACGCTTTGATGATCACCAGGTATCCGCCGACCGAAAGACCGGCGGTTTGGACTTTGGCAAAAATCTGAGTCTTCAGCCCCGTCGCAACTTCCGTTTGATTCTTCTCGGCGACTTCCTCCTGTTTCTGATTCAGGATCTTGTATGAGAGATGCACCGAATCAACGCCTTCGGGGTGGTAGACTTCAAAGAACAGGTAGAACCCCTCTGCACGATTTCCGACATTGCCGGAAATGTTCGGCACAATGGTCTTCTTATCGCCATCGGTTGTCACCCTGTTCACCAGCATGACGTCGCTCAGGCTCAGGGAGTCCTTCTTAAACTCCGTGACGAGAATCGATCGTTTAGCGTGAGAGGTTTTTTTTGAGTCTTCGTCGTGCACCTGCAGAACGATATCGTAGGTTCCGGGATCCAGATCGGTCGAAATCTGTTGAAGGCTGTAGAGACGGTCGGAGGTTGTTTGCGCGAAGTCCTTCAGCTGGACGGTCACCGTCATGCTGCGATCCCAGACTGGATCCTGCTGGGGCGTCCTGATCGTCATCGAGAGCTCGTAGCGACCCACGTACTGCTCTTCTTCCTTCGTAAAACGGATTTCACTGTGGGGCACCTGAACGTACATATCGAGGCGGGATTTGCCCGGTTTGTCCGAGGCGACCACGATGGCGTCGAAGAACACCGAGGAGATCGATTCGAACGACCTCCGCTGATTCTCCACCTGCGCGAATGACGATTGAAATCCTATCGCCGCAGTCAGGACGAACCACCAGACTCTTCCTTGTCCGCCTCTCCTGATCGATTTCATCGCCGGTCCTCCTGGCTCTGTTGCCGGAGACTCATGCGTGTACCATAGAGGTCGTATTCCGTTGCATCCATGATACGAACATCGCAGAACGACCCGGGGCCCTGGTGATCCCCGTTCGAGACATACACCTCCTGGTCGATTTCGGGTGCATCCCATTCCGTTCTTCCGACGAGGAATTCGTTTTCCGGGCGATCGATCAGGACTTTCACAGTAGAACCGATCAACGCCCGGTTCCGTTCCTCCGAAATCTGCCGCTGCAATTCCATGATAACTTTCTGACGCTCCTCTTTAACCTTCTGTGGAATCGGGTCGCCCAGAATATCAGCGGAGGTTCCGGTTTCCTGGGAATACGTGAACACCCCCAGCCGGTGGAACTTCTCCTCCTTCACAAAATCATAGAGCGTCTGAAAATCGCGTTCGGATTCGTTGGGATATCCGACAATGAAGGTCGTACGCACTGCCATATTTGGGGCGGCATTGCGAATTTTCTCAAGCAACTCCCTCATGGCACGATTGGTGATCCCTCTCCTCATGGATTTCAGGACCCCATCCGAAGCATGTTGAAGTGGAATGTCGATATAACGGCAGAGGTTCGGGAGGTCCCGATACGCTTCCAAAAGATCGGAGGGAAATTTGGATGGAAAGGCGTACATGAGTCGAATCCATTCAATTCCCCTGACAGCGGACAATTCTCGAAGAAGTGACGCGAGCTGTTGCTCGCCGTAGAGGTCGAGACCGTAGTACGTTGAATCCTGGCCGATCAGAATCAGCTCCTTGACTCCCTTTGCTTCAAGGGAACGGGCCTCGGCAAGCACCTGCTCCCGGGGCTTCGTCCGATGCTTGCCACGCATGAGCGGGATCGCACAGAACGAACAGGGATGGTCGCATCCTTCCGAGATTTTCAGATACGCAAAATGGTTGGGGGTTGAAAGGACACGCTCGCCGAGAAGTTCCTTCTTGTAGTCCACGCCCAGATTGGCGAGAACCTCGGGGAGCTGGTTGGAGCCAAAATAAGCATCAACCTCGGGAATTTCCTTTACCAACTCACTCTTGAATCGCTCCGACAGGCAGCCGACAACCACAATTTTTTTCAGTTTTCCCTGGTTCTTTCGCTCAACCGCCTCGAGGATGGCGTCGATGGATTCCTTCTTCGCAGCATCAATAAACCCGCACGTGTTGATAACCACTGTGTCCGCGTCATCGACGTTATTCACCACAACGGCCTTACCAAGCCGCAGCTGACCAACGAGGGTTTCGCTGTCGACGACGTTCTTCGAGCAGCCCAATGTGACAACGCTGATATTCGACGGCTTCAATCCCATAGCCTCACAGTTCCACAATTAGGAAAGCACAACAAAATCCATGTAAAGATACACAATGGGGGCAACAAAAACCAGACTGTCAAAACGGTCGTACACACCGCCATGCCCCGGAATGATTGCGGATGAATCCTTGACGCCCGCATCTCTCTTGAACCTCGATTCAATCAAATCTCCAATCTGTCCGAAGACTCCGACAAACGATCCGATGACGATGGCCTGAGAAAGCCGAAGGTAGGGCAGCACAAGATTCTGTGCCAGAACCATTGTTGCCACCGCAAAGATACATCCGAACACTGCGCCCTCCCAGGTTTTCCCGGGACTGACGCGCTCAAACAATTTGTGCCTCCCAAGCAGAAGACCGCCAAAGTACGCCGCCGTGTCGCATGCCCAGATCGTCGCAAAGAGTGCGATGACCGTCATGCCTCCCCATCGATTCACCTGCGCAATCTGATTGTCGTCGGCAAACGAGACCGAGAAAAACCGATGCATGGGAAAACCGTAGGGAAAGAGTTCTCTCATCATGACCAGGGTTCCAAAGCAGAGCGAAATGCACAGCACACCCGCAACGGTCGACCCCAGGTTGAGCAAAGGAGAACCTTGTGTTCGGAACAACTCAAGCAGTGCTACAAGCAGGACGAACACGATAAGGATCACGGAAAGGAATTGATGCTGTGAAAACATCGAGAGATGAATTCCGCGGTCGGCAAAAAATTCAAACACGTCAATTTGCAGCCGCTCGTAGATGCACGCCGAATTCACAAGAAGTCCTGCGAGCAGGCCCACGATCTTAAGGGGAAAGGCTCCTTTTTTCTCTGCAAGCTTGTAGAATTCATACAACGCCAGGGAAGAAAGAAGCACGATGAGGCCAAAGAACAGATATCCTCCTTGAATCGAAAGCCAGAGGATCGCCGGGATGGCCACCACCGCTACTGCAATGCGCTTCGGAAGCGTCGCAAAGCGGCCGGACCGGCTAGATGTTGGTGGCTGTTGGGAAACGGTCATGACGTTATCTCACGGTTGGGAAATATATACGGATTGATCGACACTCCTCGTCGCCTTGAGGTACGCTGTCAGTGCATAAACGAATACAAAGCCGAACAGAAGAGTCTGAATAAGCACCATGGTTACACTTGGCAGTCCAAGGCCTCGTGTCGCCATCAATTGATCGTCGTCGACGTGAAAATACAAAGCAAGAACAGCAAGAAGATTATTAAGAAGATGAATGCCCATGGGCATGAGCATGCTGCGCGACCGGTATCGTAACACACCGAGGAAAAATCCAAGGCCCATCAGCGGAACCGCCTCGGGAAGATTGAGGTGGAACAATCCAAATATCACCCCACCAACCAGCGCGGCGGCAATCGGCGGCATCGCCCGTTCGAACGTTGCCTGAATAAGACCGCGAAAGAGCGCCTCTTCGACGATCGCGGGAATAATCGCGACGACAACGATCACAACGAGAAGCTCCGGCACGGAGTCAGCTCCCACGAGGGTTTTCAGGACCTCATCGAAAAGTTTCTTGATCGGCTCGAGAAGGTCTTTGATGTACGGCGGGAGAAGAAATTCGTTCTGAACAATCATGTACGCTTCAAAAAGGCGTTGAAGAGCAAGAAGCGCAATAAACGCCAGGGAAATTTCTTTGAGCGTCGGAACACGCAAGGGAAACACATCGCGGGGAGTTGTCGTCAGGAGCCTTGCGAACAGCAGAGTTGGGAGGAGAATCAACCCCACCTGACCGACGACCGTCAGGAGTCGAACCATCCCGACATTTTCCCGCGTGAATGTTTTGACTCCCACGACAACGAGCGTCAGTAGTCCACCCCCAACCTGGTAGAGGACAAAAATAATCAGGAGGGATGCAAAGGCAAAAAAGATTGGGGATAGGTTGGATCGCTCGACAAACGAGAGGGGCCGGGACGATGACGATTGTCCCGGTTCGTTCATGTCCACGCCACCCGGTACCGTCATCGACCCTGCCGGGATCTGATCATCGCCGCAAGCAGCGGAATCATGATTTCATGGTGCCCCGTGATGTTGTAGGCGCGGCCGGAATGCTGCGTCGGCCTCTCCAGGACATTCATCTGGGGACGGTAGTGCCGAATCATGTCAACGTTGGCCGTCGAGAATCCCTTCGCCTTGAAACCGAGATTCCTGGCAACGGTCAGCGCTTTGAGGAACACCTCGGGCATTATGACTGCTGATCCAACATTGAGGACGACTCCGCCGCCGTTTAATTCCTTGACCGAGTTCGCCAGGACTTTGAAGTCACGAAAACTCATTTCTCCGGTCGCTGCGCCGTCCATCGACGGTTGCTGGTGGATGATGTCTGTGCCGATTGCTGCGTGCACCGTCACGGGAATTCCGAGGGTATAGCAGGTCGCGAGGATGCTCAGCTTCCGGTTCTTTGCCTTGACTGCAATGAGTTTCTTCGCGATCGCCTCTCCGTATCCCTCCGATCCTTCGGTCATTCCCTTGACAAGACCTTTGTTGATGAAATCCCCCGTCTCCTTCGACATTCCGAACTTCCCGTCGAGCAGGTTGACTGCCACATCTTCCGACGTGTGTCCCCACATGGCCGTTTCAACGTCATGAATACATGCGGCGCTGTTCATCGCTACATGGGTCAGAATGCGGGATTGGAGGAGGTCGATGAGCAACGGTGAAAGTCCGACCTTCACGACATGTGCGCCCATCATCAGAATGACGGGCTTGTTCTTTACGCGGGAACCGAGGATGTCACCGACGAGGTCACGGAGGTCCTGCGCGACGAGAATATGCGGCAGAGAATCGGCAAATTCCTTGAAGGAGGGGTTTCGGGAAGCGAGAACTTTCGCAAAATCCTTTGGCGTCACCTTGCTCTTTCGCGACTTGATCGAAATGGTCTTAATGCCTGCAAGGCTGACTTGTTTGAACTTTGGCATTCGCTATTCCACCTTCGCCCGGATCGGACCGTTAATTCCGGAGTATTCCCTCAGCTCTGCGTCGATGGATCCAATAACAACCTTGGTGCTCACTTTCACCGGAATCTTTCGTTCGTCGTTGGTAAGCCAGAGAAGGACACGCCCCTCGCTCTTGAACAGCCCGCCTTCCTTGATCAGCGGTTCAACGATAACGCAGTCAAAGGTGCCTGCGTCAACCGAAATTCTCTGAAATCCAAGAAACTTGATGGCCAGGGTGAAGGAGGTATCTTTGTAGAAATTCTGCAGATACGTTTTTTGCCCCGGGCGAATGGTCGAAAAATCCATGATACGCGTGTAGTAGAACGCCGAAACGACATCATGGACGTACGGCGGGATCGGGTACTTTCCATCCTGCGTAATGGCGACATTGTTGACCTGGTCAAGCTCGGCAGTAAAATCGCGGCTGTACTTTCCTTCGCGGATGCGCTGGGAGAATCTCCATGGGAAGATGCCTTTCTTGTCCACAAGGGATTCATACCGGTCTTCCACCTTGAAAATCCACGAGAATGAAGGGGTCGTGTTGACCGTGAACAGAACCTGATAGCATTCGCGTCCGTGGACGGTGTCGCTTGCCGGAACGGAAAACACTGCTTCCCCGGCCGTAAAGAAGCTGTATCCGACGTCGAATACTAGTCTCTCGCCTTGCGCAAACGCAACGTTCTGGATTGTCCGAAGCGTGTCCTGGCGTTTTACCATCGCTGCGTGACTCGGCCGCCTGGTCGCAGTCGAATCCTGGGCTTCCGCCGGAAAGGTCCAGAGCATCATCAGGAGACTAACGGCGGGAAGCTGATATCGGATCATTCCGGTCATGATCGCTTGCGTGCAGTTCTTGGTGAACCGGCGAGCGTGAGCACCTGCTCGACAACCATTGCGACGGTTATCTGGTCCATACAAACATTGGACTGGCATTCGCCACCTTTACAGAGCGGACATCTATTCCGGTCGGGGACAAACACGACCTTCTTGTCGGTCAGAGGCCCCCACCGTTGCGGACTCGCAACGAGAACGGGCGGGTAGAACGCAACGACGGGCGTCCCGACAGCAGCCGCGATGTGGAGGGTTCCCGTTGAGTTGGAAACAAAAACCCGCGCAGAGCGGACGACAGCGGCCAACTCCATGAGACTGAGCCTTCCGACGAGCGACCGGACTTTCCCTCCGGCCCTTTCCACCACATTCCGAACAAGCGCCTCTTCTCCCTTCCCTCCAGTAACAACAACATCAAACGACCTGCGCTCCAGTTCAGCTGCCAGAGCAGAAAAATTTTCAGGCTTCCAATCTCTTGCCGATCCCCCGCTTCCGGGATGGAGGACGACAATTCTGCTTTTGCCGGTGAGGTGCAGTTCTTTCAGTACGTTGGCCGCAACCGACCGGTCCTTTGCTGTGGTGCGAAGGACAGGAAGAATCTTCTTCGGGATTGCACATCCCAGCGGTGCAAGAAGACCGAGGTTGTACTCCGCCTCGTGCTTTGCCGCGGTTTTTCTGTGTTCGTAGACCCGCTTGTTGAACAGAAACGAGTACCAACGAAATCCCGTGGCAATTCTCGTCGGGATACGGGCCAGATACAGGAGCAGGGCTATCCGAAATCTCGGATACGCCACGACAGCAACCTCGAACCGCCTGTTGCGAAACTCTGAGAGGAGGGAGAAGAATGACCTCGGCGATCCGTTGTTATCGTAACAAAGAACCTCCGAAACGCCTTCCTGTCCCTCGGCGAGCTCCCGTGTGTAGGATCGCACGAGCATGGAAATTCTCGCTTCGGGGAAACTCGACCTCAGCGCCGGAATCATCGGAAGTGAAAGGATCACATCGCCGATCCGGTCTGTCCGGACCACGAGGATATTACGGAACCGCTGCTTATTCACTCAGGCGTGTTCGCGAGAACATGAATTTCGGAAGCAATATACAAGAAGGTGGAGGGAATTGCAAGGAAGGAGAAAACGCCTAGGAGACGAATACTTTCGCGAGTTCCAGCATCATGGAAGGCTGATTCCAGAGCGCGGTGCGGAAAATTCCGCCAAGCGTTCGTTTCTGTTCGGGCAGCTTCAATGCGCTCTTCGCAATCTTGTTGAGCGTCTCGTCGGAGAAACCAGAGATCGCTTCTTTGATGGTGTAAAAGACTTCATGCCGCCATCCGAGACGCTTGTGCCAGCGCTTTTGGTACTCGGTGCAAATGCGCAGATCCTTTTTTTGAATCGCCTCGGCCGCAACCTGGCCGCCAATCATGCCGCCGATCATGCCGCTGATGATGCCGCCTCCGGAAGTTGGATTTACCTGGTGCGCAGCGTCTCCGACAAGCATGACATTGTTCCTGACAATCGTGTCACACGTCTTAGCGCAGGGAACTCCTCCCGCAATATGAGTAAGGACTGCTGCATTCGGAAACTTGCGACCGACAAACTCCTTCAAATACCTGATGGCTGATTTCTTTTTCGCCTCTTCAACACTGATCCCGATCCCGACATTTGCCGTGTCCCTGCCTTTGGGGAAGACCCACAAGTAGCCTCCGGGTGAAACGTTATCTCCAAAATAGAAATCGAGCACATCTTCCTCGACCTTGATACCGGAGATGGTCATCTGGGCACAGCTCTCCATATCCCGAATGTGGCACGTCGTGTCGATTCCTACCCACTTCCCCACCCGGCTTTCGACCCCGTCGGCTCCTACAACGATACTCGACCGGATTTCCACTTTTTCATCCTTGATGAGGGCCTTCACTCCAACCGCCGCGCCCGTGCTATCCTTGATGAGGTCGTACACATAAGCTTTTGTGACCACTTCGACCCCTTCCTTTGCCGCCAGTTTTGCCACCTCATAATCGAAAATGCGGCGCTCCAGGACATACCCTTTCCCGTCGAGTCTCGGGACGACCTCGTCGCCATTGGGAGCGACCAGTCGGAAGCGGGTGACTGTCGATGCAATGAATTTCGGGTCCGGCTCGATGAATTGAATCAAACCTTCGTGGCTCACAGCTTCCCCGCAACGCACGGGATAGCCAACGTCGCGATCCTTCTCAAGCATCAGCACCGATGCTCCGCCGGCCGCAGCATACCTCGCCGCGGTTGAGCCCGCAGGCCCGGCTCCCACTACGATGACGTCGTATCGATCTTTCATTGTTTGACGAACCTAGGTTAATAAAAACGGCTCACAGAGAAAGTAAGAGAAGAGTACATAGCGGTTTAGAACCGACATTTTTTGTGTGATTTTGTTGAAAAAAGAAATCCCTTCAAACTCAATTTACTCTCTGTGTGCGCCTCGTTTCTCTGTGAACTCTGTGAAACAGTTTTTGAATCAGCTGTTCAAGAATAAAGGGATTTCCTTGGGCAGGTTCTCAACTCCCTCGCGATGAAATTCGATGACCTCCCAGGGGCATGCCCAGACGCACTTGCGGCAATTCGTGCATCGCTCATCGATGATGGAGATCTTGGATTCGAGAAGCTCGATCGCATCTTCCGGGCACACGCCCACACAGCAGCCGCAGAAATCGCATTTGCCGGGTACGATGTGAATCATGAGGGGTGTGTTGCGGGACATGTTTTCCTTAGGGTTCCGCGTTGGAGAGATTCAGTCCGATCAATGAAAAGACAGTGTTGTCAAGGTAGGAAGAGAAGGGCTGAAAATCAAACAACGAATTGTTCAAGTGAGGCGCAGGAATTCCGTTTTCTCGACCTCTTTCATCTGTTTCAATAATTCCTGCTGACGCCGTACGAAAGGCATTGCGTCTGCACCGCGTTGGCTCGCTTCCTTGAGAGCCTTCTGATTAAGCTCCATCTCTTTCTGAATCGCCTTGCGCTTGAGAATGATCACGGCATCCCGGGCAATCAGCCAGGGTTCCGGTTCGTCGATTTCTTTCTCCATCTCTTTCCATCCCTTGCTCAGTTCGTATCTGCTCATGGCAACGTCCGTCATAAGTCCCTTGAGCTCGTCGTCCTGCACTTCATTCAGAAGGGACGTCGAATCGACAACGCCTTTTTCATCCAGCATATCGAGCACCATTTGGATGATCTTTTTTGCTTTGGGGTTCGATAGCTGCGATACAGAAATATTGGAAAATATGAACCGCGCCACATCCTTGTCGCCTTCGAGGAGCAGTTTCACGAGGTCGCGTTCAGCGGGTGGAATTTCCTTCTCTTCTTCCTGCACTACTCCGGTGTCCCGGGCCTGGCGGTCCGCATCCGGAGTGGGGCGCTCCCGGACAAACTGTCGTTCCTTCCCCAACCATGATTCGAGCTCCCGGTAGAGGACAGTTTCATAAACATCATACTTCTGTGCTACTTCCTTGATATAGAAATTCCGCTTCAGTTCGTCTTTGATCTTTGCGATCGACTGAACGATTGAGCGCACGGCTCGCGTTTTCCCCTCGGGGGTCGCAAACGCACCCTGGTTTTGAAACGCACGCGCCTTGAAGTCGATAAAAGAAACCGACCGACCTGCCAGTTCCAGGAACTCCTTTCCACCGTGCTTCTGGACAAACGAGTCGGGGTCCTCCCCCTGCGGCAGCTCAACAACCCGGACATCAAGGTCCTTCTCGAGCGCGAGGTCTACTCCCCGAATCATGGCGCTCGATCCGGCGGAATCGGCGTCGTAGACGAGGCTCAACTTCCTCGTGTAGCGGCCGATGAGCAGGAGCTGGTCCTCCGTGAGCGCCGTGCCGCTGGAGGCAACGACATTCTGAATTCCTGCCTGAAACAAAGAAATCAAATCCGCATAACCCTCGACCAGGAACGCATTTTCATCCTGTCGTATGGACTCTTTGGATTGCAACAAGCCAAAGAGAACACGGCTTTTGTTGTAAATCATCGTGTCGGGGGAATTGATGTACTTTCCCTGAATGGGATCATCCTCACGGAGTTTGCGGGCCCCGAAGCCGATCACACGCCCCGCTGCCGAGAAAATGGGAAACATGGCGCGCCCGCGAAAATAATCATAGTGCGACCCGTCATCACGCGCACGGACAAGTCCGGCTTTCTGAAGATCCTCTTTCTTGATTCCTTCCCGACTCGCTCGTTGGGTGAGCCCATCCCAGGTATTGAGCGAATACCCCAGTCCGAATGTCCGAATCGTTTCATCGGTGAACCCACGTTTGTGGAAGTACTCCAGGGCGCCGCGCCCCTCGTCGGTCTTCAGCAGATTGTCGTGAAAGAATTTCGCTGCAAACCTGCACACGTTATAGAGATTCTCGATCTCCGTCTGCTGAGCTGCATCGGCCGCTCCCGGCTCCGGGAGTGCAATGCCGACCCTTTCTGCAAGCGACCGGACCGCCTCCACAAACGAGACTTTTTCCACCTCCATCACGAAGGTGAACACATTTCCGCCCTTGTGGCAGCCGAAGCAATGATACATCTGCTTTTCTTTGCTGACGGTGAACGAGGGGGTCTTCTCGGAATGAAAGGGACAGAGTCCGATGTAGTTCTTGCCCCGTTTCTTCAGCTTGACGTGTTGGGAGATAATGTCCACCACGTCCGTCGCGCTACGGATCTCTTCGATTTTTTCGTCTGGAATTCGCATGGGAGAGAGAACTCACACGAATGTAGGGAAATGTGGAGGGAAACACAAATCCACGAATGAGAACCCGATGAGGGAACACGAATGACACGAATAGACGAATCACACGAATGTTATTTTGGGGGGTGAAATACTAGTGCCACTTCTAGAAAGTAATCTCGCAGTTCATACTCAAAGCCTATTCAAAAAAGGCAGTAGTGCCCGCCCGAACACCGCAGGCGGGCGGGCCGCTCCAATTTGCACTTCTCATAGTCCCGGATAC
>JBARRO010000162.1:0-2390 GCA_049644265.1 Bacteroidota bacterium
GGATTGGCTGGTGCGTCGGCTGCAGCCTCTTTGGCAGAGCTTGGCTACAATGTGCTGGCGTTTTGCTATCATGAATCCCCCCCGCCGGGCTCACAGTATCGCTGCTCAAGGCGGGATTAATGCCCCCAAGAACTATTCGAATGATGGCGACAGTGTCTATCGGCTCTTCTACGATACGCTGAAGGGCGGCGATTATCGTGCTCGTGAGGCGAATGTG
Source organism: Bacteroidota bacterium (assembly GCA_049644265.1). GTDB lineage: Bacteria > Bacteroidota > Ignavibacteria > UBA10030 > UBA10030 > JBARRO01. The sequence goes on from JBARRO010000162.1 coordinate 218, forward strand.
TACCGTTTGGCGGAAGTGAGCGGAAGCATCATCGATCAGTGCGTTGCGCAAGGTGTTCCGTTTGCCCGTGACTATGCAGGATATCTTGATAACCGCTCGTTTGGCGGAGCCCAGGTGTCCCGGACCTTCTATGCCCGAGGTCAGACGGGCCAACAGCTCCTACTCGGCGCATATTCGGCGATGTGCAGGCAGATCGATGCAAAGACCATCACGTTTTTCGAGCGGCGCGAGATGCTAGACCTCGTCGTTGTCGAAGGGCAAGCCCGTGGGATTGTCGCACGAAATCTCAAGACCGGAGAAATCGAATCGTACGTTGCCGATGCGGTCGTGTTGGCCACAGGCGGATATGCGAATTTGTTCTACCTGTCAACAAACGCTAAAGCCAGCAACGCGACGGCGATCTGGCGTGCCCACAAGAAAGGGGCGATGTTTGCAAATCCATGCTATACGCAAATTCATCCAACCTGCATTCCCGTCAGCGGACACTACCAGTCCAAGCTGACGCTCATGAGTGAGAGTTTGAGGAACGATGGGAGAATCTGGGTGCCGAAGCGTAAAGGGGATACCCGATTGCCGGAGGAAATTCCGGAGAATGAGCGGGATTACTACCTTGAACGCATGTATCCTTCGTTTGGCAATCTTGTTCCGCGTGATGTTGCTTCGCGCCGGGCAAAAGAAATGTGCGATCATGGGTTTGGTGTCGGAGTCACGAAGATGGCGGTGTATTTGGACTTCGCAGATGCGATCAAGCGGCTGGGAAGCAAAGCCATTGAAGAGAAATACGGGAATCTCTTCGATATGTATAAGCAGATAACCGCCGAGAATCCCTATGCAACTCCCATGCGAATTTATCCCGCAGTGCACTACACGATGGGAGGATTGTGGGTGGACTACAATCTCATGAGCACGGTTCAGGGTCTCTTTGTTATTGGAGAGGCGAATTTCTCTGACCACGGTGCAAATCGCCTTGGCGCCAGTGCCCTGATGCAGGGACTTGCGGATGGCTATTTCGTTCTTCCGTACACCATGGGTAACTATCTTGCTTCCAATCGATTCAAGCCTATGAAGGCCGACCATCCGGAATTCAAGAGTGCCGTATCCGGGGTTGATGAGAAAGTGAAGAAACTTCTCTCATTGAACGGCACGAAGACTGTGGATGAATTTCACCAGGCTCTCGGCAAGATCATGTGGGATCATGTTGGGATGGGTCGAAATCGGAAGGGACTCAAGAAGGCATTGGAGCTCATCCCTGACCTCCGTGACGAGTTTTGGAAGGGAGTTAAAGTCCCGGGAAGCGGATACGAATTGAACGCAGAACTTGAGAAAGCAGGACGTGTGGCGGATTTTCTTGAACTTGGAGAGTTGACGGCGATCGACGCTCTCCACAGAGAGGAATCGTGCGGCGGCCATTTCCGGGAAGAGCACCAGACGGAGGAAGGCGAGGCAATGCGCGATGACAGGAATTTTGCCTATGTCGCCGCCTGGGAGTATGCCGGTGAAAGAAAGAAACCAAAGCTGAACAAAGAGAAATTGGATTTTGAGTACGTGAAACCGTCTCAAAGGAGCTACAAGTGATGAAGATTACCCTCAGAGTATGGAGACAGAGGAATAGAAATGTGCAGGGTCGGCTTGAATCCTATGTCCTTGATGAAGTGTCTCCAGAAATGTCGTTCCTGGAAATGCTGGATGTCCTGAACACGAGCCTCGTCAAGAAAGGCGAGGATCCAGTTGCGTTTGATCACGATTGCCGTGAAGGGATTTGCGGAAGTTGTGGGGTAATGATCAACGGCCGAGCGCATGGCCCGGGGAGTGGGATTGCGACTTGTCAACTTCATATGAGGACCTTTCATGATGGTGACGTCATTGTCATAGAGCCTTGGCGAGCGAAGCCGTTCCCGGTGATCAAGGATCTCGTGGTTGACCGATCGGCTCTTGACCGCATTATGGAATCGGGGGGGTACATTTCCGCCAAAACAGGAGGTGTCCCCGATGGGAACGCTGTTCCAGTGCCCAAACCGGTGGCAGAGGAAGCAATGGATGCGGCTGCATGCATAGGATGCGGAGCTTGTGTGGCCGCGTGTCCCAATTCATCCGCGATGCTGTTCGTTGCAGCTAAGGTCTCGCAGCTTGCGTTGCTGCCACAGGGTCAGGTGGAACAAAAGCAGCGCGCTCT
>JBARRO010000163.1:0-21243 GCA_049644265.1 Bacteroidota bacterium
GCTCGGTGTCGTCCTCCATTTCCCCCATGACACCTTCTGCCCGAACGTCTGATTCAAGCTCGGCGTAGGCGGACCGACCGATATTGACGCGCTGCCAAAGCTCCTCCCACTGGCCGAGTCTCATGTAACAAATCTCGAACTTGGAGAACGAGAATCCCCGTGCAATGAAGTACACTTCGCGCTTGGTAGGATCGGGAGTGATGACGAGGAGCCGGTCCTGGCGGACCTTGTCCATTTTGAACGGAAGAACACGCGACTCGAGGGCCAGCGTTCGCACGGCCACAGGGAGCTTGTTCAGCTCCTGACGCATGAATCCGATACCCACTTCATCCGCCTGCTCCTGGGCAAGGTCGATTGTCCGGAAAGCATAGAAGTGGGCAATCTCCTGATAGATCTTGTCCCGGTCGACGTGAAAATCTTCAACAAGAACCTGCGGGAGTTTCCGCTTGTTCTTCTGATCTTCCTTGCTGATCGTGTCCAGAGCCGCGAGGAGAATCTCGGCAGTAATGATGCCTTTCTCGACGAAGACATCGCCGAGATCCTTCTTCTTGACCCGTGATTGTACTTGCTGGAGCATTGTTACTTTATGCCTTCGATCTTGATATTGGCAGTCTCGGATGAAAGGTAGGTCAGGAACACCATGGAGCCCATGATGAGGACCGAGATGAGCACCTCAATGACGCTGATCAGGTTCTTCATGGCATACGTATTTTCCGTCTCGTAGAAGTCGGCGACCTGCATCGCCGTGGCTTTCATATCACCCGTCTCGCCCGCTGTCCGGAAACGGGAGATCGCCATATCCGGGAAGAACGTCGTCAACTCCATTGCCTTGGAGAATTCGGTCCCATACTTCAACATGGCGGGGATGGCAAGGGTTTTGATTTGTTTTTCCAGAAACGTGTTGCGGCTCGACTCGGCGGCCTGCTGAATTGCATCAATATTTTCGCCGGAAGACGTGTACATTATGCCCAGAACCCTGCAGAAAAGCTCAACGCTTGTGTTCCTCAAAATACGACCAATATAAGGAACTCTAATGATAATTCGATCAAACATCAACTTGCCGTTGGTGGAGATGAGATAGGCATAGCCACCACCCAAAGTCAGGAAGAACAGAATTGTGATGATGCCAAGGTTCGCACGCACGAAGTCGGCGAATTCGAGGGTTCCGGTGGTCAACGGGGGGAGTTCCGAAGTCATCGGGCCGAGCATTTTGACCATCTCCGGAAGCAGGAAGAGGACATAGAACGCCAGCGCACCGAACAGGGACAAGGACGTCACGGCCGGCAGAATCATGGAGCTCATGAGTCCCTTCTTGAAGTCCGCCTGCCGTTCCACAAACCGCGCGACGTTCTCGAAGATCGCTTTCATGTTGCCGCTTTTGGAGGCAATGCCAAGCATGAGCGCCGTATCCTTCCCGAACACTCGGGATTGACGCATGAATGCTTCCCGGGAATCGGTTCCTTCTTTCAAATCCTTGATGACGTTCCGCAGTGCACCCTTCAGGTTCTTGTTCCGGACATTATTCACCATTACCTGGAGGATCTCGTTGTAGGGGAGCTTTTGTTCCAGGAGACGTGCACTGGTGCCGATAAAGCTTACCAGCTCCCCCGTTGGGGCCTGGAACTGGAGGTCGTATTGCTTGCGAACAAACTTGACTTCGAACCCGAGGTTCTTGAGAGCCGTAACCACTTCGTCCCGTGTGAATGCGCTCTGTGTCCCGTCGAGCACATTGTTGCCGCGGCGAACTCGGTAGGAGTAGGTTTTCTTTCCATGGATCGACTGGATCTTCCATCCCTGCGCTTGGGCAAGCGTGTTGGCCTTTTCGCGTGCCGCGAAGTAAGAACTCGCGTTCACAAAGCGGTGACCGGTTCTTCCGTTCCGGTCTTTCAGGAGTATTCTGTATTCAGTCCCTTTCAAGGCCTCGCTCCGTTACGAAACGCATTCCGTCCGGCTTGGGAGAAAATTTGATGAAACGAGCTCGCGGTCGCAGAAGATTTTTTCTTCGGTGGGGGAAAACACGAAATTCGTTGCGGCTATCCTGAGACATCGTCGGCCGTTCTCGTCCTGTAGCTTGCGCCGCAATGATAACAGAATTTCCCCTGAGGATGCAGAATCGGCTTGCCGCATTGGATGCAAGCGTCAATGAGCTTTGTTCCACAGAGAATGCAGTAGTTCTGTTCCTCAAGCACATGAGAGAAATTTCCGCACTTCGGACACAAGCGGTAAAGATTCGAATGGATCGGTGTGGTCTGCATCAGTCTCTCTCGTTGAATCTACCTCTTTAATAAGACAAAAACCAATCGACTCCAGACTTCAAGGTGTCGATTGGTTCATCTATCTTGTTGAAAAAGAAGAACTTAGAGTCTTGTCAGATTTCTCGGTTTGTCAACGTTATAGCATTCTCACGTAGACGTCAGAAACTTCCCATTTGTAGCCGCTTTTCTTGCCTCTCTTCGAAAGTCGATAGGAGTCTGTCTTAGTGACCGTTGCCGTCAATTTAACCCTGATGCTGTTATAGGTCCCCGTCGTCGTGACGGTCGCTTGGTTGGACGAGAGCGCCGCAATACTGTATTTGACAGTGTCTTTGCTGCTGAACACGCCGTAGAACTTAATCGAGTTGGTGGTCGGGGCCCAAGCGTTGTTACTAAGATCATTAATGGCAAACCTCAAGCCGGTTCGTGCAAGATTCTCTGCGACAGCCGTGGAAGCATGTGTTGCAGTGATCGCTGCAGTTGCAGTCTCAGCCCTCTTGATCCCAACGGTATAGAACCCGATGATCAGAGCCACGCCGCTTAACAACACCCCTTTAGATGAGCCCATGATTATTTCCCCCTAAAACGTAAACCGTCAAGATAACTGGCGGCGATTACAGGCTCTGAAATCCCAGGTTCTGCGTGTCCCACAGTGATAGTCCGTGTCTTGTATGATGTCCCACAATTGTAGCAAAACTTCCCATTCGCGTGAATAATTGGTTTCTCACACTCAGGGCAATCTTCAATCAACTTCGAGCCACAAAAGATGCAGAAATGCTGGGCCTCTTGAGCCATCGTGAGGCTTCCGCAACTGGGGCAAACTCGATATTGATTGTCTGATTTCACGGTATTTGTTCTGCTAGTCACGCTGAAGTCTTCGCAATTTTGGTGCCAGGAATGTAACTTGCAGAAACTACAAAAGCAGGAAAAACAACTAAAAACAGGGGTGTGAGTCTAGATAAATACGGGTCTATCGCGCTAATTCTGAAAAATCAAGAATCGATTGAGACAATTCCGAATTATTCGGAAGACCTTTTTGTGAGCTTGATTCCCAGCTTGGTGCAACGATCATAGAGGGTTTTCTCTGGAATGCTGAGAATCTGTGCACTTGCCTTGATATTCCATTCTGTTTGCTCAAGCGCCTGAAGAATTGCCACGCGTGCACTTCGCTCCTTGGCTTCTTTTTCGATAACGCGGAGGGATTGGATCGAGCTCGACGGCGAATTCATCTCGGCAATCTCCTTGGGAAGCTGTTCCGTGTCGATCGTCCCCGTAGTGGAGAGAAGGATAGCTCTCTGGATGACATTCTCGAGCTCCCGCACATTTCCGGGCCACTGATACTGGGTCAGGTGTTCGATAGTTGCGGGGCCGAGTTTCAAATTCGGTTTGTTCAGCGAGAGGGCATAGCGTGTAAGGAATGACTCCGCGAGTAGAGGGATATCTTCCTTATGCTGCCGAAGAGGCGGAAGCGAAATCGGGTAGACGTTGAGCCTGTAAAAGAGGTCTTCCCGGAATTGTCCCTGCTGGGTCATCGAAACAAGGTCGCGGTTGGTCGCCGCGATAACCCGAACATCAACGGGAATGGGGCTGGTTCCTCCCACCCGGTCGATTTCCTTTTCCTGCAGCACCCGGAGGAGCTTGACCTGGGAATGTTGATCGAGTTCTGCGACTTCATCGAGAAAGATGGTTCCGCCGTCGGCAAGTTCGAATTTCCCCATCTTTGAACGCGAAGCTCCGGTAAACGAACCCTTCACGTGGCCGAACAGCTCGCTTTCGATCAGGTCCTTGACGAGCGACCCGCAGTTTACCGCGACAAACGTCCGTTCATTCCGTTTGCTTGCGAGGTGAATTTCGCGCGCAACGAGCTCCTTTCCTGTTCCCGACTCGCCTGTGATCAGGACGGTTACATCCGTCATGGCGACGCGTTGGATCGATTCAAAAATCTCCTGCATCATTGGGCTGTTGCCCACGATCCGTCCCGATACACGCTCCACTTCCTCACGGAGGACGTTATAACTCCGTTTGAGTGATCGCTCCTGGATGGCTTTGTCGACGAGCGCCTTCAGTTCCTCGATCTTCGGGGCCTTGGAAATATAGTGGAAGGCGCCGAGCCGCATCGCTTCGACCGCAGTCTCCACGGCGGCATGGGCTGTCATCATGATCACCGGAAGGTCGCCGAAGGATTCCTTGACCCGGACGAGCACATCGATACCGCTTTGCCCGTGGTCGAGCATCAAATCCAGAAACATGACGTCGACCTTTCGGCGGTTCAGTGTGTCCATTGCGTCCTTCTCGTTCTGCGAGCAGAGAACGTTGAAATACGCACTCGTCAGATTCTTGAAGTCGTCAAGAAATTCCTGGGAGTCGTCAAGGACGAGGACGGTAATCTGATTTTCGCGCTGCTTCATGGTTCAACAATAGCGGAGGACGGATGGATAAGCTCACACATGGGCGGCCTTCAGCCGGAGCAGGTACGTCGTTCCGAACTTCTCCGAACTCTCTTTGACACAGATATCCCCCTCGTATTTTTGCAGAATGGGTGGAATGTCGCTTAGCTGCGGCTCATGTGCAACCGATGCTCCGTTTGCCTGCTCGAAGACCGCCTGCCACCGTTCCGACGGAATACCGCTCCCCGAATCGCTGATCTCAATCAACCAGCGGTCGAGCCGCAATCTGGCTGAGATGACGAGCTTGCGCTCCTTCTGCGCTGACATCGCATGAAGGGCGTTCCTGATCATAAGCCCTATGACCGAAGTCAGTTCACCCCGCGAGATAGAGGCGAAGGCGCCGGCTTGTGGCAACCGGGTGTCAACATGAACCTTGTTCCCGAGGAGTTCTCGTTCGTGCTCCTTGAGTGCGCTTTGAGCAGATTCAACGATGTCGCACTGGAAATGTGCAAACAATTGGTCCCGCATCATTCGGACCGCATGGAGCACGTCGTCGACGTGCTTCGGAATTTCGTGTTCAAGGGAGTCGAGCCGGTCCGGTGTCACGACAGAGTCGAAATCCTGTTTCGTGAGAAGTTTTGTCAACTCCTTGGTATGCACCCCGAGGGCGAGGATGACATCCGATGCGACTGTATTCGACCAGGATCCCTCAGTTAAGAGCGAAAGTGCCGGGACGGTCTTCTCGAGGTATGTCTTGACGGTGTCGCGGAACCGGTCCTTCTGGGCTGGAGTAAGAGAATGTCGCAGATTCCTGCCGAAGAGCGCGATGCGGTTCAGACTGAGGTGCGCCCAGTTGCCGTGGGAGAACGGCTGGAGATCATTCAGAAATTGCTCGCGGTTCTTCCGGAGAGCAAGTTCGTCCGTTGTTCCTGCCGGGGTTGTCATCGATGGGGCTGCGGAATCAGAAGATGCAGTTGTCTTGTTGTCGACAGCATAGACGGGGGAAGCCGTACTTTCATGCAATATAACGGAAAATGTCGAACCTTTTCCGAGATTGCTGACAACTTCCAGCCGGAATCCCAACAGGTCGCAAAGGGATCGGGAGATGGCAAGACCAAGTCCCGTTCCCCCGAATTTCCTTGCGATGCTCTCATCAGCTTGTTGGAATGTCTCGAAAATCAAACTCTGCCGGTCGGCTGGAATTCCGATCCCGGTATCGATGACGTCGATGCGCAGCGGCTCGCGGGTCTTCGGGTGCACCCCAACTCGGACGATGATCGTTCCCTTCTCTGTAAATTTTACGGCGTTTGCAACAAGATTGATGAGAATCTGTTTCAGCTTCTCGAAGTCTGTCTTTAACAGGCCAGTCGGCTCGGGGACCTGCTGCGTCAGCCGGATTTCTTGCGAAAGTATCCGCCCTTCGAACTGCTCCAGGGTTTCGTGGATCAGAACGCTGAGGGAGACCGGGCCGGTGTAAATCTCCACGCGTCCGGTTTCGACCTTTGAAAGGTCCAGAATCTGATCGATGAGGGTGAGCAACTGTCTGCCGTTTTCGGAGATCCGTTCAAGAAACAGGAGGTCCTGCTGTTGGAGGTGGTTATCCTTGTTCTTAAGGAGAACATTGGCGAAACCGATCACGGAGTTCAAGGGGGTTCGCAACTCGTGGCTGACGTTCGCGAGGAACTGGCTTTTGGCGTTGCTGGCCTGCTCAGCTTTGATCTTCGACTCTTCCAGCATAGTGGAATTCTTTTCCAGCTCACGGAGGATCTGGCTCAGCTCCCTGTTCGCTTGTTCGAGCTCGTCCTTCTGTTTGAGTGTTTCCTGGGTTCGCTCGGCAACCCTGGCTTCAAGCTCGAGGTTGCGGCGCGTGATCGACCGGATGCTCTGACGATAGATGGTGACGGTGAGGAGAATGAGGAACATCGCCGAAAAGAATATGAAGGTTCGTGTCTGGTAGAAATACGGTCGCAGACGAACAGTGACCGAGGCACCCGACGTATCCCAGACTCCGTCGCTATTACACGCCATCACCTGAAAGGTGTACTTGCCGGGTGACAGGTTGTTGTAGGAGGCCATCCTCCGGTACCCTGCGTCGATCCAGGATTTGTCATACCCGGAAAGCATGTACCGGAACGTGGGAGAGTCGTACGAAATGAGGCTCAGTCCCGCGTAGTGGAATTCAAGGCGGTCCGTTCCGGGTTTAAACTCCAGAGCTCCTCCAAGCATGGCGTCCACGTCGTCGGCAACGACACTCTCGATTTCCACCGGGGGAGGGAAGGTGTTGATCGGAATGCTGTTGGGGTCAATCATTGCCAGACCGTTGCCGGTTGAGAACCAGAGCTTTCCGTCTTTCGTCCTCCACGCCGACGGCTGCGAACCGCCGTTACATTCAACTCCCTTGAGGCCGTCAGACTTGCCGTACGAGACACACGCATAAGATGTGATCGTTCCTTTGGCAAAATCCTCGAGGTCGCTCTTCTTTACATGTTGTTTTCCGTTATTGCATCCCATCCAAAGATTTCCGCGGTCGTCCTCCAGGATGTTATAGATAATATCATCATGCATTCCGTTCTGTGTGGTGAACGACGTAATTACGCCATCCTTGAGCCGATTCAATCCGCCATTGTAGGTGCCGATCCAGAGTGTTCCCTCACGATCCATGAAGAGACACATGACCTCGTTGTTTGAGAGGCCCTGCGCAGTCGTAATCGACGAAATGGCTCTATCCTTGATCCGCCGGATCCCTCCCCCCCCTGTGCCGACCCAGATCACGTGGTCCCGGCCTTCAATAATCGTCCGCACAAAATTGTTTCTCACATCCTCACCCAGTTTTAGAGTCTTCGTCGTCTTTCCGTTCCATTCGGTCAGTCCGGCCGGTGTCCCAAACCAGAAGTCCCCGCGGGAATCCTGAAGGATGGAGTACACACTTTGATTCGGGAGTTGGACGGGGGGAGTGGATACCTCATTCCTGAAGACCCGCAAGCCGCCTCCGTGAGTGCCGATCCAGATTCGCCCGTCACGGTCTTCACATAAAGCTCGGACGACATCGGCCGGCATGCCATCGCGGGCGCCAAAAGAGGTAAAGCGCTTGTTCCAGAGCTTGTTGATCCCTCCTCCGCCGGCACCAACCCAAAGATTCCCGCTACGGTCTTCCAGGACACTCCAAATGGCATCATTGGTGAGCCCTTCGCGTGTCCCATACACCGAAAATTTTGAGTCCCTCAGCTGGTTCAAGCCATCAGCCGTGCCAATCCAGAGGCTTCCCTCCCGGTCTTCGCAGATTCCGCCCACAGCATTGTTTGTCAGGCCGTCGGCGGTCGTGAACCGTGAGAATTTGTCGTTCTCGAACCTGTTGAGACCTCCGCCTCCGGTCGCAATCCACAAAGTTTTTCGACTGTCCTCATACATCCCCGAAATCATATTGCTCGAAAGTCCATCTCTTGTTGTGTACGAGAGGACTGATTCGCCGCGATACCGAAACAGGCCGTCCTGTGTGCCGACCCACACACTGCCGTCAGTCGTCTGAAGAATCGATTTCACGATATTGGTGAGTTGCCGCTCAGCCGACCTGAAGATTCTTGGACCGTTGCGATCGAACCTGTAGAGGCCGAACCCGGCCGTGCCTACCCAGAGAGTATTTTCCCTGTCTTCACAAATCGAATACACAACCGCCTCCATGCCGTTCGGAAGGTTGACGGGAGTGAACGCTCCGTTGCTTATTTTGACAACACGTTTGACGGTTCCGATCCAAAGCCCGCCGTCGTTGCTTTTGCACAGCGTTACAACATTCTCATCCGTGAAGCCATCGCGGGCGGTGAAGAGTCTGAACCGCCGGTCCTTTTTGCGTACAAGTCCGGCGCCCGAACCGATCCAGAGAGTTCCGCTGTCATCTTCCACCAGGGAAGTGATGTTGTTGTTGGGAATCTCCGGCGTATTGGATTTATTGAACTCAGTAAACTGATTGCCGTCATACCGGAACACACCGTCTTTCGTGGCGATCCACAAGTACCCATCCCGGGTTTGAAGAATGGTCCGGATTGATCCGTGGATGGAATGCTTTTCTGTCTGCCAACTCTTGAGCAAATACTGCGTCATCGACTTTTGAGGGTCAAGGCCGCCCGCCTCCGCAAAGTCCACGAACGACAGAAGTACCACGAAGCACACCAAGGACACGAAGGAATAGAGCGGGACACTGCGATGCGCCCGACTGATCCCGACACCAGGGATGAATTGTGGAATCATCGGCTCAGCGTGTTTGCGGTTTGTCGAGAAGGCGCTCAATGGACGCGAGGAGTAGTTCTTCTTCTATGATCGGTTTCGCGACGTAGTCGTCGAACCCGGACGACATGTAGTAATCGCGGTCTCCCGTCATGGCATGCGCTGTCAGGGCGATGACCGGGAGGTGCTTCAGACGGTCGTCGGAGCGAATGTGGGAAAGCAATTCGACGCCGTCCATTCCCGGGAGTGAAATGTCGAGTATAATGAGGTCCGGCACGCTTTTTTGAAACCCTTCCAGTGAGCCAAATGCGCTGTCGTATTCGACGACCGAATAGAGTTCTGCAAGCAGGGCTCGGATGAGGAGTCGGTTGTCTTTATTGTCTTCGACAACCGCGATTGTTTTCTTGTGATCCATACGATCCGGTGCTGATTGGCAGACGGAAAATAGCAACATTTTGTCTCATGTGCGCGACCCGGAGATGGGGTTTTAAGTCTTCCTGAAATTCCCTACATTCGATTCACCGCTTAGTTGCATCCTGAGACAATTTCCCAACGAATCCATTGCCAGGAGAATGACGAATGAAGATGATCCCGGCCCTGGTGACACTCATGGTCCTTGCCGGTTCCGCCCGGGGACAGTCTGTTTCCTTCATCCCCAAACCACAAAAAGTACAAGTCTCCAAAGGGACGTTCACCCTGAACTCAAAAACCCGGCTCGTGGTCGATGCCCAATCGAAGGTTGTCGGCGAAGTGGCCAGGCTCTTTCAAACGCAGCTTCGAAAGGTCACGGGCTTTCCATTCCAATCTGTCTCAGTCACCTCTCTTACCAATGTCGGCAATACAATTTTTCTGACGGACCGGCTTCCCAAAAGACGACTGGGCAACGAAGGCTATCAAATCCATATCAAGAGAAATTCGATCACGCTTGCAGCTCCCACTGCTGCCGGATTGTTCTACGCGGTCCAGACTTTTTTCCAGTTGTTGCCTGCGGAAGTTGAGCGCGGCACCCTTGTTAAATCCGACTGGAAAATTGCCTGTGTGGACATTCAGGATATCCCCCGCTTTCCGTGGCGCGGAATGCATCTCGATGTCTGCCGGCATTTCTTTTCGAAGGAATTCGTGAAGCACTATCTCGACCTGATGGCCGCCTACAAGCTCAACACATTCCACTGGCATCTGACGGAGGATCAGGGATGGCGGATCGAAATCAAAAAATACCCCCGACTCACCGAGATTGGTTCGCAACGGGCAGAGACGATGGGCGACAGCACGCCGCACGGAGGATTCTACACACAGGAAGACATACGTGAAATTGTTGCGTATGCGAAGCAGCGGTTCATCACCGTGGTTCCGGAAATAGAAATGCCGGGGCATTCGACTGCAGCGCTTGCCGCGTATCCTGAGCTCTCCTGCACCGGGGGACCGTTCAAGGTTGGAACGGTCTGGGGAGTCTACAACGACCTCTACTGTGCAGGAAACGAAAAAACGTTTGAATTTCTGCAGGATGTCCTCACGGAAGTGATGGATCTGTTCCCGGGACAGTTCATTCATCTTGGAGGGGACGAGTGTCCGAAAGTGCGGTGGGCATCATGTCCCAAATGCCAGGCCCGAATGAAGAATGAGGGATTGAAGGATGAGCGTGAGCTCCAGAGTTACTTCATCAAACGAATGGAAAAATTCGTCAACTCGAAAGGAAAGCGTATCATCGGGTGGGATGAAATTCTGGAAGGAGGATTGGCGCCCAATGCCGCCGTCATGTCGTGGCGGGGGACACAGGGGGGAATCGACGCAGCCCGCTCCGGTCACGACGTTGTCATGACGCCGACCGATTATTGCTACTTCGATTACTACCAGGGACTTTACGGCGAACCGAAAGCGATCGGCGGGTATCTCCCCATCGATTCGATTTACTTGTACGAACCGGTGCCCGAAAAGCTTTCCGATGACGATGCAAAACATATCCTCGGTGCGCAGGCAAACATGTGGACGGAGTACCTTCCGGCGCAACAAAATGTGGAGTACATGCTTCTGCCACGGATGCTGGCGTTGAGCGAAGTTGTCTGGTCTCCCAAATCGTACCGTGATCTTGGCGATTTTACAGCGCGCTTGCCGGCGCAGTACGACAGACTTGCAGCGCGAGGGGTGAATTTCCGTGTGCCGCCTCCGGAAGGCATCCATGCGCGCATGTTTGTGTTCGGTGATACCGCGGTCCAACTGAAGAATCCGATAGAGGGTGCGGAGATCCGGTACACACTCGACGGCACCGAACCGACTCCGACTTCTTTTCAGGCATCCGGTCGGATCACCATACGTCCACAACAGACTCTCGCAGCCCGCACAGTCCTCAAGAACGGGAGAATGAGTTATCCGCAGGCCATGACGAGCGTACTGGTGAATCCGAGCCTGAACGGAGTGCAGTACAGTTATTATGAGGGGAATTGGGACAGCATTCCGGATGTCCGTCAGCTCGTTGCATCGAAGGTAGGCAGCGCGTTTGACATCGCTCTCGATGCAGCACCTCACGGGACCGGGGGATACGCCCTTCAGTTTGACGGCTTTTTCGACGTCGACAGCAGCGGCGAATACACGTTCTATCTTGTGTCGGATGACGGAAGCAAACTTGCCATCGACGGAAAGGAATTGATTTCAAATGACGGGTTGCACGGATCGCTTGAACTTAGCAGTAAAGTGACACTCACCGCCGGAAAACACGGGATCAACGTGATCTATTTTCAGCGTGGAGGCGATCAGGCACTCCAGGTTTCCTATGAGGGACCGCAGCTGAGCAAGCAGGTGATTGCGCCTCAAAGGTTTTTCTTGCAGTAGGAGTCTGTGAGTCGATGAGTCTATGAGTCGATGAGTAGAAGTAATTGCTGAACGCTACCTACTACCATGCACCGCCGAACTTTCATCAGAACCGCCGGGGGACTGGCTCTTGTGGGTGTTGCCGACGCGACGCCCGGAATTGCCTCGCTGCTCGCGCCTTCCAAGAAGGATCATAAGGTCCGTGTCGCGGTTTTCTTCGATGAGGATTTTCCAACGCGGGATTTTACTCCCGTCTCTCGCGAATTGCTGCAACGAGCCCTGTCGGATTTCGACGCCGACTTCCTTGATCTTAACGACCTTCAGCAGAATCTCAACCCTCAGAAGTACGACACCTTCCTCGATCCCTACGGCTCGGCGTTTCCTCAACAGGCATTTCTGGCGATCTCAAAATTCCTGATGTCCGGAGGTAACTGGGTCAATCTTGGAGGCATTCCGTTCTCTATTCCCGTCGTGCGCGAAATCTCCGGATGGCGGGCTGGAATTCGTCAGACTTCCTACCACAAGAAACTTGGCATCACGCAAGCCTTTACGGTTCCCGCCAGACTGATTCGAACATTCGAATCGAACAAGGCCATCGAACTCGAGGGTGGACTCCTTGGAGAGTTCACTGCAGAAGAAGTCTACGAGCTCTACTGCCGGTTCACCTCGACAAAGGATTTCCCGGGAGAAGATGGGAGTGCAGGACAGCGCGATGCAGTACTTGATGCGCTTGCCTTTGGGATCTCAGAGGAACACCGCAGAATCGCCGCGCCATTTGTCCAAGTCGACCGTCATCAGGGAAGCTTTGCCGGCGGGAGATGGGTGCTCGCAAACTTCAGAGGCACAATCACCGCGAAGGCGATTCGATTTCTTGTAAGCCGTGCGTCGGAGGGGGCCATACAAGTGACCGCTCGTTCGACGTTCGCGTGTTACCAGAAGGGGGAAGTTCCTTCGTTTACGATTCAACTCCGCAAGCCAAAAGGGGACGTTGAAACGTCGGTCGTGAATGCCGCCCACCTTGAAGTTCTGCATGAACAGGGAACGCCAGTTTCCAAAACAACCGTGAAACTTCAGGGCCATGGCACGCTCGCGGTCGGGTCGACGACGGTCAGCGGAAATTTTTCACCGGGCCTTTATCGCGTGAATGTCGGTATTGATGTGCCTTCGCAGGCCGACGACAAGACGCATCGGCTCACCCACACGACGGGGTTCTGGGTGATGGACACGGAACTCCTCGGAGCGGGAAAACCGCTCACACTCGACGAAGATTACTTTCAACGGGAAGGCAAGCCATATCCGGTGACGGGCACGACCTACATGACCTCGGACGTGCATCGGAAGTTCCTGTTCGAACCGAATCCATTTCTCTGGAATCGGGATTTTGCGGAAATGAAATCCTCCGGCGTCAATATGGTCCGCACCGGCATATGGACCGGCTGGAAAAACTACATGCTTGACGTCGGCGTGCCGAACGAGGCAGCACTTCGCGCGTTCGACGCGTTTGTGCTGACGGCACGCAAGCACGACATTCCCGTGATCTTTACGCTCTTTGCGTTCCTCCCCGAATCCTGGGGCGGAGCCAACGCCTACCTCGACCCCCGCGCCGTGAACGCCCAAAAGGAATTCATCATGATGTTCGCACATCGGTACCGTGTGGTGAACGACCTGCTCTGGGATTTCATCAACGAGCCGTCGTTCTGCTCTCCGCAGCATCTGTGGCAGTGCCGGCCGAACTACGATCCGTACGAATATTCTGCCTGGCGATCATGGCTTCGCGAACACTCGCCCGAAGGTACGGAGGAAGAGTTCGAGGCCCGTCTGCGGGAGCGGTACCGCGCCACGCCCGGCGAACCTCTGGACCTGCCGAGCGACAACGATTTTTCGGACGTGAACATCTTTGATGATCGTCGCCCGGTCAAAGCGATCGATTACCGTTTGTTTGCGCAGGAAAAGTTCCGGGAGTGGGTTGTGCAGATGACCGCCGCTGTCCGCAGCAACGGGAACCAACACCAACTCGTGACCGTCGGTCAGGACGAGGGGGGGACGGGAGAGAGTCCCGCCAACCCATTCTTTGGCGACGCCGTGGATTTTACCTGCATCCACAACTGGTGGCTCAACGACGATCTGGTCTGGGACAACGTGATGACCAAGGTTCCGGGCAAAGCGAACCTGGTCGAAGAAACCGGGGTCATGTTTTACGAGACCATGGGTGGAAATGCGTGGCGCACAGAAGAAGAAGCGCGAGACCTTCTGGAGCGTAAGCTTGCGATTTCGATCGGCGCCGGCGGAGCCGGATTCCTCCAGTGGATTTGGAACACGAATCCCTACATGCAATCCGACAACGAAGCGGCCATTGGATTCTTCCGCACGGACGGCACTGCAAAGCCGGAGCTCGATCCGTTTCTCAAATTCTCCGGATTCTTTGCGAAGCACCGGGAGTTGATGCGGGGACGACGGAAAGAAGATGTCCTCATCGTGATTCCGCATTCAGAGATCTTCTCGACGCGGAACCTCGCGACAGAAGCGACGAAACGATGTGTCAGGACATTGGCCTATAGGCTCAATACTCCGGTGGCAAGCGTTTCGGAGTACAAGATCGATACCCTGACGCGTACTCCAGCGTTGATCATAGCTCCCTCACCACGAATTTTTCAACAAAAGGGATGGGATGAATTGATGAAGTTGGTGGAAAAAGGATCGACGCTTCTCGTGACCGGAGCGCTCGATGCGGACGACCACTGGATGCCGGTTGAGAGGGGGAAGGGATTGGGATTTTCCACGAAGACAGAGCCGGTTGCGCAGGAAGAACTGTTGGAGATTGAAAACGAGCAGTATCAAGTGAGTTTTAGGGGGAACAAGATTGAACGGGCGGAAAAAGCAAGAATTGAAGGAAGCGGCCATTCTTCGGTGTTGAGTGTTCAGAGAGGAAAAGGTCGAATCCTCTGGTCTCTCCTACCGGTGGAACTTTCGGACAGCGTTGAAGCGATCGCTGCACTCTACAAACACGCGATCGAACAGACAGGAGTATCTCCGCTGATTTCGATCGAAAAGAAGGATCCTTCCATCTTGTGCCTGCCAACAGCATTCGAGGACACAATTCTTTTTGCACTTGTTTCAGAGGGAGATCATGACGGTGAGGTGGAACTGGTTCACAAGGAGTCAGGGAAAAGAATCAGCGTAACAGTACCAGCCCAACGAACCGTGATATTGTTTTTGGGAAGAAAAGACGGAGAGGTGGTGGGGAGGGTTTAGGGAGGATTGTCAATTGTCGATTGTGGATAATTGTGGATTGAAGATTGTAGATTATCGATTGACGAAGTAGGAACCTACGCGTTCTTTGCACCGTGCCGTCTTCGGGGGGAGATTGAAAATTACACTTCGAGATTTGTACTTGGAAACTGGTTGCTGGAAACTTGAAACTCGTAACTCGAAACCTTAAACTTTAAACACATTGAACTTTGAACTCTTACGTCTTAATTCCTCCTCAACGCCCTTGACTCCCTCACCAAACTTCCGTAACATCTCTTACCCCACCGCAGGAACCGGATCCGTCCGGGTGAAACTACTCGTAGAACGGGAGCATGGTGAACCGCGAGATGTCAACTTCCCCCCAAAAGTCAATCACTGCCTGGATCGTCGACGACAATCGGGATTTTTGTTTTGTCCTGTCGGAGGCGTTGAACCAGAGTGCCGCGGTCCGGTGTCCCCGTTCGTTTCATGAAGCAGCCAGCGCGCTGGGTGCTCTTCGTTCCGATCCCTTTCCTCCCGATGTTATCCTGCTCGACATCGAAATGCCCGGCATGACGGGGCTGGAAGCGATTCCTCGTATCCGGAAGCTTGCGCCGAAGGCGTCGATTATCATGCTGACCGTTTACGACGAGAACGTGAACATCTTCAAAGCAGTCTCCGCCGGGGCGAAGGGGTATTTGCTGAAATCCTGTTCCGCAACTGAAGTCGACGAAGCGATTCAGGACGTTGTGCGGGGAGGCATGGCAATGGACCCCGTCGTTGTCAAAAAGCTCATTGAATTCGTTATTCTCCGGCCGGGCATCGTCGACACCTACGGTCTCTCGGAGCGTGAAAAGGACATCCTGAAGCTTGTGGTCAAGGGATTCACCGCAAGGGAAATTTCCCAAAAACTCTCCATCAGTTTTTACACCGTCCAAACGCACTTCAAAAAGATCCACGAAAAGCTCGACGTTCATTCCCGCGGTCAGATCGTCTCGAAAGTGTTAAGAGAGCGCATCATCTAGCTCTATTCCCGTCTTTCTGTCCATTCTCCCCTTTATTTTTCCCTCTTCCCCAAAAATGAGAACGCTTTCCCTGTCTTCGGGCTTCTCGGTCATGAAACTCGTTACGGTGATTTCCCGTAATGTCTGAGAGTGGGCGTGCCCCCCAGGCAGTGTCTCGATACAGTTTGACGGGAGAATTTCATGCAGGCAATTTCGGAGAGTGAGAAGGTGGTGATTTCGCTGCTCAGGCCGCCCGCGCTCGGGTATGTGCGTGAACTGCGACGCTCGCTGGACAAGGACCCCGAGTATCTGATGTTCCACTCCCTGAGTGTAGGTCTGAACATTCGCCGTTACCTCGCAGACCTCGGAATTCATTGGGAAGACGAAATCTTCCAGCGCGAATGGCAGGAGGTCGTAAGGAAAGCGGTTATTTATCTGAGGACCATCGAGAAGTAGGGCTGCCCTGCACTTCGGTACCCACGATTGGAAATCGTGGCTGCTTCAGAATCTATCAACCTCTGTCGGGCGTCCGAAGGTACGTCTTCGACCAAAGTTCAAAATCCCAATGTTCTGTCTACCGTCTGCCATCTGCTTTCTGCAATCTGCATTCTGTTATTGCTTTTCCTCCGCCGCTTCCCTAAATTTTCCCGTATCCATTTTCCTTCCTACCATTTTACTTCCCTTTGATGAACCGAAACGAATGGTGGAGAGATTTCTTCTCCGGACTGGCGAACGACATGTGGCGGATGGCGATTGATCCGGCGCAGACTACAAAAGAAGCGGATTTCATCGGGAACGTGCTGCAGCTTTTGCCGCCTGCCGCACTACTTGATGTTCCTTGCGGCAATGGACGCCTCTCGATGGAGCTTGCCTCCCGCGGGTTTGCCGTGACGGGAGCCGATCTCTCGCAACCGTTTGTGAAAGAAGCTCAAACCGCCAGCAGAGGGAAAGGCCTTGCTGTTGAATGGCACGTTCGGGAAATGCGCGACCTTCCCTGGCAGGACCGTTTTGACGGGGCGTTCTGTTTCGGCAACAGTTTCGGATACCTGGACGACCAGGGCAATACGGATTTTCTCAAGACCATCCACCGGGTCCTAAAGCCGGGCGGGCGATTTCTTCTGGACGCAAGCAGCGTTGCCGAGAACGTCCTTCGGAAAATCGAGGACCACACTGAAATGGAATTCGGCGATATCGTTTTCAAAGAAGACAATCATTACGACCACCGTTCCGGCAGACTCGAAACCGAGTACACCTTTGTTCGCGGCGGCCAAACCGAGAAAAAATTCGGCTCGCATAGGATTTACACATTCCGGGAACTGGAAATGCTCCTCGCTCAGGCGGGTTTCGAGAATTCTCAGGCGTTCGGATCCGTTGAGAAGAAGCCGTTCAAGTTCGGGTCACACGCCCTGTATCTGCTCGTCAGCAAGGAATGATTCACTCGCGCAGTTCAATGTGAGAGGAGGATTTACGAACAAAATCCCACAGCTCACCCTTGCATTCTGGATCATGAAGATCTGCGCGACCACGTTGGGCGAGACCGCAGGCGATCTGCTCTCGATGACGTTGGATGTGGGCTACGCCATCAGCTCGATCATCCTTCTTTCCTTTTTTGTCATCACCCTGATTATTCAACTCTCAGCACGACGGTATCAGCCCATCGTCTACTGGTCCGTCATTCTATCGACGAGCACCGCTGGAACCACCATGAGCGATTTCATGGACAGGACTCTTGCCCTGGGGTATCCTCTTGGCTCGCTTATTCTCGTCTGCATTCTCTGCCTCACATTGTTGATCTGGAACTCGGTCGAGAAATCATTGTCCGTCACCGATATCAAGTCGTTCCGTGCCGAAATGTTTTACTGGATTGCGATTCTCGTTTCGAATACCCTGGGGACAGCGCTCGGCGACTTTCTGGCAGACAGCTCCGGACTCGGGTTCTCCGGCGGAGCGTTTCTGATTGGAAGCCTGATCTTCCTTGTCATCCTGGCCTACAAGTTCACTTCTGCATCACGGGTTGCGTTGTTCTGGGCGGCGTTTGTATTGACAAGACCTTTTGGCGCCACATTCGGTGATCTTTTGACAAAGCCAATTTCTTCGGGTGGGCTTGGATTCGGCACAATTGGGTCTTCAGCGATTCTCTTCGCCGTCCTGGCTGTGTTGATTGTTATTGAGCTATCGAAGAATCCGAAACCAGCAAGCAGTGTTTGAGAGTGGCAGCGGAAAACTTACCAACTACTTGGGAGATCTCGATGGATCAATCGCAGACCGTTTCTCAATTCAATTGGGCAAGTCCGCTCGGCGCAAGCGTACTGCTCTTTCTGATCTCGGGGGTGTTGCACTTGCTCATAGGGGCGCTGACACCGGTATTGATCGATTCTGAATTCGCCCGGAAGGTCCTGTTTATTTCCAACCGCACCGATACGGCACTTTTTGGCATTGAGCCGTCTGCATTACTCCGGAAGAACTCCGAACTGTCCAAGCTGCGCACCCTCCTGTCGGGCGTGATGGGCGGATGGCTCGCCGTGATCGGCATCTTCACTCTTTCCGTTGCGTGGTTTGGTTTGCGTCAACACCAGCCGTGGGCTCTGATTACCCTTGGCGTCGCCGGCCTCATCATGCTGCCATTTTGGTATATCACGTTTCGTCCGTACCTGCATGCGGGAATTACCTTTACTCTATCGGACCTTCCGCCGGTTTTCTGGATTCCTGCGGTCACGTTGATCCCCGCTGTTCTTCTTGGATGGCTCGGAATACGATAGTTTCTGTTTCTCGTTTGGCCTCATGCGGGCCTAACGATCCGCCAATCAATGAGGGAGCATGAAAACTCCAGCCCTTGTTCTTGCCGTCGCAGTTTCCTGCATACAGATTAGTCGCGCTCAAACAAACCGAGTCGTCCTGACGCCGATCGCCGACAGCTATCTCGACGAGGCAAATCCTGGCTCCAATTTCGGGACCCAGCGGGCACTCTTCGTCGGCCCACAGGGCGACAACAAGGATCTCGTTACATTAGTCAAGTTCAGGATTACTCAGGGGAGAATTCCGGGCGTGCCATATCGGTCGACTCTCGTCGATGCATTTTTCAATTTCTATCTTCTCGATGAACGGGGGGCGTCGCCCAGTGCCTATCTGGCAACTTCGCCGGAATTCTCGCCCAAAACGGAAAACACGGTTTTCTGGAACGGCGGTTGGACTGGCGAGCTCGAAGCTGCCGGCTCGCGCGCTGAGGGGTCGCCCGGCAGTTTCCGGTTCAATGTGCTGCCCATCGTCGAATCCTGGTATCAGGGTGGCACTACGCACTACAACGGGTTTGCCCTCGCCGCACCTAAGGACCGGGGCTCGACGAACAACTATAACACGTTCTACAGCCGCGAAAGCGCACATCCTCCGGAACTCGTAGTTTTGTTTGATCCGCCACCCCCGACCTGGAAACCCTTCGATCGTTCAACCATGCTTGTGCAGGCAGGCTGGGCACTTGGAGACGCAACGCTCGGTTTGCTTTCAGCGAACGCGGCAGGGCATTCGACCAGCATCGGCGGATCATTTTTACTGCAGACAATAACGGTGGTCTCTGCGGTTGCGTTACCTGGCGTGATTTGGTATTTCGGAGAGCAATCGGGAGGAGACGGGAATCTCTTCTGGACTCTTGCAGGTTGTGCGGCAGGGGGAGCCGTCGGGATTGTTCCTGGAATGGTTCTGTCGCCGGACAATACCTTCCTCGTCGCGATTGTGGCGGCGGTCTTCGCTCTAGGCGGAGGCGTCTTTGGCTATCATTATTTTGCCTCGCCAGTCTACGAGCTGGCTCCAGACGAAACACTTGGATTCAATCCGATCGGGCCTGAGAAGTCTTCAGTCGTGAGAGTCCGGGCGAATGTGATTTCGATAAAGATTTAAGAAGCAGTTCTTCACCATCGTCTGTTGACGGCGGCAAGAACCCGATTGCCCTTCTCACCATCGACTGGAAGTCGACGGCCACAGAGATCTCCTGACACCTGAATTCTGCCTCCCCATTCCCCCCAAATTTCCCTCCCCTTCATTCCTGCCCCCCCTCCAAACCCGATTTTTCCATCCCAAAAATGCGAAACCGCGATCTTCATCGTTGTTTGCAGGCCTTCTCTTGAGGTCCAACTTTTTTTGAAGAATACCATATTTATGGTATTGACTGGGAAGTGAAAGAGGGTACTTTGGTTTTTGAAAGTGCCCGAGATTACACGAGGCCCGGGCAGTGTATCGAGACAGTTAAGGGGAGAACTTCCATGTCCTTTACGTTGGAGAACTCGGTCGACAAGGTGGTGGTTTCGCTGCTCAAGCCGCCGGCGCTCGGCTATGTGCGTGAGCTGCGGCGGTCGCTGGACAAGGACCCCGAGTATTTGATGTTCCACGCGTCGAGCGTGGGACTGAACATCCGCCGCTACCTGACGGAGGTCGGAGTCCACTGGGACGACGACATTTTCCAGCGGGAGTGGCAGGACGTTGTGCGGAAGGCGATTATTTATCTGAGGACGATCGAGAAGTAGCGATCAGCCGTCAAAGTCAAACTAGTCTACTTTCATAAGGCACATAAGGATTAGCGTTTAGCAAAACAAAGTGAATCGTCATTCCCGCACGTTGTTAGCGGGAATCTGACTTTCTACGCACGAATAATTTTTTCCTATTTTTGCGTGTGCTTCCGCAAGCTGCTGTCTGATCTCCACTTGCATTCCTCCCGTCCCTTCTCTAACTTTTCTCCTGTTGCTCCATAATTCTACCGTCCTAAGGGCGGCTCTGCGATGCTTCTTCTTGCCGTGAAAATGGAGTTCTAGAAGACATGTAGCATTATGCCGGCGTGCGAGCGTCAAAAAAAATGCTGCAACATTTCTCGCCTTTGGTCACCATGAAACGGATCAGCGCTACCGTCCCACTTTTGTTTGTGCTTCTTCTCAACCATTCCGCTGCACGGACCATCGCGATCTCCGATACATCGGTTGCCATTGAATCTCAGGATATTTCCCGACCCACCCAATGGCTCACGATCGATATTCGGCTGGGGGTGCAATTCCTCAATACGAAATGGGATCCATACACAACACCCCTCTTTATGGGGGCTTCATGCCAGCGAAGATTCGGAGAGTCTCCCTGGTGGCTTGACGCATCGATCCTGGTGGGGAGACAAGGAGGGGTCGATCCAGGGGGAGCCGGCAATGGACCTGGCGTTTCGCTTGTCGGCGTGCGCGTCGGAGTTGGGCAGTGGTGGAATCTGGAGAGTTCCGACCTGTCGTTCTTTGCAGGCGGTGGAGTATCCTATGACTGGGCACAGTTGCATTTGTGGGAAGGGAAAGAAGGAGGAAGTTTTATTGGCGGATACCTTCGATC
>JBARRO010000164.1:0-30611 GCA_049644265.1 Bacteroidota bacterium
GGCCCGGAAACTTCTGGACCGGATGCACTTTGTCGCGGACACGTATGGGCTTGTGATACACCGGGAAGACGAGAAACGGGTCATTGCGGGGATTACCGCCTTGCTCTCGCTCTGGGCGGCGGGGAAATTCGGTGTGCAACCGGTGTACGAATCTGCGGGGAAAAAGAAAAGGAAATAGAGTTTTATTGGGGGATTTGGATAAGCGTTGGGATGCCCGAGTCCGGAAAATCTCCCAGCCGTTCCGCCCCAAGCCGCACAGCAATTGTCTTCGATTCTCTGAGCGCCTTCCGCAACGCTCCGACATCAATGCCTAAGAACCGTGAAGGAAACAGCCCGAGCTTCGACAAAGCTTTGTCGAAATTGTTTATCGTTCCTCCGTACCGGCGTTTCACCAGGAGAAGGTGATACCCTGCCGCGGCCTGTATAACCCCCTGAAAAAATATTCTGCTCTCTTCTTCACGCAATTTCCAGACTTCCTCCCACGCTTCATGCGCCTCCCAGAACTTCCTGCTGTTGAACAATTCGATTCCGCGGATGAAGATTCTACTCTGTAAGTCCGTGAGGTCGGGCTCGGAGAGATTCTTTGGGTCGATTTCCTGTATCTTCTTTTTCTTCGGGAGTTTCATAGCAAGATAAGAACAAGACTCCCGGAAAACCTCAGAGAGACTCCCGGAATCTTGCCAGGACCAACCTCGGTGAGATTCCGGGAGTCTTTCACGGGAGTTTCCGGGAGTTCGCTACTATCTCTGTTCTCGGTCTGGAGGGAGTGTAACTCCTTCTTGGCTCATGTCCGACAGTGCACCTGTTGGACAACCTGCGAGTCCTACAATCTTTCTTCGTTTCCTTCGTGGTTAGTAGAGGAACATCGGCTTATTCAACAGGTGGCTCACCTTCGGCCGATAATTCTCCGTGTCGTACAGCTCCGGCACATCAACACGTTTCACGCCCTGTGTCAGGATTTCGATGGGAACCGTCGTGTATTTCCCTTCCCGTAACGCAACCAACTTCCCGAATTCTTTTCTGAGCGCAAGATCCATCGCAATGTTCGCGTAGCTGATCGCCACCATGCGATCCAGAGCGTCCGGCTCGCCGCTGCGCATGAGGTACGCCAGCTGCTGATAGACTGTGTGCACGCCCAGGATTTTTCGGAGAGCCGCCTCGGTCACTGCTCCAATCCCGCCCAGCTTCCGATGGCCGTAGGCATCCTCTTCCCCATACTCCACAATCTGCCCTCCCATCAAATGCGCTCCTTCGGAGATCGTCACAATGGCATAATTGCTCGGATTGTTTTTCTTGTCCTCCCAGACGAGCTTCGCAAGTTTCTCCACGTCGAACGGGACTTCCGAGATCAGGGCACGGTCAACTCCCGCCAGATAGGCGGAGATCAACGAGGTCTCCCCGGAGTTCCTTCCGAACAATTCGATCACGGCGATGCGTTCATGGGATCCCGCCACTGTCCTGAGAGCCGTGATGAAATCCACGCTCCGCGTCACAGCCGTCGAAAAGCCAATGCAGTAGTCGGTCCCATAGACATCGTTGTCCATTGTCTTCGGGATGGAGACCACCGGGAAATGTTCCTTGTGTAACTTGGCCGCATAGCTCTGGGTGTCGTCGCCGCCAATGGCGAGAACGACGTCGATCTTCATGTGCTCGAGGACCTTCATCACGTGCGGTGTAAAATCGACGCGGGCGTCCTTGTCAAGTTTGTCGTGTTCGGGCTTTTTCAGGAATGCCGGGATATCATCTTTCTTTACTTTTCCCGGATTGGTGCGCGAGGTGTGAAGAAATGTTCCACCCGACCGGTCGACAGTGCGTGTGTTCGCTTTATTCAGGTGCATAAAATGTTTCGATTCGCTGTCCGGTGCGTTGAAATCGAAATTGAGCAGTCCGCCCCAGCCCTTGCGGATTCCAACCACGTCGGCCCCGTGGTCTGCGGCCCGATACACGGCCGCCTTGATACACGGATTGAGTCCCGGCACATCGCCGCCGCCGGTAAGTATTCCTATTCGCATGGTGTTGCTCCTTTGAGTCTATGAGTCTGTGAGTCGATGAATCTATGAGTCTGTGAGTCGATGAGTCTGTGGGAGGAAAGATCCTAGGAACTGGCAACTGGCTACTGGAAACTAGAAACTTATAACTAGAAACTCATGATCGATCCATATTCTAACTCCTTCTTCACTACCTCCACATCCTTCCTCATTGCTGATTGCTGATTGCTCATTGTTCATTGTTCATTGTTCATTGCTCATTGTTCATTGTTTATTGTCACCTCAGTTTCCCTATCTCCCACCTTTTCATCACATCCATCATGGCATAATCCGTCAAATCATACTGAATGGGAGTGATGGAAACGTAATTGTTATGGACCGCCGCCTGGTCGAACTCGAGATCCTTGTCCGCATTGTCGAGACCGCCGGTGAGCCAGAAATACTCTTTGTTTGTAGGGTCGCGACGGGTGTCAAACGTGTCATTCCAGAGGGACTTTCCCTGTCGCGTGATCAGGATTCCCTTGATATCCTTCTGCTTCAGCGGCGGGATATTGACATTCAGCAACGTTCCTTCCGGGAGCCCCTTTCGGACCACCAAAAGAACGAGTTTGCGGGCAAGCTGTGCGGCATAGCGAAAATCGGGAGGGCCGTAGGTTGTCAGCGAAATGGCGAGCGAAGGAATTCCCAGAATCGTGCCTTCGGTCGCGGCAGAGACGGTGCCTGAGTAAATGACGCTGATTGCCGTGTTGGCGCCATGGTTGATGCCCGAGACAACCACGTCGGGCCGTCGTTTGAGGAGCGCCCGCACGGCGAGTTTGACGCAGTCCGCGGGAGTTCCCTGGACAGCATACCCGAAGAACTTGCCGTTTTTCTTGAACTCCTTCACCCGGAGAGGGTAATTCATCGTGATGGCATGACCGACGGCGCTTTGCTGCTTGTCCGGAGCAACCACAACGACCTGTCCGATCTTGCTCAGTTCTCTGACGAGGGCGTGAATTCCGGGTGCGTCGACTCCATCGTCGTTCGAAACGAGAATGTTCAGTGCTTTTTGCTCTTTCTTTGCGCTCATATGTGGGAAAAAAGATAGATAAAAATTGGGGATGAAACAACGAAGCCCCGATGAAACATCAGGGCTCCTGAGAAGGTCGAACCATTGAAGGAAGAGAGGAGGGTCAGTAACTTTCGTTCTTGTTTGGGAAATTCTTTTCCTTCACACTCTTGACGTACGTGCCGATCGATGTGCGAATCGTGTCCGCAAGATGCGCGACCTTGCGAACAAACCGCGGATTGAAATCTTCGTACAGACCGAGCACATCCGGAGTAACGAGGATCTGTCCATCGCAGTGGACTCCGGCTCCGATCCCAATAGTGGGAATCCTCAGTGATTTCGTAATCTTTGCCGCAAGCGCAGCCGGCATTTTTTCGAGTACCACTGCAAACGCCCCGGCCTCCTCGACGATTTTCGCGTCCCTGAGAATTCTTTTTGCCTCCTCCGGAGTCGCTCCGCGAGGTTGATAGCCGCCGAATTGGTGGATCGATTGAGGCGTCAGTCCCAGATGTCCCATAACCGGAATTCCCGCCCGCGTGGTGATGTTGATCAGATTCGCAATCCGTTCGCCGCCTTCGAATTTCACTCCGCCCACCCCGGTCTCCTTCATCGCACGTCCCGCATTGCGGAACCCTTCTTCGTCGTTCGCCTGATAACTCATGAATGGCATGTCGATAATGACCATCGCCCGTTCCACGCCGCGGACCACCGTCTTCGTATGGTAGATCATTTCATCGAGAATCACCGGGATCGTCGTTTCATGACCCTGGAACACCATCCCCAACGAATCGCCTACCAGAAGGAGGTCAACACCCGCCTGGTCCAGGAGCCGCGCCGTGAGAAAATCATACGCCGTCAGGCAAGCGATCGGCTCGCTCCTTTTCTTCATGTCCGAAATGACGCGGGTCGTAACTCGTTTCGGGCCGGAACTTGATGTCGGAGTTTTCATCGTGCTGTTATCAATGGTAATTCGGTGAATTCCTGAAACGCAATCCCCCATGACTGTTCAAAACCTTCCTTCACAACATCCGCAACCTGGTCGAACGAAATCGGAGCCCCGAGCTCGGACGAGCAGTCTGTTGTCGATGCGTTCAATTCATTTCTCAGTGCTTCGTTTTCCGTAGGCGAAAGTCTCAAGAACTCCACAATACGCATATGATCCCGGCCAAGAAGAATGGATCCGTGCTGGAGAACCACTTCCTCCCCTTCGGGCGACACATAACGACGCTGAGCGCTGCCCACAAGTTTCTTCCCTTCAATCTTGATCTCGTAACGTGCCGAGCTGGCAAAGCAAGCGGCGCCAAAAGAATCACGGTAAATGGATGGAAAATGCGGTTGCGATTTTTCGATGGAGACGGGAAGGCCAAGCTTCGAGAGTCCACACACCAGCGCTCTGCTGATTTCATCGTAGACGGAAAGGATATTCTTCCCTCCAGACTTCATCACGACGCTGTACGTCATTTCGTCCGAATGAAGAATTGCGCGTCCGCCCGTCGGACGCCGAACAACGTCGATTCCCGATTGGGAGGCTCGTTCGGCATCGATTTCTTCCATCGGTTGATTCCACCCGAGCGAAATTGCCGGCGGGTTCCAGCCGTACACGCGCAGCGTGGGCCTCCCGCTGCCTTCGAGAAGAGCTTGAGCAAGCAACAGATCGTGCTCCATGTTGTACGCGCCGCGATGGAGTCCGCTTCGTTCATACTGCCAGTCCCCTTCGTGCCCTTTGTGCCCTTCGTGGTTCACGTTAGCGGTGCGATCGTCCCGAAATAATCCCTCGTTTGCTGTTCTCAATGAAATTCAACAAAGCAGAAACTTCCGGTAGCAGCTCGACTTCCTGTTTGATACGCGCAACTGCCTGCGAAACATTAAGATTGGAGCGGTAGATCAACGTGTATGCTTTCTCGAGGAGCTCAACAGCATGTGGGGAAAATCCGCGCCTTCTCATTCCCACAGAATTCAATCCTTCAAAAACCAGGGGATGTTGCCCGGCCAGGATGAACGGCGGAACGTCCTTTACAACGCGGAATCCTCCCCCGATCATCGCATGCTCCCCGACATGGCAGAACTGGTGGATCGGCGTCAGTCCTCCTACAATCACCCAATTGCCCAGGTGCACATGCCCGCCCAACGCAACGCTGTTCGCCAGGATGACATTGTTGCCAACCCGGCAATCGTGTGCGATATGCGAATTGGCCATCAGCAGGCAGTTGCTTCCAACGACGGTCTTTCCGCTGTCGACCGTACCTCGGTTCATGGTGACGTATTCCCTGATCACACACTTGTCGCCGACCTCCAGCGTTGTCGGTTCTCCTTTGTATTTGAGGTCCTGGGGAGCGCCTCCGACTGCCGCGAACGGAAACACCTTGCAGTCACGACCCAACCGCACTCCTCCGGAGACAAGAGCATGCGCTCCGACGGAAGAATTATCTCCGATCACGGCATCGTCTTCGATGACGGTATAGGGGCCAACCCGCACATTGACGCCAAGCTGTGCGCCTGAGCGCACGATTGCGGTTGAATCTATTTGAACGCTCATGGAATTACGAGGTTGGATTTTGTCGATGTTCTTAAGAAAAACCGCCCCCATCGACTGGCAGGCGGTGAAGAAGCTGCCCGCGAAACACGCGGAAAACCCTAAGTGTTTTCAAAGAGACTATTTCGCGTCTTTCCGTGTGTTCCGTGGGCAAAGAATGTGAGGTTTCTTAGGAACTGCTAGTGCCGTTTCTCCTAAGTATTCTTGTGATCTATCTTCGGCAGTCTCTTCGAGAACGGGCACTAGTGCTCGCTTCCTCCACAGATGGCTGCGGTCAACACAAGGTTATTTCTGAGAAGCGGCACTAGTAAATCCCCCGAACGCTGCTCTGCTTTGTTACCTTCAGGTCTTGCAGCTGCGGAGCCTTGACCTTCAATTCAAATCTGTATCCTTCCCGAATTCCCATCGGATTCCACTCGAAACTCATGGACCAGCAATGAAGATCCCGCGTTACGCTCACATATGGGATGTAGTGCTTCTTGCTGACGAAGTCGTAGCTCGCTGAAGTGGAGATCTGCCATTTTTCTGTCAGGTTGAACGACAGCTGGGAGCTCAGTGAGGACGTCCGCGAATAGAAGCTCGGATTGGGCCGGCTTTCCGAAAACGTGTAGTTAAACGTGATGTTCCACGGGATGCTGAAATCGGCTTCTTCGCGGTCGTAGATGCTCTGGAAAATCTTCTTGGGGGCGGCTTGCAGGGCTTCTTCACCGGAGGCTCGCGCCTGTTCCTGCTGCACATTTGCAGGCGCTGTTGAGGCCGAATGCTGCTTCTTCTCGCCTCTCAGGGAGGTTCCGAGGCTCAGCGAGAACGAAGTCAAATCTCCGAGTTTTCCCGATTCCGACAAGAGAAACTTGTTCACGCGGGAATTGATGGCGGGGTCATACTGGTAGAGATTGTATTGGGCACCGCCGCTGATGTTGAGATACTGTCCGATGTCGGTCCGGTAATTGAGCCCCAACTCGCTGAACCGTAATGAATCCCTTGCAAAGTCATAGTTGATCGATGCCCCGATGTTTGCCAGTTGAATTTTCTTCTCTTGGCCGGTGTCTGCACCCTGGTACTTCATTTCAAAATTGTTCCCGACACTCAAGGATCCCAGCATGGAATATTTCGGGATATTCTCTCCATACACTTTCTTATTGTAACTCAGGCCGAACGTGGGTGTCAAGGTATGTCGAACCGAAGTAATCCCGAGAAGCTGCGGCTGAAAAATGCCAAAGAGTCGCGTGCTTGTCGAGACCCCGGTCGAAAGAAATCCTCCCGTTGTCTTCTGCTTATCCGACCGGATGACAAGCGAGTAGGACGTGTCGTGGCCGGGACTCTCCAGCTGGGTAAATGTGCGCTGGTCGCTGAAGGAGATGGACGGAGACACCGTGAAGTTTCCGAATTTCGGCGATAGGGACAAGCTGACATTCTGGTTGACGGCCTGGGTTTTCGTCTTCTGGAATTCCGTCACCGTGCCCAGTTGGAACAAGGATGTGGAGGCGTCTCTGATCGAATCGACTGGTTGCGAAATCTTCGACTGTGAATTCGAAACATTCGCACTGTAGTTGATTCCAAAGAGATCAAAGAAGCCCAACTGTTCATCGGAAACAGAACCGAGCCCCCGGCTTTTTGTTTTCTTGCGGAATGGAAAAATCTGACCCTGGCTGAATGAAACCGACGGGAGCAGCTCCCTGGTGTCCCCGTTCGTAAGGCTTTGATCCCGCGCAATATTGATCGTCAGACTGCGATTCGAGGTTCCCCAGGTCTTGGAAAACGTGGCATTGGAGATGATGTTCTGCTGCAGGATTTCGTTCAAGCTTGCGCTGAAGTTCCTGAAGTAACTCCCGCTGGCAAACGTGAAATTGACATCCAGTCGCGAGGGCGAGAGAGGTGAGGGGTCGACGACCTGGCTGTGCGTCCAGTTGACGTTGTAGTCGCGACGTTCAACATACTGCGGGTCTCCGGATTCACCCTCATGAAGGCTTGTCACGTTCGTACTGATCGAGCCGCTGAAATCGTATCGAAGGTTGTAGCGGAGGAAGGACCGGTTCAACCATCCCCCCCGTGAGTACAAGTCGAACATCGTCGATACGTCAACATAATCACTGACAGCCCAGTAATAACCCAGGTGACTCAAATACTTCCCGTACCGGTTGTCCTCGCCATACGCGGGAGCGATGATGCCGGAGGTCCTTCCTCCGTGGCTCGGAAAGACTCCAAACGGCAGAGCAAACAAAGGAACGTCGGCGATGTAGAAGAATACCGGCTCCGCCACAACCTTGTCGCGCACCATCACCTTCATCTTTGGGCTGTAGAAATAGAAATGCGGGTGTTCCGCATCGCAGGTCGTGTAGATGCCATCTTCGACGAAGAGTGTGTTGGATTCGATCTTCTTGATCTCGTCGCCGCGGTAATGGCCGTTTTCAATCTGAGTTTTTCCGACCGTGATCTTACCTTTTTTTGACCGAAAATTATAAGTCACACGTTCTCCGTCGTAGGTCTCCCCGCCGTCCTTCATCACCGGTTGTCCGATCGTTGAATCCGGCTTCGAAGTATCCGGAACGCCGATCGCCACAAGGGTCGAAGTATCCCAGTTGATGCCGACGCGTTCCGCCTTAAGCCCGAGAGCACGGTACTGCATCTCCGAGTTGCCGTAGAGATTCATGAACCGTGTGCGGAGGGAGTAGACGATGGAATCTTTTGCGCTGTAGACGACGAGCGTGTCAACGCCCGAGTCACGGGCAACAGCGGAGTCGCTGGTTGCCGTCTGCGTCGTGTCGGCCTGCTGTGCAAACGACAGGCACGGAACGGTGAGGAGACAGGAAAGGAGAAAGGATTTCAGAGGGGAAAAATTCTGACGGTGGAATTGAATCATGGAATGTGGGACGCGATCAAAGAACGAGTCCTGCGGCACCGAGGATCCCGGCATTGTTACCGAGCGTTGCCTGAAACACCTGAATGTCGTTTCGGAGATGTTGCAGAACATGGGCAACGATCGAATCTTTGACGGCCTGCAGGACAAAGTCCCCGGCTGCTGAAATACCGCCTCCAATAATGCTGATTCGCAGGTCCATAGTGTTCATGACGGCGGCCAATGCAACTCCAAGAAGCGTGCCAGCTTCAACGAGGATTTCGCGGGCAAGGCGGTCGCCGTCGTGGGCTGCCTGGGCAATGAAAACGGGCTCAATCCTGGAGGGATTGCCACCCACGAGCTGAAGAATTCTGGAATCAGGACTTGTTTTCAGGCGCTCCGCTGTACGCTGGGAGAGATAGCGTTGTCCAATGTACGCTTCAACGCATCCACGGCTCCCGCAATTGCACGGCGGCCCGTTGTGGTCGATGGAGATGTGTCCGACTTCGCCCGCTCCACCAGTTGGACCGCGATAGATTTTGTTGTCGAGAATAATTCCGCCGCCGACACCCGTTCCCCAAATGACAAAAAGAAAATTCGGGAATTTCCTGCCCGCTCCAAATTTGGATTCCGCAATCGCTGCGGCATTTGCGTCGTTCTCCACAAGGACCTTCGTACTCTTGAAGAGTTTCTGAATTTCCTTGCGTAGTGGAACCTCGGTCCAGTCTTTCAGGTTGGGAGGAGACTTCACGACGCCGTCATCGTCGACAACTCCCGGTGACCCGATGCCGATGCCGGTTATTTTTTTTCCCTTCGCGTGCAGAAGCGCATCATGCACTGAAGACTGAATCTGTTTGAAGACGGCGCGAGGACCGAGCTCGCCGTTGGTGGGGAATTTATTTTGGTAGAGGATCTTACCGGCCGACGATACGACGCCGGTCTTAACGGTAGTTGCGCCGAGGTCGACGCCGATGGCGAGCGTTGATGTTCTTGGTTTCTTTCGAATCATATTTGTGTCATTCGTTTCATTCGTGCCATTCGTGTTATTCGTGTTATTCGTGTTATTCGTGTTATTCGTGTTCCAAGGTAAAGAAAAATGGGATGAACTTCATTCTCATAGTCCGGAATGCGGAGCAATTGGGGGGAAAGAAATCGTTCCCAAAGGAAATTCTCAATAATGAATACTTGTTTGCGTATTGACTTGACAGTGGATGTTTTTCAAATTGAATTAGTTCAATGAGCAGTTTGGACGCGCCTCTTAAGCGGATATTCAATTTTGGAGGAGTATGTATGAAGTGGCATGAGGATCGTTACGATCCAAAACCACTTACCGATATTGTACTGAGAACTCTTGAGGTATCACTGGTGCTCTGTACCTCGTTGTTGTTGCCCAAATTCCTTAGTGCACAGGTCTGGCAGAAACAAACTTCTGGCGTCACAACTACACTCTACGACGTGTTCTTCGTCGACTCACTGAGGGGATGGGCTGTCGGTGAGAGCGGAACAATAATTGGAACTGTTAATGGCGGGAGTACTTGGCAGCCTCAGGCCTCCGGGACAACAGCGGAGCTTAGAAAAGTGTGCTTTGTAGATTCTCTTTATGGCTGGGCGGCAGGAAAAATGGGGATTGTCCTACACACAACTAATGGCGGAATAAGTTGGGCAAAACAAACTCCTGAAGGATGGGATTATTGGGATATTCACTTTGTAAATCGTCAAGTCGGGCATCTTGTTGCTGGAACCCAAGGCTCAACTATGGTGTATGGAGCCATTCTGAGAACAACTGATGGTGGTTTGACTTGGTACAGCACTATAGGTCAGAATGTTGGAGGTTTCCAAAGCGTGTACTTTGTTTCCCCTGACGAGGGATGGGTGGTGGGAGGTAAAGATTTAGTGGATAATTTTTCGGCCGATCTGATTCTTCACACTACAAATGGTGGAGCGACTTGGACAGAACAACCCACCCCGACGATGGGCCCTTTGTTTAGAGTGAAATTTCTAGACAAGAAAATCGGATGTTCGGCAGGTTTTTCAAACAATGGTCAATCGATTCTATTGACGAACGATGGAGGTCTAACGTGGAAAGCTACAAATACGCCAGGTGGGCCGCAAGGCGTCCTCAGCATAGCGATGATTGATTCTCTCACAATTTGGGTCCTACGATATGAGTCAGTTCATCAAACTCAAAATGGTGGTGGTAGTTGGCAAAAAAAAGGACCCGATTCTGCTCTAACGATGAGCCTTAGTTTTGTTGGTCCGAGAAACGGATGGATCGTTGGATCATTTGGGTCTATGTGGAAATACGAAATCCCGACCCGCGTGGAAACGATTTTGTTCAAGAAGCCAGAGTACTGTCTGGAACAAAATTATCCTAACCCATTCAACTCATCTACAAAGATCTCCTTTGCCGTTCCCAATGACGGTGATGCTATCCTAAGAGTGTATGACATTCTAGGAAGAGAGGTGGCCAAGCTTGTGGATGAATTCAAAGTGGCCGGAAATTATTTTGCAACATTTGATGCTGGATCCTTGCCAAGCGGGATCTATTTTTCGCGGCTGGAGTTCGGCGGAAAATCGATTGTAAGCAAGATGATGCTACTGAAGTAAGCGTACCGAGGACTAACATGCGAAGCCGTCACGATCCACCGTGGCGGCTTTTTTGTTCCTGGTAACTCGCCTGAATTAACCACGTGCTCCTTTTGTCCTTGAGAACAACAGTGGATTAAGCTCACATGCAGCAACTTCACCGGGTTTCTGGCCGGGGTGGAAGACCTCCAGGTCGACTTTCCGATGGTCGTTGTCGGGTTCCATGATCCGGGTTCCGTCTGCATAATAAATAATGGTGATGACTTCGCGACGTTGGGTGCTTCCGTTCCCGTGGGCCGAATGGAGAGTCCAGCCGGAATGAAATGTGGCGTCGCCGGCGTTGAGGGAGTAACTTGGAGTGGGACATTTCTCGTCACGAATAATCCGCTCGAAATACTCTTGCGATGTTTCTGAAATCGGCAATTGCTTGAACGATTTGTTCTTGTGTGAACCTGTCGCGAAACTCATCGTCCCCATCTGTGGCGTGACGTCGATGAGCGGCATCCACATCGTAATCGTGTTCTCCGTTTCAAGCGGCCAGTAGTAATGGTCCTGATGCCAAGGAGTTGGTTTTCCTCCCGGTTCTTTAATGAGCGCCTGGTCATGATACAGCCGGACTCCGTCGACGTCCATTAAGTCTGCCGCGATTTTTGCGAATCGTTTTGCCAAAATGAACTCACGTGCCCCATCGTTCTTCCCCCACACATTACTCACCTGCGTAAACATCTTGCCGTAATCGTCCTTCCGGCCCTGCGTATCCCTTGACCGTGCGACTTCGTCGACGACTCCGACGATTGCCGGCCGTACCAGCTCAACCGCGTCCCTGGTCGCCACGCCCCGAAGAACAATGTGGCCGTCACGCTGGTAGGAAGCGCATTGCTCCTGCGTGAGGTGATATTCGGAAGAGAGGTCGGGGTTCGTCATGCGTGTCTTGGGTTATGAAAAAATCATGACAAATATGGGGAACCACGCGGCGAAAAGCAACCAAGGTGCATAGAATCCGGTCTTCCCGCTGCAACTTTTCTCTGAGAAAACTTGTATACCTTAGTCACATATCCTTCCATCCCACCCTCATGAATTTGATGCGCAAAGTCGGAATTCTTTGCTTTCTTGTTGCACACACTTCCTTCGCATTTCAGACAACGGCTGATCAACCGGTTCAGGCTGTTCGCATTGATCGGAATATTCAGCTGACCGGCCGGATGGATGACCCTCTGTGGGCGTCAGCTCAGGTCGTTGACCTCCCGCTCGAGATGCAGCCGGGGGAAAACACTCCGGCTCCGCAACGCACGATCGTCCACATTCTCTGGAATCAAGACTACGTCTATTTTGGATTCCGCTGCTTCGACAGCAACCCGGCGGCCATCCGCGCCCACATCACCGACCGCGATAAGATTTTTGACGACGATTATGTGATCGTCCTGCTCGACACCTACGGAGACAACCAGCGCTCGTACGAGTTGTTTGTCAATCCGTACGGCATCCAGGGAGACATCCTGAGAACGGGGAGCAATGAGGATGACAGTTTTGACACGGTGTGGGAATCCGCTGCAGCGTTGAATGATTCCGGCTGGACCGCAGAAATGGCCATTCCCTTCAAGAGTCTCCGGTTTCCTGTATCAGCGGAACAGCGGTGGGTCATGCTCCTGGGCCGCAACTATCCGCGCGCGAGCCGCGCCATTCTTGCGAACGTGCCGATCAACCGGAACAATCCCTGTCTCATCTGCCAGGGAATTCCGCTCCTCGGTATCAGGAATGTGGAAGCGACAAGCTCATTTGATGTGCTCCCGTATGTGGTTGGGATGCAACGCGGATCGCTGAACAACTCCGACGATCCATCGCAAGGGTTCAACGACGGAGACGTGCAGGCCAGGATCGGCGGCGGATTTCGGTATGCGCCCAATCCGGATTTTTCCGTTGACGCAGTGGTCAATCCCGATTTCAGCCAGGTCGAATCGGACGCCCGCCAGATCAATGTGAATTCCACGTTCGCGTTGTTCTACTCCGAGAAGCGGCCATTTTTTCTTCTCGGAAACGATCTCTTTCAAAACAATATCGGGACGTTCTACTCTCGTACCATCAACAATCCTCTTGGAGCGGGAAAAGTGATTGGGAAGACCGGCTCACTCTCCTACGCCTATCTTGCCGCCGGTGAACGGAATACGCCGTTCATTATTCCGGGGGAGGAACAAAGCGACAACACGCAGACATCCGTCAGTTCCTTCTCGAACGTTGCGCGGCTACGGTACGACTTCGGAAGCGAATCGTTCTTTGGTGCGATGATGACAGCACGAAACACTTCGAGCTATTACAATTATGTGGGCGGAATCGACTGGAATTACTTTTTTTGGGGAAGTTACTATTTTCGGGGGGAGGTCTTTGCGTCCGACACGAAGGAGCCGACGGACACCACGTTATACCAGGATGATTCCTGGAAATTCGGCTCGACGGGATACAACGCCACGTTCAACGGAGAACAGTATCGGGGAACGGCGGCGGCGATCCAGGTGGTTCGTAACGCACGAGATTTCGGGTTCAATTACAGCTATCGTGATTATTCGCCTACGTTCCAGGCGCACAACGGTTTTGTGACGGCAAACGATACCAGGTCCGTGTTCTTCAACAACTGGTACGCGTTTTATCCCAACAATGAATATCTCGATTTGTGGAACGTCGAAGTCGATGCGGGCCTGCACTACAACCATGACGGCGTTCGAAAGGAACGCTGGTGCATCCCGAACATTTACTTTCAGATGAAAAGTCAGACGAACGTGTCGTTCGGATATTTCCTTGTGAACGACGAACTCTTCAAAGGTATTCAATTCAACGGAATCAGCCGCGGATACATGAGTGTCAATTCGCGCCCATCAAGCGCCATCAATGTCGGGCTCCATGCTGAAATCGGGAAATATATCAAACGGAAAGACGTGCCGGTGATGGGGAAGGGGCATAATATCAGCCTGTCGACAACGCTCAGGCCAACATCACAGTTGCAGCTGGATTTGTCGTACTCGCGGGCGAGACTCTCCGACGCAGCCACCGAAGAGTTGTTCTATGACGGCTACATCGGCCGTGCGGTGGGAATTTACCAGTTTACGGCAGAGCTGTTTTTCCGTCTCATCAGTCAGTACGACTCATTCGACAAGTCGTTCGACGTGTATCCTCTTCTGAGCTACAAACTCAATCCCTTTACCATCTTCTACGCAGGTGCCACGACGAACATCCACGATTTCGGCGATCCGTTCGGGTTGCACCAGACTGCGAGACAGTTTTTCGTGAAGATGCAGTATTTGGTGAGGAGTTGAGAAAGTAGAAGTTTCTAGTTTAAAGTTTAGAGTTTGAAGTTCAAAGTTCAAGGTTGAAAGTTCAAATGTGCTTCTGCTAATCGCTGAAAGCTGATAGCTGACTGCAGAAACTGGTTTCAGGCTGCGACGCAGTTCGCTCCTTCGCCAAGCTTAGGGCAAGCTTCGCTCACCATGATCTCCCGATGGAGTCCGTCCGCGTAGGAGCTAATCGCTTGACCGGTTCACATCTCACATCCCCCTCTGTCTCCCCTCTTAACATGGTTCGACGGAGTTTACCCGCCGAAGGCGGGCTCACCATGACAGGGGAGGTACGCGCAATTCTCTTTTTTCTGCCGTCTGCAATCTGCCGTCCACATCCACATCTTTTTTCCACCTAATACTCTACCCTCACCGTCACCACCGAGTTCGCTTTCGTTTCCACCGTAATCACATTCTCTTTGAATCCCACAGGCCCCCGAGCATCTTCCAGGAAGTTCGAGAGCTGAACCTTTGCGGGTTTGCGCGGGACTGTGAGTGTTGCAGTGGATGCTTTTCCAGAGGCGTCATACCATTCCACGATCCACGCGTTTCCCTCCTCAGCTTTTTTCACTGTGGTCAAGACAAGATTCGAAGGTTCGAGCTTGAAGAAGGAGAACCCTTCAGGGAGTTTTCCTTTGTGTGCGTCCGTTGTGGTGACAAGGAGCGGTTCGTTGAGCTCATATCCGCGGCGGACTGTGTTGGCCTTTTGCCACGAGCCCTCGTGAGGATACAGCGAGTATTCTATTGAGTGCTTTCCACGATCCGCGGTGGGGTCGGGCCACTTTGGAGAGCGGAGAAGCGAAAGCCTGATGGTGTTCCCCTTGATGTCGTAGCCGTACTTTGACTTGTTGAGCAGACTAACTCCGTATCCTCCTGCAGAAAGATCCGCCCATCTCCCAGCCGGAACCTCGACTTTGGCTTTTTCCCAGCTGTCGCGCAACTGCGTGGAGCGTTCGACGGTCCCATAAGGAATTTCGTATGTTGCCACTGTGTCTGTAACGGCAACAGGAAATGCGACCTTCAGGAATGTCTTATCCTCCCACCAATCCACATTCGTTTTGAAATCGATCCGATCGACACCCTTGTAAAGAACAATGTCCTGCGTGAAGAAGCTCGTCGGGAAGTCCTCTGTCGGAAATTCCTTCTTTGTGCCCGGTTTGAGATAATCGCGAGAAAGTCGCAGCACCACGCAAACAGGCCCGTTCTCTGCAATCTCGATCTTCCTGAATCTCGATGGAAAAGCAACACCTGTCAGGCCCACGTTCCACGCATCCCAGGCCGTCGGCTTGTCCTCCAAAAGCAGTAGCTCGTTCCCCTGCCCCGAGAGAATCTCCCGGTTGGTGCGCTTATCCACGACACTCTTGAGCCATCCGGATTCCGGGTCGAGTTGGATCCGGAAGAATTCATTCTCAACGCGCGTATTGGTAATGGCGAGTGAGCTGTTCATTGTTGAGGATTTCTGCTTCCGCAGTTCATACAACTTGTATCCGAGCGAAGGAATCTTTTCGGCAATAAAGAGAACCTCCCGGCTGTATTTTCCATGTGTAACGACCTGGGAGGGGACTTCCTTGCCCTGATGGTCAAAAATACTGTAATCACTCATGTCGCCCTCCGGAAGGTCGACGCGCGCAACGTCAGTCCGCTCCCACGAGAGGGGATTCGAAACAAGGAGGGGCGTGCCTTTCTTCACCTTTGCCGTGTTCACGTACTTCGCAATGCGGTCGAGGGATTCGTTCAGCTCGAAGGTTCCTATGGCTTCGGCATCCTTGTACTTTTCCGCCGCGTCGATATAGTTTTCGCGAATCCCGGATCCGGGGAGGATGTCGTGGAACTGATTAAACAGGACGCTGCGCCACGCTTCCTCGAGATCGCTGCTCCTGTATTCCTTGCCGAACATTGTCGCGAGTGTTGAAAACTTCTCCGCGTTGGTCAGGAGTGCTTCACTTTTTCTATTCTCTGCCTTCATGGCCGCCTGAGTCGTGTAGGTTCCCTGATGATATTCAAGGTAAAGTTCATCGTCCCACGTTGGCAACTGTTTCGTATCCTGCGATTTGATCCAATCCAGATAGCTCGTTGAAGTTCCGAATTCAATCGTGGGGAAAATGTCGAGCGTTTTCAATCGGTCGATGCGGCTCATCATTTCGAGGGATGGTCCGCCGCCATGGTCCCCAACTCCAAAAAGGACCTCCATCTTCTTAAATCCCGTATTGGCTTCAAACTGGCGCAGCCAATCGACAAGCTGATACGGATGAGTAATTTCATTGACGTAGTCATAGGGGAAGTAGGTGAGGATTTTCGAGCCGTCCGGTCCTTCCCACCAAAAGACACGATACGGAAATACGTTGGTGTCGTTCCATCCGATCTTCTGGGTAATGAACGCATCGATTCCCGCATTCTGATAAAACTGCGGCATATTCCAGTTATAACCGAACGAGTCGGGGTTCCAGCCGATCTTCACGTCAACACCAAACTTCTCCCTGAAATATCTCTTGGCATAAAGCAAATGTCTTGCCCAGGACTCGCCCGACGGCAGGTTGCAGTCCGGCTCGACCCACATTCCCCCCACAATCTCCCATCGCCCTTCTTTCACGCGTTGCTGTATTTTTTTGAATGTGTCCGGATAGAGTTTCTCCATCCAGTCATAATACGCCGCAGTGCTTTGTGTGTAGGTGAAATCCGGGCGCGCATCCATCATATTAAAGACAGAGGAGAACGTGTTCTTGCAGACCTCAATCGTTTCCTTGTCGCGCCATAGCCAGGCCGCGTCGATATGAGCGTTGGAGGCGAACTGCAGCGTGAATCTCCTGGCATACTCCCCAACTGGCTTCAACTGTTTTCGGATTTCGCCCAAGGAGCTCTGGAACCGCTCCAAAGGCCCTTCCGTAAGGGGCGAGAGGTCGACTTTGGCGGCCAGCGATTGCAGGAGGTCGTTCAGTTTCTGTTTCTCGGCCTTGTCGGATGTGGATTTATCAGTTCCGGGATCGACTCGCTTATTGGAGCTTGTTTGATAGGTGTCGAAGCTCAGGAGTTTCTGTCCCACGCGAAGGCTGAGGGAGAAATCCTCGATCATCGTCCGGAGAGGCTTGAGTTCTTCGGACACGACTTGTGCGCGGAGAAGTCGAAGGGGTCCGCCTGTGTTCATTGCTTTGATGGCGACGACGATGTGCGCCCCCGGCTTTGCAGATTTCGTCAATGCAAACTCACCATCCCACGGGAAGTATCCTTTATACTCACCGTTGATCCAGCAATACCCGTAGTCGTCCACCGAAACGAGAAACTTCATCGTTCCGCTGACTTCCTTTCCGAGGATTTTCGCCGGCAAGACGATCTCTTTCCGGAGCCAGCAGGAATCCGGATAAATATTCTGGTCGAGCTTCAGAATCTGCCACTGGGAATCGTCAAATCCCGGCTGAGTCGGATCGCCCTGTGGCTTGTAAGCCTTGAGGTCGGGGCTCACACGCCAGTCGTCAAACGAAGCAAGACTGAGGGAATCGAGCGCCTTGACGAGCCGATCGACATTGGATTGGGAATAAGCAATTCCGCCGAAGGCGGATGCGCCTATGGCGCAGAGCAATGAACAATGAACAATGAAAAGTGAGCGGAAGAGATGGAGTTTCATGGTAGACTCCGGATTAGGTTAAAGGGACCACTAAGGACACGAAGAACACGAAGGATTATTGAAAGACTCCCGGAATCT
Source organism: Bacteroidota bacterium (assembly GCA_049644265.1). Taxonomy (GTDB): domain Bacteria; phylum Bacteroidota; class Ignavibacteria; order UBA10030; family UBA10030; genus JBARRO01. Next base: position 18,012 of record JBARRO010000164.1, read on the forward strand.
CGCTGAGAACCACCGAGAAAGATTCCGGGAGTCTTGCTCAGCCTACACACGCTTTTTCTGGAACTCGTCCATCAGCACAGCAAGCAGAATCACGACACCGACCAGGATTTGTTGAATATAAGAGCCGACGTTAAGGAGATTCAGTCCGTTTCTGAGGATGCCGATCAGCATGGCTCCGATGAGCGTGCCGAGGATTGTTCCTCGTCCGCCTGAGAGACTGGTTCCGCCGACGACCACGGCAGCGATAACATCAAGTTCATACATCATGCCAGCGTTCGGCTGGCCGGAGTTCATGCGCGATGCAAGCAGGATTCCGCTCAGTGCAGAAAGGACTCCGCAGATTACATAAACTTCCGTCAGGATGCGGCCGGTATTGATGCCTGCAAGGCGGGCAGCTTCCACGTTTCCCCCGACCGCGTAGACATGGCGTCCAAACTTTGTGTACCGGAGGACAATATGCGCGGCGACAAAGACGAACGCCATAAGGATGGTCGGCAGGGGAATCGACAAAATGCGCAAGCCGGCGAGAAGACTGAACCCCTCCGGCAGCTCCCAGACAGGTCTTCCTTCAGTGAACGCAAACGCTGCGCCGCGCCAGATCGTCATGAGTGCAAGCGTGATAATAAACGGGGCAATACGAAACCTGGTTATAAACAGCCCTGCGAGGCCTCCCGAAATCGCTCCCGTGATCAGGCCTGCCGCCAATGCAAGAACAAATCCAAGAATGATCGATGACGGAAGCTTGAGTGCTGTCGTCGCAACAACGCCGACAAACGCAACAAGGGATCCCACAGAAAGGTCGATGCCTCCGGTCAGGATAACGAACGTCATTCCTACGGCGATGATTGCCGTGATGGAGAGCTGGAGCGTTACGTTGAGGAGATTCTCCGCGCTGAAGAAGAAAGGAGAGAGGGCGGAGAAGAGAATGATCTCAACCACGAGGGCGACGGCGATTCCATAGTTTCTCAATAGGGAAATCATCAGGCGGCCTCGTCCGCGAATGCAGTTGCGAGTTCCATGATTTTTTCCTGCGTTGCTTCTTCGCGGGTCAGGAAGCCCGTGATTCTTCCTTCGCACATCACTGCGATGCGCGTGCAAATGCCGAGGAGCTCGGGCATGTCAGATGATATCACGATGACCCCGACCCCGTTCTTTGCGAGGTCGTTGATGAGCTCGTAGATCTCGTATTTGACGCCGACGTCGATTCCGACCGTGGGTTCGTCGAAAATCAGCACTTTCGAATCCGCAAACAGCCAGCGGGCGAGCACCACTTTTTGTCTGTTGCCTCCGCTGAGCGTTTCAACGCAGGTTTCGGAATCAGGAGTCTTGACCTGCAATCGGTTGATGTAACGCTTGGCCACGGCATCCTCGTCTTTCCTCCGGACAAACGGACCCGTGCAGAGACTGTCGAGGTTTGCGGCAGAGATGTTCTCGCGGACATTCATTTGGAGAAACAACCCCTGTGAATTCCGGTCTTCCGTCAGCAGGCCAATCCCCGCTTCGATGGCCTTCTGCGGAGAGCGGGGCAAAATCTTTTTTCCTTCCAACAACATTGTTCCTTGATGAGCCTGGTCTGCGCCAAAAAGAATTCGTGCCAGCTCGGTTCTGCCGGCGCCGACGAGCCCCGCAAGGCCGAGGATTTCTCCCTTCTGCAGACTGAACGAGACGTTGTGCACAGAATGGCTACCGAGTCCTTCCACGCGAAGAATCTCCTCGCTGCGGGCAAGTTCGGCATGGGGGAATTCATCTTCGAGTGGCCGTCCCACCATCAAACGGATGAGCATCGGACGGTCCACTTCATCGACCCGGTAGGTGCCGACATTCTTCCCGTCGCGAAGAACGGAAAGCCGGTCTCCGATTTTGAACACTTCTTCAAGTCGGTGGGAGATGTAGATGACGCCCACTCCGTCGGTTTTGAGTTTTCTGATAATGCCAAAGAGGATGTCCGTCTCGCGATCGGTGAGTGGCGCCGTAGGTTCATCCAGGATCAGGATCCTTACGTTGCGTGACAACGCCTTGGCGATTTCCACAACTTGTTGACGAGCCATGCTGAGTTTGCGGACAGGCTCCGTTGGATCGATCTCCTCGCCAAGCTGGCGAAGCAAAGCGCTTGCCCGGTTGTTCATGGCCGAGTAATCGATCAACTGTAACAAAGTCGTAGGCTCGTTACCGAGCATGATGTTTTCCGCGACGGAAAGCTCGGGGACAAGCTTGAAATCCTGATAGATGGTGCTGATGCCCAGCCGTTGGGCCGTGGAAGGAGAGTCGATCGTTGCGGGTTTGCCGACGAGAAGGATTTCGCCCGAGTCTTTGCCGATAGCTCCGGAGAGGATCTTGATCAGCGTGGATTTCCCGGCGCCGTTTTCGCCGAGAAGGCAATGCACAGAACCTGGCTCCAATGAGAATGCGACGTTATCGAGCGCGAGCACGCCGGAGTAGCGTTTGGAGATATGGTGCATTTCGAGGAGCATGGAGTTGACAGAATTCAGGAGTCAGAATTCAGAAGGATAGAGCTAGTGAAAAGTGAAAAGCGATTAGTGATAAGCGATACGAGAGATTCGGGCAGTGAATCGTAAACCGTAAACCGTGAATCATAGTGATGTGAACTTTTGAACCTTGAACTTTAAACTAGTGCCGTTTCTCCTAGGTATTCTTGTGATCTATCTTCGACAGTCTCTTCGAGAACGGGCACTAGTGCTCGCTTCCTCCGTAGATGGCTGCGGTCAATACAAGGTTATTTCTGAGAAGCGGCACTAGAAACCCCAAACTTCTCCGTATCTCCTCCTCATTTCTCCCCTGCTTTTTGCTACTTACCTCCCCCCAACATCTCCTTATCCACGATCTCGACTTCCACCGGAACGACTTTGGGAACCGTGGAGCCGGACAAGTAGTCGTGGATCTTCTGAATGGTCGTCATGCCGATATTCTTCGGATGCTGCATGACGTCGGCTTTCAGGGCAGTTCCCTTTTTGATCGCGTCGACTGCCGGGGGAGTTGCGTCGTACCCGACAATGGCAACACTGGTGCGCTTGAATTGCTGCACCGCATCGAGGGCGCCGAGCGCGGATTCGTCGTTAATGCCGAAGATGCCGTCGAGTTTTGGGTTTGCCTGAAGGATATCCGATGCGGCCTGGAGGGACTTGTCGCGGACTCCCTCACCATTCACATCGGCAACGATTTTCATGTTCGGGTATTTCGCGATTGCTTCACGAAATCCCTGAACCCGGTCGAGCACCGATGTCACGACAGGCTGGTTGATGATCGCGATGTTGCCTTTTCCCTTGAGGACCTTTGCCAGGTACTCACCCGCAAGGTTCCCTCCTGCAAGGTTATTCGACGCCACATGGCAAACAACAGTGCCTTCTTCGGCAGTGATGTCGGCCGTGAAGACAGGAATCCCGGCTTTGTTGGCCTCTTTGATTCCGGGCCCGACACCTTTTGAATCGACGGGACAAAGAATGATGACGTCGACTTTCCTGGAGACGAAATCCTCGATCTGGCTAATTTGTTTTCCCAAGTCGAATTCAGCGGCGGCGATGATGAGCTCGTAGTTATTCTTTGCCGCTTCTCCTTTCAGTCCTTCCTCAAGATCTCTATAGAACATGTGCCCGCGGGTGAGAAGGGAAACGCCGATGGTTTTTGAGGGCCGGGAGGAGTCCTTACGGGTGCAGGAAGAGAGGGGGAGGAGGAGAAAGAGGAACAGGCAAAGATAGAGGGAAAGGTTAAGGTCAAGACTAGGGGAGAATCTTCGGTTCATGGAGAGTCCTTATTTTGTGCTTTGATTCGACACAATGACGAGGTTTTGGGAAAACTCCCTCAAATGCCTCCTCTGCGATAATCGACTAGAACTTAGTTCCTTTGTCCTCTGCGTGCTCTTGTGATGTGCAGAGAGACTTAAAGAGTGCAGGGTAGGATGCATGTCCTTTCCCCTCCCTTTGCGGTTATCTTTTTTCCTCGGAGGAAGATAGGAAATAATGGAACGATCTGCACGGAGAAAGAAAAACCCCACCCGGTTTGCCCGGATGGGGTCGAAGAAAGGATTTCAGGTTCATTACTTCAGTAAAAGGATTCTCCTTGTTGCTGATTTTCCTTCGGCCTCAATTCTCGAGAAGTATATCCCGCTTGCCAACGGAGCGGCGTTCCATTCCACCTCGTGAATGCCGGGATTTCTGTGTTCGTTGACCAGGACTGCCACTTCTCGGCCAAGAACATCAAAGATCTTGAGGGAGACAAAGCCTGCAACTTCGGTCTTGAACCGGATCTTTGTCGTGGGATTGAAGGGATTGGGGTAGACGGAGATTTCGGTTCCCCCTGCTTCCGGCGTTGCACCGGCAATTGTCCCGCCTGTCGGTTCAGCACGACCGAGAGCGGCCAAGAGGCCAGCATCCAAGGAGCTGCGTATTTCTGATTAAGTTCCTTGAGAGCGTCGTTTGCATCGGAGCGCTCTGTTTCACTGAAGGCGCCCAGAGACGCAAGGCGGATGAGCGCTCGTTTTTCGTACTCAGTATTGCTCAGCCAATCGATGATGTCTCGGGCAACGGTCTTCGCCTCCTGATATCTTCCCTTCATGATATACATGGAGGAAAGCAGCTCAGAAGCCATGAGACCGAGACTACTTTCGTTTTGAAGGTTTTCGATGATTAGAACTAATTCGGCGTTCTTCGACCTCCGAAACACGTGATAAAGGCCTGAAAGGGCTAGTTCCCGCTCTGAACTGAGGGTCGAATTCTGTAAGATCGTCCTAAACATCTTCCCGCTTGTTGAAAAATCGCCTCTGAAATAAGCACCAAGGGCTTTTGTCAGACTCGCCGTTGTATCTTGTGTGAACGTGATCCCGTCCTCTCCGAGATGTGCGATAGAAAACCATCCGCCGTCGTTACAATCGGGGTCGAGGTAGGGCTTCCAGTTTGAGTAGTCGATCCAGCCGCCGTTGGCAGTAGAGAATTTTCCCTCATCTGGCGGGTCGGAGCCCCACCAGTCGGCCTGTGCAGTGATCCCGCCGCTGATATTGGCAAGTGCGTTCACGTCATTGTCATAGATATCGTTGCAGGCTCCGACATAGTGCAGTCCGCCCCATTCATCGTAGTACATGTATCCAAAGTTCATGAGGCTGTTACTAACGGAGGCGATGCCGACACTGTTGCCGGTAAGGAAGTTTGTGCCGATATTCGTCGAGCCGGAATTGACGGAAGAATAGTAATCGGCAATGAGCCCGTAGTAATTGTCCGTGATCGAGTTGGAGGTGCATTCGCCTGTTGAGTTATAGAAGACCACACCGTGGTAGTAATGGCCTCCCCAAAGGATGCCGTTGGTCCTGATGTTGTTCCCGGCGATGACGGGATAGGCGGAGCCGTTCTCCACTGAGACGATTCCGTGATATTGGTTGTATTGGATCACATTGCCGTTGATCGCGGGGCTGGATCCGCCCTGGATGACAATGCCATTGCCCGCGCCGCAGTTCTGGATCGTACAGGATTGAATGGTGCCGGTTGACCCCGAGGCAAACCGCATACCGTTTTCCGTGTTGGGCTGACCGTTGATGGTGCTTGAGGTGATGTTCGCGTTTGACCCGTAGAGAGCAATCACATCGCCGGTCCCAAACGGGGAGCCGTTAAACGTGCAATGCGAAATCGAAAGCGAAGTTGAATTCGAGCCGACAATGGGATGACTTGCGTAGGAGAGGTCGCAGTATTGAAGGCTTGAATTTGTTGAATTGCTGAGTGATTCCGTTCCAGTTCGATGACCCGGCGTGAGTAAGGCTAATGTGTTGAGAGGAATTGGCGACCGCACTGATGGTGCCGTTGATCGTAAGGGACGCATCGGTAACAAATGCTGCAGTAACTCCAGAACTTACGGTCAGGGTGCTGCCTGAGGGGATTGTGAGAGAAGGGAGTGAGGAGGCGGATAACACTTTGTATAGTCTGCCTTCTCCGGGAGAAAAATGATCCGTGAAAGTGCCGCCGGCAAGGACGATCCATCCATTGCCGGATCTGACTTCGAAGATGCCGCGCGCCTCGGAGTTGTTGAAAGTTACGGACACGGTTTGAGCAGATGAGACCGATCCGTCTTGATTATTGCAGACTCGATTGACAAGCATAAAATACTCTGTCGAATCGGTTCCGGTGTCTATCTTCTTAAATGTACCGACCTCAATTTCGTCTCCGCTAACGGCAGTTATGCCGACGATGTTTGATGGGATTGCCGCATTTGGGAATGCTCCATAGACTCGCAGTTTGCGTATTGTGGAGCCGAGCGGGGCAAGTTCAAGATTAAGACTTGTGACATCATAAAAAGGACTAGGTTCACCCTGTCCTGGTGCGTGGACATCTTCCCATTTTAAGCGGGTGCTCGTAAAACTACTGTAATCCACCAGCCCTTGAACTTGATACGCATTTCCAAAGCTCAATGAGCTTCCGTAGACATAGTACGTAATTCCTCTTGCACCACGGGAGAGTGCAAGATACGCCATTGCACGCAGTTCGTAGAAGTTCGGCCGCCGTGCATTTAGAGGCACACGCTCATCCATGCTTTGTATTATTGCCTGCCATTCAGTTCGTCTTCCACGAATGTCATTCATCAAATTGTTGAAGTGAGGAAGGTATCTGTTGTCGAATTCCCACTGTTGATCCGAGTAAATGGGCTGACGGTCGTGTAAGAGTGGGTAGACGTCAGACTGATAAATATCAAGATCGGGAGCAGCATCAAAAAACCCCTGAGGCGGCGCCCCTCCGTTAGAAATGTAAGATTTTCTTGCCGGATCGAGTTCCCGAATCTTCCGAGCAGCGAATTCAACTCCAGCCCAGCGATCAGGATGCCATAGGGGATATTCGTCATCAAGATAGTAGCTGTGGAATCCCAAATGCCCACTAAACTTATTCCGCACCTCATTGATGATACTAATTGCAGCATTCGTATCCGATAAGTCCCCATTACGGAGCCAGTAAAGAAGTGAGTTTGAATTTGGAGAAGATGGATACCAGCAATTGAAATTCGATACGGCTAGTTTGTAGTTGTTTTCATCGCAGAACCTCATCAGCGTATCTTCGACCCAGATTGGAGTCCACGAAACAAGGAAGTTTCCCTTTATGTTCCTCCAGTTTGTTCTCTCCTGATTCCATTGGTTCTGATTGAGACTTTGAGGAGTAAACGGTGGCTGCTGGTTGTCAATCCAAATCCCCCAAAAGCCGAGCGGGAAAAAGCTTGATGTGTCCGTTTGTTGAGCTCTGACGATCGTCAGAGACAGAATCAAAGCCGCCGCCCACATTGCCGTCCAACATCGTAGGCGTTTCATAGCTTGACCTTCCATATGGAGTTGTTAGCGAATGATCACCATTTTCTTAGTGATTGACAGTAAACCGGTTGTTAATCGGTAGAAATATATTCCTGAGCCATAGTTCTCTGCGTTAAGCTTTACAGAATATTCTCCGGGTCCTTGTTGTTCGTTTGCAAGCGTTGCAAGTTCCCGTCCCAATATATCGAACACGGCTAACCTCACATTCGTGACGGCGGGAAGTTGATATTTGATGATCGTCTCGGGGTTGAAGGGATTGGGATAATTTTGATGAAGCTCCACTTTCTCGGGAATTGAAAAGTCGCTGTGAAAAGGCACATCCGTAACAACTTTTCCCACAGAACTAATTCTTCCCGCATATGTTCCATGCAATTGAAATTCGTCCCATACTGCAATTGCTCCGCCCTCCCCATCGGACACAGCAACGGCATGCGTTTTGAAGGTGCGAGTATGTGTTGACAAAGACACGCCGTTTGCTCCCCATTGAACCACTCCGCTGCTGTCAATTCGCTGTGCTATGATATCGGTTGTGTCAGCATTGAAATCATTATTAAAAACTACGATAACACCTGAACTGCCATCACTTGCCAACCAGGGCCAATCCCAATTGTTATTTCCAGATGTGAAGGTTATGCCACCCTGCCAAAGATGTATGCCTGACGGATTTATCCGATATAATTTGCCCCCTCCAATTGTAAAAGGAATTGTAGACTGAATTATGGCGCCTCCTTTTTGATCGCTGATGGGACTTGTATTTCCCATGCCTCCATAGTTGATAAAAACGCCATTGTTGCCCCATAACAGGCTACCACTTGAATCTATCCGTTGTGCTCGAGTTTCTGTGTTAGAACCCGATGACCAGGCTATGATTGCTCCGGAATTGTCATCACTGGTAATGTAGACCAGATACCGCCGTAGAATATCGACGTCACTTAATCGGACGCCGTTTTGCTTCCATGCGATTGAGCCATCATGTCGAATTCTCTGTGCGTAGACAGAATTCGTATCACTACTTTCTGGATTTTGACTTTGCAGCCAGCAAACAATAATTCCTCCCTTACCATCTGAAGCACTGTGCCAGAAATTAATAAATCCATTGCTGTTCGTTTGTGAGATGCCTGTGTCACCCCAAACACGGCCGCCCGAGCTATCCAAGCGCTGAACGATCATTTCATAATCTGTTGTAAAATTTATTATGCACCCTCCGGCTCCATCGGCAACAACTTGTCCACCTAGTCCTTCGATGTCTGATGCTTTCACCCCATTTTTTTGCCAGAGCATTTTCCCGTTGCTATCCATATGTTGCGCATAAATATAACCGTGAATAGTGTCCCGCTGGTCAAACCACGTGAAAAAGATTCCCCCTTTTCCGTCGGAGGCACAGAGATTAAGCTGGGGATAGTTTTGTGCTTCGACAACGGGGACGCCATTATGAGGAAAGACTTCTTTGCCGCTACTGTCTAACCTCTGAACAAAGACGCCGTAGTTCGTTCCATTACGTGCATCCATCCAGATGATATAGCCTCCGCCTCTGCCGTCGGCTACCATTTTGGGATATCCAAAACCCCCGGTCGTATCTACAACAGCAACACCTGCGGAATTCCATTGTGACAGTGAAATGCTGGCATTGAGCAGAACCAAAAGAATTAATTTCTGCGTCATGGCTCGTGATCCATGTGCGAAGTGAGCATCCAATTTGGATAAACCGTCCTTTACTTTTTGTCCTTCTACGAAAATGCAAATCCCGATCCTACGCTGGTATTCGTCAGCATGAGATCGGGATGATCATCGAATTCCCCTCCTTGTCAACATCAACGCATGGTCAAGTTCGGGATTTAGCTCTTCCGGCGCAATACCATAAATATGGTATATTTTTGCAGAGCACCGATTTTTGTCTGAAATCGACGTTTATCACTTCCAATAATTGCGAGTTGTGCAGGTGACCCATTTGTCAGTCTGACACGCTGTAAAAACAAAGCCCAACCAGAATCTCTGATTGGGCTTTGATCACATCCAATGAAGCAGAGCTACTTTAAAAGCGTCAACTTCCTCGTTACGGTGAACGATGGAGTGGTCATGCGATACAGATACGACCCGGAGGGAAGATTCCCAGGATTGAATTCAACAGTGTGCGAGCCGGCGGCAAGTTCACCGTCCGCAAGAACCGCCACCTCGCGCCCCGTGAGGTCGAATACCGATAATCGGACCCTCGCCTGATCCTTCAGCTCAAACGGGATGATCGTTGTCGGGTTGAACGGGTTAGGATAGTTTTGGCCAAGGGAATATCCTTCCGGAAGAGCTTTCGGTTTCAGGAGCTCAGTTTCTGATCCTTTCGACGGAGAGCTCGGCGGCGCGTACGCCTGGACCGCGTAATGAACGTAATCGGCGTTCGTCGTGAAGCTCTTCGATGTGCTCGTGGAAAGCACACGAACACGGATCAGGCCCGTGACCGAAATATAGTTGCCGGGAGTTGCTGGCGAGTACGTAATTGTCACGTCGGAGGTGCTCACCGTGCGTGAGTCGATTTGGTTCCATGCGCTGGTTGAGTAGTTGAAGAGATAGACCTTTTGCGTGATCCCACTCTTGGACTGCTTGCCATCGTAGGTTACGGTGAGGCCTGAGACCGACGACGGGCTTTCTGCAATCGTTGTTGTTGCGTACCAATCCGACGTCCGCGTCCCGGAGGTAGTCGAATTGACATTGTAATAACTCGCGTTGTTTGTCGCGAGATTTGTGTATGTGCCCGACCCTTGCGTCCCAACGGAGACCGTCGTGCTCGTGGGCGCGTAGTCGGAAGTGACCATCTGGGTTTGCGGATTCCCGTTGTTTGCAGCGGTTGTCCAGTCTGCATACGTGTCGGAATCGACGTGTGCATCAGACCGGACAATCGTACTCCCCGTGGGCGCGGTGGGCAGCGTCGTGCTTCCCCACCCGGCCGGTATCCCGTTGGTTGCGCCGCCTTCCCAGGCAACTGCGTCGATAACCTGGCCCGCAGAATTCTTCAATAGCAGTGTCTCACCCGTGTTGTTCAGCGCGGGAATTCCGCCATACAAATCAGCATCGTGGCCGTACAATGCCAGGAATCCGGCCTGGTTGACAGCGATTGTGAAATACGTGTTTGCATGGATTGTTGTTCCGGCAGGAACGGTATACGTTGTGCCGAATCCGTTGTCGTCCGTAATTGTCCATCCGCTGATGTCGGCATCAGTCCCGGTCTGGTTATAAAGCTCGACCCATTCTTCCTGCGAATCTGTTCCCGGTGTGTCATACAGGATTTCGCTCATCACGACATGTGTCGGGGATCCTGCCGCTGTCGTGAACGTGTTGTCGCCCGACGTTGCTGTATTGTTTGCCCCGTCGGTGGAACGTACGCGGTAGTGATACACGGTGTTTGATGTCAGGCCGCCCAATGAAACAGCGTGGCTTGCCACCATCGTGGCGTCCGAAGCGGACGAGCCATAGCTCGTTGTTAATCCGTACTCAACAACCGAATTGGAGTTCTCATCCGTCGCCCAGGCGATATCGGCGCTGCTTGCGGTGATATTGGTGGACTGGATGTTGGAAATGACGGGTGGAGTGACGTCCGACGGTGCGGAGGTGGTAAATGTGAAATCTCCGGAGGTCGCAGTATTACTGGCTGCATCGGTCGACGAAACGCGATAATGGTACAGTGTGTTTGCGCTGAGCCCCGTGAGGTCGATGCTATGGCCTGTCAGCAACGAAGAGTTCGACGCGTTGGAGCCGTATGATGCCGTCAGGCCGTATTCAACGATTGAGGTTGAAGCTTCATCAGTTGACCATGTGATCGTCGCGCTGCCTTCAGTGATAGTACTTGCCTGAACGTTGGAAATGACCGGCGGCGTGACATCGCCGGGGGAATCGTCCGTGGGGAGCGTGAAGGGGAGTCCCGACGCCGCGACTTCGTTCGGACCTTCTGTGACAGCCCCGTCCGCGGACACGGTGAATGTTCCGGTGCCGCTTGTTGTGACGGTGATGTCACCGACACAGAACCCTGCAGTACTTGTGAGTGAACCAGCGGGGGAGCCCTCTTCGGTTTGAAGCACAACTGCAGGAGGAACCGTGATGCACGACGTGGCTTGTGCAAGCAGAACATGTTCCACCACATCAATACGTGGTAAATCCCAGCCGCTCGTTTGTCCATCCCCTGTATTTATCACCGCGACTGACGGTGCCGATTTATTCATGTAATTCATGTTCGTGCTGCTTTCGCTGCCGTGGTGATTCGCGAACAGAACATCGATGCCGCCCGCGGAGATGAGCGGCGAGGCTCCTCCGGGGGAAATTGCGTTGATGACGGATGTCTCGACATCCACTTGTGACGTTGAACGTCCTGTGCATGACTGATCGATCGAGCCGCCGCCCATGTCGCTCGCCCAGAGCATATCGAATCCGTTGTACTGAATGAGCAACGCAATCGAGCGGTCATTTTCGTCGGAGACCGAGACGGAGCCGCCGCCGATAATGCTTCCGTTTCGCGCGACGCAGGTAATCTTTGCACCGTTGCCCAGGTCGATGATCTGCCCTACAGGCATGACAACAGGAGCTCCTGCCGTCGTTGAGGCGGCTGCGCTATTCCATTGGGTCGCTGCAGTCGTGGAGTAGGAAGAGCCGTTGTAGTAGTTCCTGATGTGAACGTCATACCCTGCGTTGATGACTTCATCCATACCGCCGAGGTGGTCGGAATGCTGGTGGCCGACGATCGTGTAATCGAATCCGTTTGCCGGCAGTATCCCGATCGACTGCAAATACGGAACCACTTTGCCTGAGCCTTTTCCCGTGTTGCCGGCTTCGATGAGAAGGGTTGTCCCGTTCGGCCCCTTGATGAACATCGACGCGCCCCAGCCGACGTTGATGAAGTGAATTTGAAGCTGCTGCGCAAATGTTGCCGCAGGCAAGGAAATCAAAACAACAAGAAACACCTGCCAAATGAGTTTCCGAAGACTCATGGCGTAGATCCTCCTTGGAATTGGTTTAGGGAAAAGTATTCGAAGTGCAGAAGGGATTCTGCAGGGTGGGTTGGGGGAATATGGAAAGAAACTGGATCGTCAGTGGGAAAAATCCTCAAGAAAGCTACAAAACTCGGGCAAAAGACACAATACTATTCTTGAGAGTGACCTGGACTCGGAACAATCGCAGCCGCTCAGCTTGCTCTGAGCGCTTCAAAAAGCTACATTGACCGGCGAATCTTCCTGCGGTTTCTCCTGATAAGTCGTTACGCAGCAATCCAAAACGTGAAATCACTTCCTATTCTCTCGCTCCTTTTTTTTTCCCCAGCCACGGCACAGGAC
>JBARRO010000165.1:0-11493 GCA_049644265.1 Bacteroidota bacterium
GAGAAAGACAGTCTGCGCAACATCGGCGGCATCGTCAGTATCACCAATAATTCTCAGAGCAACGTTGTAAATTGGTTTCTGGTAGCGATCGACAAGAACCTCGAAGGCTCTCCCGTTGCCTTCCAAGGTCTTCAGAACCAAACTATTGTCGTCTCGCTCATCCATAATTACAATGTGGAGGTGTAAAAGTTGGAAAGAATGTAAGCCTTTTTGGCGGATAAAACAGTGCGACAGGCGGTAGGGCTCAAAAACGGCCTTTTTTACTCGATTTTGAAGATGAGGTCAAAACGTGCATAGCGAAAGACATCCCTGATGTGGTTATTGAGATTGATGAGTTTGAGCTCATGACCGGACGTTTTGAGCCTCCGCTGAGCTGCAATAAGTACTCCCAGTCCGGCACTGGATATGTACTCCAGATCTTTGAAATTCACCACGGCAGAGGTTGTAACCTTGTCCAGCTCTCGGGTTGCCGTATCGGCCTGGGAGGCATCGAGCCGTCCCTGCAGCAGAACTTCACCCGAGTCGGAAACCGTAATATTAAACATTTCGCTTCTCCAGGAATTGAACAAGCGTTATTGTGCTTTTCTGTTCGGTGTGCTCGTATTCAAACTTATCCATCATTCTCTTTACAAGGTGAATGCCCAAGCCTCCGGGTCTTCGTTTTTCAAGGACTCCGTCCAGATTCAGTTCGGCCGTTTTGGTCGGGTCGAACGGATGGGGCTCAAAATCGACGATCGACACCGTTAGCTTTTCGCTGTCCAGGGCCAGGGAAATCGTTATGTCTGTGGGACTGGTAGAATTATACTTGACGAGATTGGTGAATAATTCCTCCACGGCGAACTTCATATTGAACGCGACGGTCTCTCCAATCCTGTTCTGTTCGAAAAACACCATCAGGAAATCGAAGACTTCGTGCAGAGATTTTATCGAGCGCTTGAACGCTTTCTCTTCCAATTGTTCACCGGGCGGATGTGCCATAATATAAGGATTGGGGTCGGAGATTTCAAAGCGCACAGAGCGGCATTCGGGGAATTCCCATTCTCAAGCCCTTACCTGTTCCCTCCCGCCAATTTCCCCGCCTCCGGGGATTTTCTGAGGCTTTTCATCGCCCACACTCCGATTGCGGGACCGATGGACAGGAAGGCGAACGCCCATTCCCAGCCAACCCGCAGGACAAGCCAGGGGATAAGGCGAATCGGCGCAAGGGTCAACAAAAACCCAAGACTTGTTTGAAGCGTAAGAGCCGTGCCAATGTATTCGGGCTGCGCGAGTTCCGATATGCATGCCGAAAATTGAGCAGAGTCTGCAACAACGGCGAAGCCCCAGACAATGCAGAGCGCTGTGACGGCAATGGGGCTCGCTCCGTACAGGAGCCCTGCAACAAATGCGCAGGATCCGCTTATCGCCATCGAAGCAATAGTCACGGTCGTTCTGCCTATTCGATCTGCCAGCGAACCTGCGAGCACACTGCCAACGCCGCCCGCAGCAATCACGACAAACGATGCACCGCTCGCCCAACGCGAGTCGACCTGGCGTAGTTGAAAGCTTGAAACAAGAAAGATCGGGACCCAGGCCCACATCGCATAGAGCTCCCACATGTGTCCAAGGTACCCGAGGTTCGCCAGAGCCAGTTCTTTTCTTCCAAGAATCTGAAGCGAATATTTCCAGTTGAACTTTGGCAAAGGCGTGCGGAACGGGCCTTCACGAACATACCGCGCTGCAATGAATCCGCCCGCCAGGGCCAGAGCGCCGGAAAGATACAAGACGTGCCGCCATTCTTCCAAATTTCCCATGAGTGCACTCAGGAAATGAGGGGCGGCAGACCCCACGGTCAGCGCACCCACGAGAAGCCCAATTCCCAGTCCCCGATCCTCCCTGGTCCACGTCGCCATAATTTTCATACCGACCGGATACACGCCTGCAAGGAAAAGTCCAGTGAAAAACCGAAGTGGCAAGGCAAGAGTGACATCGTTGGCAAAGGCGGGGATGGCAGCCGTGACGACAGAGGCGAGGATAGACGACGCTGCAAAGAGCGCATGTGCTGGAAGAAGGTCCGCCAGGTTGAATACGGAAGAAAGGAGTGTCCCGACCACAAAGCCGACCTGAACGGACATCGTCAACCAGGCCTGATCGGACCCGCTGAGATGCCACTGCGAGACAAGGAGGGGAATGACAGAGGAGGCCGAGAACCAGACCGACATTCCAAGAAGCTCCGCGACAGACAGGAGCGCCAACGTTCGCCACTTCCCCGCCGGGCTGCTGGCCTGATTCATTCAGAGAACGCGAACCCGCATGAAACACGTAGCGATGAAGAACCCACACTTCTTCCCCGTCGGTTCTTGTCGTAGAAACCTGCGAACAATGTCGCCTATTCGGTGATGGTAAAGATGAACGAGGAACGTCGGGAGTCGCGCAGTCTCATCCCTGCCTCCGAGAACGTTTGCTCCTGAAGAAGTTCTGGTTCGAAAGTGGCGGTCCGGAGTCTCGACAATGTTGAAGAATCCCTGGCGGGGACCGTTGATGCGGGTTCTCTTCCTAATCCCGCCGTAACCTTGGTCGAGGTTATTGTCGAAGTCTGTACCTGAAGCGAGGGAGAACTTACAGAGGAGAGGATCGTCTTTTGAAACACGACTGCTTTCGCAAAGGTCCGGTGAACTCCAAATGTTACTATCTGTCTCGCCGAGATCGACTGCCTTGCATAACTCATCTGGCAGGTCACCGCTACCGTCAGGACAAGAACTGCCATAGGTGAAAGCAATCGCTTCATGTAGGATTCGTTAGTTTGAAACGGTCAATGTGACAACTCGTGTGGCGGACTCCAATTCAGGAGCATCAGCATTCGCTGCAAAGACGTAGCTGATCTGTTGATCCTTGTCGGTGACACGGCTGAGGCCGGAGACAACCGTTACGGGAGAAAGTGCATCCGTCAGGTCGACGACGCCAGAGCTCAACGCTTTGCTGCTGGAGAGACTTACCATGAGCCTCGTGCCCGCGGGCATTTGCTCGTCAATCGACGCAACGATTTTCATGTTGTCGAGGTTCGTCGTGATGCTGTACGTTGTGTGGTTGTCGACAACGGGAGTAAGATCACCGCCGGGAATTGCGTCAGTGATCACGAGCGGACTGGGATCGCCGGAGACGGAGATCTGGGTGATGGGTCGTACTTCGATAGTGACAAGCTGCGTGACGGAGGTCCCCTCTTGAGCCGATGCCATAGTTCCCGCGACTCCAAGCACAACCAGAATTCTCAATGCGGTACGGATTCTCAACGGCGCCTCCTGAATTCAAAGTAACACAATGATGTCATCCTTGTCAAGCTCATTTTCCAATTCCTGAGATTAGATCAAACTCTGTAATCCTCAGGCGTCAATTTGGGTGCCACGAGAAAAGGAATTGACTCCGCTTGGGAACTGACGAATGGGCTGCAACTACACACTTTTGCGAAGCTATCTGGAAGGCAGACAACAGGAGGCGTGACGAATCTGTAGATTCTACAATAAGGAGGTGCGCCGATTGATCCGGGCCATGTGTTATCGGTAAGGAGGTTACTCGTACTGAAGTTGTTGAAGGTTTCGACACATCTCATTTGCCTCCTCGCGGGTCTTAAACACTCCCAACTGGATCCGATATCGGGTTCCCAGCTTGGATACTTTGGCAGAATGGATGGTCGCCTTGTGTCCGAACAACCTCTCGGCTTCCGCCGCGAGGCGTTCCGCTTTCTCTTTTGTCGTCCATGATGAAAATTGCAGGACAAATCCTGACCCTCGAGGAGCGGCGAACACGATACATGGCGCCGGGGACGGTTCGGGCTTCTTCACCTCAGGCTTGCGTTCTTCCTTTTTTTGCTCCTGGATAATCGTTCCTTCCTGAATGATTCGAATGATTCTCTTTCTTGGAAGAACCTTCATCAGGATTTCTGCTTTGGAACCGGGTTTAAGGTCAAATTCAGCAGACTCATTTTCGACGTAATGATATTCAGGGATATTACCGCCTACGACCCTGACGGTCCAGTGCCCGGGTCGAAGATCCGTAAACAAAAACCTTCCCCTGCTGTCGGATACGCGTCGGAGGATTTCCCGACCGCTCGAAAGTTCAAGGAAAACTCCCGGCTGGCCGCTCAACTCGATCATTTCGGGACGGCTCGAATCCCCGAGCCCCTGTTCCTTTGATCCATAGAGCTGCATCGTTCCTGTGATCGTCGAACTGCGAAGGACGTTGAGCTCGATGTGCCCTTCCTCCCCGCCGCGAATCTCGATTTGCGTCGGAAGGAGTTGCCCGGTAATCCGGTCGAGACCGATGCTTGCCTTGTCCACATTGAGGTACGCAGTGCCTGGCTGCAGCGCCGGGAACAAGAATTCCCCGCTCCGATCCGTAATAGCCGCAGATCCGGCTGCATTCACCAACACGTTTTCGACTCCCTTCCCTTCTTCGTCCACGACGACGCCCCGGAGTTGCCCGACGGCAGTAATTCTCTTCAAGGGGATGGCGATCGGAATCGCGTATTCAAGGGCAAATGCCGTCTCCCGGGTTGCGATGCGATCCACGTCGAAGGCGGATGAGATCACACTCCGGCGTCCACGGAGAATGATCCGATGCTGAAACGGAAAGATGTGATCGAGGGAGAATTCCAGAAGAGTGTACGTTTGATTCGTTGAAGCATTCAAACGGCTCCCGTACAAATTCACCTGGAACTGTGTTGCCTGACCGAGGAGGATCCATCCCGAAAGGCTGGCGGAGAGTCTTTCCTGCTGTTCGTCCGTGAGGATGTTTCTGTCCGACGAATATTCGAACGAGGTGCTGTAGCTTTGCGTTGCCACCGGCTTCAGACTCGTGAAGAGTGCGACTCTTTTGAAAGGATAGCTTTTGGAATTATCCAGGAGTCGGTTTTGGGCAGCTCCAACGTCGAAATTTGCGTAGACGTTCACTCCCACAATGTCCTGCCCGACTCGCACCTGGACCGCATCCTCCAGGTTTCGGTATTTTGGGGAGGGCAGCATGTCCTCCTGACTTGTTTGTCTGTAATAGACCGCCAGAAAATCCGAATAATTGGCTCCGACACGATAGAACCGATCGTAAGGAGCCGTATTCAACAGACTGTCTCGCCCCAGGTTTCGGTCTTCAATTCTGGCAAAAGCTTCCATTTTCACATTCTTCAAAGGCTCGACGTTGAAACCGACGGACTTGAAATTCACATCCTTATAGTACCCTGAAAAATTGGTTCCCGCCTGGACATAGCGGAGGTCGTAGTTCATCCCCTCTCTCCTCCCACTTAGTCGGATCCCATAAGCGTTGTCCTGTATTCCTCCCCGGGATCCAAGACCGTACTCAAGGTCCAGGTCCATTCCCCCCAGCGGCCGGGAGAGACTTCGGAGCGTTACCACATCGCCCTGAACCAGATCCTGTTTTCTGAGGTAGTTCAGGCCCACTTCCATTCCTTCCTGCGGCTGATAGGTCACGAATCCCGCAGTTTGCTTCTGTGCAGGCTCATAATACCTGGTTTGATTGTAGTATCCACCGACAAGGAAATCACCCACCCCCGCTCTACCGCCAACACCAAATCCGTAGCGCCCGAGCTCCGTTAACGGAGAGAGCGAGTAACTGCCATCACCGGCAAAAACCTCGTAGCGCCCCGATTTGTAATTTATCCTGTATTCGTCGCGTTCGCCCAGAACAGATTTCGATTGTGTTTCGGGACCGCGAAAGAGAAACTCCAGTCTGTCCGTTCGTTCCTCCGTTGTGCTCCCCGACCCGAAGACTTCAACCTGGGAAGAATTCCGTCCTTCCTGCGTAAGTCCGCGGAGACGCAGGTACACCGGGAGTTCGTGGAACACGACGTCCTGCTTTGTCGACTGAGATACAATCTCGACGACGCTCGACGCACGAACAAAGATGGTAGAATCGTCGGACGATTTTGCGTACAGCTCGACAGAATTGTCCACCTTTGCCTCCAGCACCTCCGTCTCCACCTTCAATACCAGGGCCCGGGCTTCGCCGGGCGCAAGCTTCACGAGAAGCGAGTCGAGATGTGTGGGGAGTTCGGGATTGATGCGGACAGCGAGCTGAACCTCCGTGACCGTGTTTCCCCGATTTGTCAGCAAGTAGGAGATCTCGTAGGGGCTTCCCGCCACAACAAAACGGGGAGCTTCAAGAAGAGTCAGAGCGAGCTTGTAGACAGGAGCAACAACAACCAGGAGCGAGGCGTCGGCTGAATGCGGAGAAGCGGACCGATCCCGAATCCGGTAGTGAATGTTGTATTCGCCGGGTCCGGTCTCGAGCGGTATTGCGACGGACAGAAGACGCGCGTCCGCCTGCCCGGCGTCCAGGTCGAATTGGGATTCCCGCGTGATGGTTCGCCAACCCGTCGGAAGGACGAGTTCGACATCGTACGATTGCTTATCCTGTGTCGTGTTAACGACACGAAATGCCGTGGCAAGGATCGACCCCGGGGAAGCAGTAATACGGGCGGGACCCGAAGGCCGGACGTCGACACCTTCCTGCCGGGCGGAGACAACTGCCATCGGAAGCGCCCAAAACGCAAACAGAAAAAAAAATATCCGGCCACGTTTGGCCGGATGATATTTCAGCAGGAAATTCAATGTTTGTTCAGAATTTGAGTGTATACTGCGCACCGAAGACATCGTCTCCGCCGGCATCGACTACGACCAGCGCTTTATAGATTCCCTTTTCAACGCTCGTAAGGTCGATCGACTGCCGCACCGAGGTGCCCGGATAGATTCTCGATTTTACGCCGTAGTACTTTCCCTTTGAAATGCCCTGCTCGTTGAACAGCTCGACGTACACGTCGGGCCTCATACCAATCTCGCCTGTATTCTCAATGTCAACCTGAAGAATCCGTTTCCCATCCTCCTGCATCACAAGGTTCTTCCCGACAAAATCAATTTTCCGTGTACCAGTATTGGCGATCGACGTGGCAATCTGGATCCCGTACCTGATCGTCTGCATGATTCCCATCTGCGCTTTCGAGGAATCCTTCCGGGGGAGCGAGGATTCGGCCGAACCCTTCTGTATTCCCTCAACCATGAGCATACTCCAGTAGGTGCCAATCATCTTCTTCGCGTCTGCCTCTTTTGGCACCGTGACCGTGTAGTTGACTGCCATCGTTCCCATGGGAGGAAGAGTGAGGAACGCAGGGCTATAGGAAACCCACTTTGCATTGGACCGCTGATTCGAGCCGGGTTCTCCGTAGTTGTTCGTCCCGCTGAAGTGAAACAGATAATCTGTCTGGTATATTTTCGCTTCCTGAGACTCGTTGGTGTCGTTCCGGACAACAATGACGCCGCTATAGGATTCGCCGGGCTTTGCGGTTCTATCCTGGCTGAGCTCTCCGATCACGGAAACCTGAGCGTCGGCGCGGGGCAGGAACAAAACAACGGTTGCAAGGATAACCACGAGCAGGAAGTTTTTCATGGGGGATTCCTTATTGAACAAGAATGGTATACGTCACTGTATGGACGTCATTTCCTAATTCAGCGCTGTTTCCCTGAGCGAAGGCGGACGACGCGGTGTACTGCAGCGTACACGTCTTTGCCGTGCCGGGCGGCTTGGCGGGGATACTTGTGAGAAAATCTGTATCCAACATGCCATTGGTCAAAGTCACTGCCGGTGCAGCCACTCCGTCCGTGGCCGCTGTGGCAACCACGCGGAGGTTGAACCGTTGACTGGGGCAGGAGGTCCGAACTGTGATTTTTGATATGGCTGCCTGCCTCTTGAAACTCAATTGGGTCACCGTATTTGTCACTGCTGTCGGTTCCTGACCAGGAAGTGCCGTCGTGATGTTTGTAACAATATTTCCCCCCGTGACAGAAATCTGCGCGTCAGCAGAAGTAACTCCCGCCAGGAGCATCACTCCTCCCACCAGAACTTGTCGCATGATGGTACGCGCTGTCATGAGATTCTTCTCCACTTATTGTGCCAGAACCGTAAACGTGACCGTGTGGGCGTCCGATCCGGTGCCCTGGGATGCCAGTGCAATTCCCGTATACTTCAGGGTGCAGGACCCTTTGCTCCGGCCGACGTTCAGGACAAGGTCCGCTGCAGTCGTCGTCAATGTTACTTCCGGAGCCGCAACACCAGTGGTTGGAGTAACCGCCAGGAGTTTGAGTGAGAACAGGGGTGCCGCAAGGCTTGTGCTGGCCGTGATCTTTTGAAGACTGCTGTTCGTTCCCCATGAAAGGCTGCTCGTTTGATCCGTCACCGACATCGAATTTTGACCCGCCACGGCATTCGCTCCGGAAATGTCGAGATTTACGGTACCGAGGTTGACCTGAAGGTAGGATAGGGTTGCCACGGTAACAGTCACTGTATGGTTCGCCGTCCCGTAAACCTGTCCCCATGCTGTCGCGGGAACGAGAAGGATGAGCATATACAGGGGAATCTCGCGAAGCCTGTTCACGGAGAGCCTTTACTATGAGTGTGTTACCTGGGGTGTGTTAATATAGGCGGAGAGAGCTCGAGATTCAAGTGGTCAACCAACGCCTTTGGGGGTGTTAAACCGCTAGCTACCTGTAATGGTGTACGTTATCAAATGTGACTCTGTTCCAGGCCCTTCTGCGACATCCGCTATTCCCATGAATTTCAGCGTGCAACTGCCCGCCGACTTGCTTACGCCGACGATAAGGTCGTGTGTTGAATTGTCCGAAAAGCTCACTCCTGAAGCTGCGACACCCGAGCCGACGCTCACGTTCTCGGGTTCGACCCGCAGGAGATACCGCGGCTGTGTGCTGTTTGTGGCCACAGTGATCTTCCGGCTCTCTCCGTTGCTTGTCCACACGAGTTTTGTGCTTGTGCTGAGAACGGCCGTCTGACTGGACAACTCGTCAATCGTCAGGCGAAGCCGCTTGCCCGCAGAAAGGTCAATCTTGTTGAGTTCCAGAACCTGGAGAGTGAGAACCTGGCGTGCCTGAGATGCCTGACTCAAAAGTGAGGTGTTGAAGAGGAAGAGTACGAAAGCTGCTTTTGCCGCTCTTATGGCCAATCTGTTCACCCCGGTTTTCATAGGTCATAAGTCCTTTTAGATAGAGAAAGACCGCAGTCGAGGTTCCGGCTGCGGTCTCTTCCCTGTATTCGCCTGTTAGTTCGTCAGCGTCAGCGTGATGGTCTTCGCTGTTGAGGATAAGGTGCCGGCTGAAGCATTCGCAGAGAAGGTGTAGGTGATCACCTGACCCGCATCGGCGCCTTTGTTGATGGCTGTGACAACGTCGACCGCACTACCTGAGGTTGCATTGGAGATGTCGACCGTTCCAGCGCTCGTGCCTTTGGAGCTTGCAAGGTTGATGCTCAGACCGTACCCTGAAGCAAGTGCAGCATCCGTATAGGCAGTGATTTTGACGGTGTTCGCATAGTTCTGTGTGATGCTATACGTGGTGGTCGCGTCGCTGACCGACGTCAGAGCATCGGTTCCGGCTGCTCCCTGTGTGATTGTAAGGGCACCGGGGTTTCCAGAAGTGGCAATCTTATAGACTGCGTTGACTGCCAGGTTGACGCTCTGGGTGGCTGTCGCTTGTGCGAAAGCATTTCCGGCAACGAGGATGCTCAGAGCTGCTACCGCGAGGATGACGAGTGACTTTTTCATGATGACTCCTTTTAGGATTAAGTTAAGTATTGGGTGGTTGATTTGCTTTTTCATACTCTGTTGCTTCCCTATCTTCAATCGCCGTGCCAGTCGTTTTTTCGTCGAATTTTGCAAAATTTCAAACATTTGTCCAAAATAATGTATCATTGTAAGAATTATGGATCATATTGAGATTTTTGAAATTTGCCAATTTTATTGATGATTTATTGAATTGTACGTATCATTATAAGAAGTCGTGTACCGATATGAGTCACGGCTAGTCTCATGATATTCTTCCCTTGACTAGTTCTTTGAAAAAAAAGGCAATTCAGTGTGGCACGTCCCTTGACATCTATCTCAACAGAACGCAGACAGGATCCACTCTACTATAGGAACGCGGAGTCAGGATCGTCAGATCAAATGAAGGGAAGAATTGAGATGGATATGGAACATCAAGTAGTTGGTACAACCGGGCTTCATCGCCTGAGAAACGAGATTGTGTCAAAAATCTCCCATGAGTTCAGAACGCCGCTTACTTCAATAATAGGGTTTGCAGAGAGCATTCTGAACGATCCGGAGATGATGGCAGACAAGAGGATGGAATACACGCGGATCATCAAGGATGAAGGGGAACGCCTCGCCCGGCTCATCAGCGATCTCATGTACGTATCGGCGTTGGAACAGCAGGATGCCTCACTTATTCGCTGCGGGCAGCACAACCTCGTTTCGATCCTGAAACATGCTGTGGATGCGGTCTCCGTCCAGGCCGAAAAGCGTGACATTTCGATCAAGACGGAATTTATTCAGCCGCGTTGTGATGCAACAGTGGATAAAGAGAGAATTTTCGAGGTCGCACTCCATCTCCTGGATAATGCAATGAAATTTACGCCGAATCTCGGCACGATTACGGTGCGGACACGGGAAAACCACGAGTCGGTTGATTTCGAGGTGTCGGATGACGGGATTGGAATTCCGGAAAAAGATATTCCGTTTGTGTTTGACCATTTTTACAAGGTGCGACGTGCAGGGGAGGAAACACGCGGTGCCGGCCTTGGACTTGCCATTGCACGGCACCTCGTCGAACTCCATGGGGGTTCCATCAGCGTCAAAAGCGCAGAGAGTGCCGGCTCTACATTCACCGTTTCGTTGCCAAAAGAGAATTCCTGATTTGCTTATTCACATTCACTTCATGGAAATGCCGTGACGAACAAACAAATTTACATTGTCGACGACGAACGAACCGTCGTCAAACTCCTTGAACTCTGGATGCAACGATGGGGTTACGACTCCAAAGTGTTTCCGGACGGAGAATCCTTCCTTGAACACCTCGACGATGGCCCTTCGCTTGTCCTTCTTGATCTTATGCTACCCGGGATCGACGGGGTCGAGACTCTCAAACGGATCAAGGAACACAAACCCGACCTTCCGGTCATCATTCTATCAGCCCAGGCGAGGATTGAAGTCGCGCTGGAAACACTGAAGCTGGGGGCTTCGGACTACTTCAGCAAACCGGTTGATTTTCCGAAGCTGGAGATCGCCGTAAAGAATGCGTTGCGACTTTCCGACCTGACCCGCGAGGTGGAACAACTGCGAGAGAACGCCGGCACGAGAGTGCAGTTCGACAACATGGTAACCCAAAGCGGCGAAATGCAGGATGTTTTCAAGCTTGTGAACAAGGTCATGGACAGCGACATCCCCGTGCTTCTGCTTGGCGAAAGCGGGACAGGAAAGGAACTCGTCTCCCGGGCGATCCATTTCAACAGCAAGAGAAAGACCGGACCGTTTGTGGTCGTCAACTGCGCATCGATTCCCAAGGACCTCCTGGAAAGCGAATTTTTCGGACACGAGAAGGGATCCTTTACGGGAGCCGTGCAGCGGAGAATCGGGAAATTCGAACAGGCAAACGGCGGGACGATCTTCCT
>JBARRO010000166.1:0-12107 GCA_049644265.1 Bacteroidota bacterium
GCGATGGCTCGAGAGAGCGTTGCGAATAATCCGGCGAAATCCGCGGCTATCCAGCCCGATTTTCGCGAGTTCGGCGGTTGAGCGATATTTCGGAATGATGGCACCGGTGTTGAACATCCTGCCCCAGTCCGGTTCGTCCTCTTCCACACCTTTCAGCCGGTCGAATTGGGGATGAATAAATTGCGGTCGACCCAGCTTGTCGAGCTTCGGAACAGCCGACATCGCAAGCGTTTCGCCGATTTCGAATGCATCCTTGTACCACTTGAACCCTTCAAACCAGACGCACGAAAGAAAACCGCTTTCGTCTTTCAGAGTCAAAAAGAACATCATCCGGTTGCTTCGTCGCGCACGACGTCCTTCCTGACGAAAGACGTCGCCGATCACGGTAACCTGCCTTCCCGTATCGACATGACTTGCCAGGTCGGCAATTCGTACGATGCTGCTCCTGTCCAGATATCCGCGCGGAAAATTGTACAGCAGATCCCGTACAGATTCGATCCCCATCTCAATCAACGCGGCAGAACGTACCGGTCCGACGCCTTTAATGTATTGAAGAGGAGTGGTAGTGTTTTTGGGGGAAGGCACTAGCGGTTAACAATGAGCAATGGGCAATGAGCAATGAGCAATGGAGGAAGGGCAGTAAATGGGGGATGGTGATTTATGGTGAATAAAAAATGGTGAATAGTAAATCGCGAAGAGTGAATAGTGAAAAGTGAATAGTAAACAGTGAACTAAATCGTGAATAGCAAAACCAGGAAAAACCGGTTAAACTCGAAACGTCCAACTTGCCACCTACAGCTTACAACTGTTTCTAATCTACAATCGACAATCTATAATCTTCAATTCTTGTTTCTTTCAAACACAACCTTTCCCCCAACCACCGTCATCGCAACTTGGATTGTGCTGATCTTTCCAGGATCGATCTTCAAAATATCATCTTCAAGAATCACAAAATCCGCAAGCTTCCCTTCCGTGATACTCCCCTTTTCGTTTTCTTCGAAGGCCGCGTACGCATTGTTGATCGTGTAAGCTTCAATCGCTTCCTCGACGGATATTTTTTGTTCCGGGAACCATCCGTTCGGATTGGCGTCATCGGTGGTACGACGCGTTACTGCAGCGTAGATGCCAAGCAGCGGATTCAGCGGAGCTACGGTCCAATCGCTTCCGAAACAAAGCCGAATGTGATTTTCCAGAAACGTGCGGAACGCGTATGTCGTTTTGCATCGTTCGTGACCGATTCGCTTCTCTGCCCATCGGCCATCGTCGATGGCATGGTACGGCTGGACCGAAGCGATGACTCCAAGGTGCGCAAACCGTTGGAAATCCTTCGGACGAATGTGTTGGGCGTGCTCCAGCCGGAACCTCCTGTCCCACGACGGGTTTTGTTGAACTACTTTTTCAAAAATGTCGAGCATGCGGCTGTTCGCACTGTCACCGATGGAGTGGATGGAAAGTTGCAGCCCGGCCTTGTCGGCACCGAGAGCCCATTGCTCCAATCGACCGTCCGCAAGGATATCCATTGCCAATCCCTTCGTACCAGGGTCTGATACGTAGGGTTCGAAGAACAACGCGGTGGAGGATCCGAGGGAACCGTCGGCGAATCCTTTGAGGGACCCGACGCGAATCCATTCGTCACCGAAGGGAACCTTGATTCCAATAGCCGCCAGATGTTGCCATTGGCTGATCGGAAGTCGTGAATAGAATCGTGCAGTGAGTTCTCCATCCGCTTTCAGCTTCTGGTACGTGCGCAAATCTGCGGCGGAGGACATATCCTGGATGCTTGTCAGTCCGAATTTCCTCGCCTCCGCCAGAGCGCCTCGGGCTGCTTCGAGCATTTCGTGCTCGCCGGGGCCGGGAACGACGCGATAGACGAAACCCATCGCATCATCCTTCAGCACGCCGGTCGGCTCACCCGTGCGTGCATCCTTGACGATTGTGCCTCCCTCCGGACTTTGTGTTCCCCTTGTCACCCCGGCAAGCTTGAGTGCGTAGGAATTCGCCAGGGCCATATGTCCGTCGTACCGGTTCACAAACACAGGAGTTGTCGGAGTATATCGATCGACAAGCTCTTTCGTCGGGAGGTTTCCTCCGGGCCAGCTGTCATGGTCCCAGTCTCCTCCGGTAATCCATCGTCCCGGGTACTTCTCGGCCCGTTCCCGAATCAAGCGGGCAAACTCCTCTTCAGTCTTTGCGGCTCTTAAATCCACATTCTGCAGCTGAAATCCACCGCCCATGAAATGGGTATGGTTATCAATCAAGCCGGGGAGCATTCGCTTCCCCCGAACGTCGATTACGGTCGTTGCTTTCCCCGCAAATTGCCCGACCTCGGCATTCGATCCAACCTTTGTGATTCTCCCGGCCTTGACCGCTACTGCCTCCGCGGACGGCTTCGCTTTATCGACGGTCCAGATTCTTGCATTCGTGAAGATAACATCGGCCTGCTGCGAGGAAGCAATGCCGAGACACAACAGGCAAGCGACAGATACTATCAGAGACTTCATGGGATTCTTTGGGATGAGAAAAACGAAATGACAAGTGGAAGGATAAATTTGGGATGAAACGGTAGCAAGATACCCAAAGAGGCGGTGAAATTCAAAGAGAGGGAGGCCCTGAAAAGGAGCGGGAGGATCAAAAAAATCAGGCCAACATCTGAGAGTGGAAGTTCAACATCATTCCTCAAAGGGCAAAGAGGATAGGCCAGAGTTCTCACACTCGGACATCTCCCACGATCCTTACTGATCGTGTAGTCGTCCCCCAACGAGGAACTTGCTTCCCCCATCATCTCCTCCTTGTAGAACTTACAATTCCTGCCTCTTCCTATCGGATAAGCCAAACCGACCACAATTCCCTAAGTCCATTGAATCCAAGAGATTATGCCAGCTTTGTGTCAGGGGCACCACGAGGCACGAGGTTGGCACATCGGGTGCACCATATGTCGCACAGTGAAATTCTCAAATCTCATATCTGCTGCAATCTTAACGGCGATCACGATAATCCCTGGCACGGCTCAGAACAAACTCACCGTTTTCCGAAACGGGATTCATTCCATTGAGATCAACCTGGAGAACTCACAGCCGGTCGCGGGGATGCAGTTCAGGATCACGGGCACAACTGATATCGAATTCATTTCGCCTGAGCGTGCAAGCCGCACCACCGACCCTGAATGGCTGGTTGCTACATCAAAGCCCAATGACTCAACAGTTGTTGCCGTGATTGTCAATTCAAACCTCTCTGAGCTTAGAACCGGTTCGGGGCCAATTCTTCGCATTTCATTTGCCTCACACGGGGTAACAAGCAAATCGACAAGTAGAATTTCGATCGTGAATGCAATGATCGCCAATGCCCGGGCAGAGAGCCTTGGCGTTGTTCTGCAAAATCTGGAATTCTCAACACAAACCGAACCCGCTTCGTTTGTATTCGGCCGTAACTTCCCCAATCCCTTCAATCCGACAACACACCTCAGCTACAAACTCCATAAGCCAGCTCAGGTACGTCTTGCGGTGTATGATGTGGCGGGGCGTGAGATTAGCAGGCTTGTCGACCGGTTTCAGAATGCGGAGGATTTCAGCGTGCTGTGGGAAGGTACGGACGATGCGGGGCGCCCAGTCCCTTCAGGAGTCTACTTCGCTCTATTGAAAGTGGACAACAGTGTTGCGACCCAGAAAATGATATTGGCCAAGTAGCGTCATTTCAAGAGAACCATCCTCTTCACCTCCCGGAAATCGCCAGCCGCAAACACGTAGTAATAGACTCCGCTCGAGAGTCCCTTTGCCTCAAACGGTACCACATATCTTCCAACTCCCTGCCACGCCGCTACAAGCGTACGTACTTCCCTGCCGAGAATATCGTACACCTTGAGACTTACAAAACTGGCCGCTGAAAGCTGATAGCTGATCACCGTCCTCGGATTAAACGGATTCGGGTAATTCTGGTCAAGCACGAATTTCGTCGGGGGCGACGTCGGTTTTTTTTCCACTCCGGTTTGGATGTCGATCGTCGCATTGATGACGAGGTTGTACCCGAAGCCGTAATTCAGCGAATCCTGAAAGTTGTACCATGCGTATCCATTTCCCAAGTCGTAATAGGATGACGACCGGTCGGTCTCGATTGCCCCGTCGTCGCCGAAAAATTCAAGTGTGTCCCCTGCCCCCAGAACCTCAAATACGATGTGGAAGTTTACATCCTTTGATACGGTAATATTCAGTCCGCTAAGGTCAATGGTGTTGAATGACGCACCCATGAGGGACGAGAACGGAACCACGATCGAAGATCCAATCTGCGAACCGGGTACGCCACCATAGCTCCCCGCGGTATCCGTGTGGACCGAGACTTCCAAATTGCCGCTCCCTATAGGTTCCCCGTAGAGGAAAATATCCGTCGAGACTAGCTTCGCAGTCCCCCGGGGGGTGAACCGCACAGCATAGCGTATGTCGGCGTATTCGGAGGGAAGAGGAAATATGAACTTCGGCTGACCGTAGTATTTCAACTTCGTCGAGGCAACCTTGTTCGTTAAAAAGATAATGCTGTCCGTCGTTGCTCCGACGGCAACAGTCACGACGACTCTCGAAGATGCCGTATCCACCTGAGGATCCGCGGATTCGCCCTTACCGTTGTAGTACTCAGGATCGACAGGGTCTGCAAAGGAAAGATCCCCGGGATATCCCGCGTACGGCCCGACGCTGGACCCTCCGAAGAATCTTGATCGGATCGGCTCAATCCTTACCCAATAGGAACCCGGGGGCAATCCGGCCAGGGTATAATCCCCCGTTTCTTCGACAAAATAGTCCGTGACAGTCGAATACTGCTTCATCAACGTGTCAGCGATATCAATTGCTACGACGTTGACTCCACGGACAACGAATCCATTCAAACCAAGAACACTACCATGTATGCTCCCTGTCGACGCGGCAACTGATGCCACAGGATAGAGTGTCGCAAAAGCAGCAATGTCATCGGGATTGAGATCCGCAAGCGCTGCATCGTTGTCTGTCGAGGTGGGGTACATTGTCGGTATGTAGATGTCGTTTGCGGTATTCCCATCCCCTGCAAACGTAGAATTGATCTGCGTGTGATCGAGACCCAGAAAGTGACCGAACTCGTGCACAAAGGTCGACTTGAATTGCTCGGGTGTGAATGTGACGAGCGTAGGTCCCGGCGCGGCAAACCGGCCGTTCATCACGGCTTCCCCCTCGACATAGTATCCTGTTTCATTATCCCATGCGGACCCTGCAAACCCGATCACGCTGTTCTGAGCATTTCCACCGAACAATTTCTGGACAATCGAGCCGTCGGAATCGAATATGATCGGGTTGATCCCGTCGGAAAAATTCTCAAGATATACTGAATCGATGCCCGTGACGTCAACGGGCAATTGTCCGTCGTTAACAAACGATATCGCTGCTCCAGGACAATTCTGCCAAACCTGAAAGCCTTCGATTGCGAGATTCGTTGCGGTCGCATTGGTGAAACTGCCAAGAGTGCCCAAGTCGGTCTTGTAATGGATCACAGGTGCGAAGCCGGCCCATTTGACAGCCCTTCCCTGGAATGTTCCGAGCGGACCGCCGGCAAGCAGAAGAGAAGAGCAGGTCAAGAAAAAGCAGGTATAGGTTAAGAACAGATGGAAAGGAGAGCGCGTCAAGGCCGGTTACTTCTTTAGAAGGCGGACCAGAGAACGAATGGTTTGTGCAAACTCAACGACATCCAGCGAACCGGGATTCGAAGCGTTTGCCCATGATCGCTTGGAGAGGGCGGAGGGATTCTGAAGACCTTTGAAGAGATTTCTGTTTTCGAGAGAATTGGAGACCGTTTTCCCGCCGCTTCTTCTGCCGGCCTTCACCATGAACTTGCCCTGCTCCATTCCCACCGGGCTCTGCATTCCGATTTCGCTTTTCGGATAGAGCATCAAAATCAATTCTTCTCCTTCGTCATAGCGGGGCGCACCGGCAGGACGGTACACAAGTCTTCCCTCGGAACCGCCATACTGCTTGAACGTGAACCGGCTTCCCTCCGCTCCGTAGAAATTCTCTCGGACATCGATCGTCACATACGTTACGAGCAGTTTCGTTGCAGGGTCTCGTTGCGATTCTGTTCCCACGACGGTACCGCGGACGATTACTCCGGCATCCTGGACGAGCCGTTCGAGGTTCATCGGGATCGTCCTCTGCCCGAGCGCTGTAAGCGGGACCATCACCAGGAGCCACAGTTGCACAGAGATCACCGGGAAACGGGGATCGCACAGAGAAAAGAATTCAGATGCGAGGAGCCCGGTTAGGGCGGTTTTCCCTGACTGAGCATTCATTTTGTGGTTGAATATTCCTTTACTGCTTTGACAAAATCGCGGAACAGGGGATGCGGGTTGATCGGGCGCGATTTCAGCTCAGGATGGAACTGGCCAGCCACAAACCAGGGATGGTCCGGCAGCTCGATGATTTCCACAAGATCGTTATTCGGATAGATGCCGCTGAATCGCATGCCGTGGTCCGCAAGTTTCTTTTTGAACTTGTTGTTGACTTCGAAACGATGGCGATGCCGCTCCGAGATAAATTCCTTCCGATAGGCCTGATAGGCTTTTGAGCCTCTCGAGACCGAGCACGGATACGTCCCCAACCGCATGGTGCCACCGAGATTGCGGACGGACTTCTGTTCGAGCATCATGTCGATGACGTTTTGTTTTGTCTTCTTGAATTCCGTGCTGTTTGCGTCCCTCATGCCGCAGACATTCCGGGCAAACTCGATGACGGCGCACTGCAGACCGAGGCAAATCCCGAAAAACGGAATCTTATTCTCCCGGACATACCGGATTGAAGAAATTTTCCCCTCGATGCCCCGGTTGCCGAATCCCCATGGAACCAGAAGCCCTGTCGCGCCTTTGAGATACTTCTCGGCCCCGTATTTTTCGACGTCTTCGGCCTTGATCCAGTCCAGGTCCACCCGCACATCGTTTTCCGCACCGGCATGGACAAAGGCCTCCGAGATACTCTTGTACGCATCCTTGAGTTCCGTGTATTTCCCGCATACCGCAATGCGCACCGAACCCTTCGGATTCTTTACCTTATTGACGAACCGCATCCACTTCCGCAGATCGGGTTTTGAGGTCTTGATGTTGAGCTTTTCGAGAACAATATCCGCGAGGTGCTCCTTTTCGAACACCAGCGGCACTTCGTAGATGGAATCGACATCCTTCCCCTCGATCACCGACGACGCTTCCATGTTGCAGAACAGAGCAATCTTTTCGCGGAGTTCCTTCGTCAGCGGTTTTTCCGACCGGCAGATGAGCACGTCGGGTTGAACGCCGATTTCCAGCAGGGTCTTCACGCTGTGCTGCGTCGGCTTTGTTTTCACCTCTCCGGCCGAGCGGATGTATGGAACCAGCGTCACGTGGATGTTGATGGCGTTCCGGCGGCCGACGTTCAGTGCAAGTTGCCTGATCGCTTCGAGAAAGGGCAGCCCCTCGATGTCGCCGACCGTTCCGCCCACCTCGGTAATGATCACATCGTACTTTCCCGTCTTCGCCACATTCCAGATCCGACGTTTGATCTCATCAGTGATGTGGGGAACAACCTGAACTGTCGCTCCCAAATAATCTCCGCGTCGCTCTTTCGAGATAACCTCATAATAGACCTGACCCGTGGTGGCGTTGTTTTGACGGGACATGTTCTCGTCGAGAAAACGCTCATAATGACCGAGGTCCAGGTCGGTCTCCGCACCGTCCTCCGTCACATACACCTCGCCGTGCTGGAATGGGTTCATTGTTCCCGGATCCACGTTGATGTACGGGTCAAATTTCTGGATTGTTACCCGAAGTCCGCGCGATTTCAGGAGCAATCCCAGAGAGGCAGCGGCTATTCCTTTCCCGAGGGATGAAACAACCCCGCCGGTAATAAAAATAAATTTCACGTGATTACGGGCCATTGTGGGTGGGGATTGGTTAATTGGTTGATTGGTTGATTGAGCTATTGGTGAGTGCCTGCCCGCCGAAAAGAAACCAAAGGCGGGGTTATTTTCGCTCCATACGCCTGATGAGAGCTCGAACCTTCCTTACATCGGCCGGGGTGTCGATCGGGATACTGTCGAATCTGGTAGTGCCGACTTTGATCGAGTACCCGTTCTCAAGAACTCTTAGCTGCTCCAGCCGCTCGGACCGCTCCAGTGCGGACTCGGGCAGCCGGCTGTATGTGGCAAGAAATTTTCGACGGAAAACATAAATCCCAATGTGCTTGTAGAACGATTGGCGACTCAACCACTTTCCGACATTAAGCTCATCCCGCACATGCGGAATGACTGACCGTGAGAAGTACAGTGCGGTTTTCTTTTTGTCAAACACAACCTTCACCACTGCAGGGTTCTTGAGGTCAACGGCGGATTCGATTTTTTTCGCGAGCGTGCCGAGGCCCGCTTGGGGATCGTCGAGCAGCAATTGAACGGCCTGGTCGATCATTTTCGGAGCCATCAGCGGTTCGTCCCCCTGAACGTTCACGAAAATGTCTCCCCGGATTTTCCTTGCCACCGCTGCAACCCGGTCGCTGCCGCTCTTGATACCCGACGAAGTCATGACCACTTCCCCGCCGAATCCTTCAACAACCTTCGCGATTCGCCGGTCGTCTGTAGCGACTACAACCCGGTCAACGAGCCTCGCCCGCCGCACTCTCTCGTAGACTCTCTGGACCATCGGCTTTCCGAGCAAGTCGACCAGCGGCTTTGCGGGAAGTCTCCGGGAAGCGTAGCGCGCCGGGATAACTGCCACGACTCGAGTGGTTCCTGGCATCGCTTATTTATCTCCGATGACTTTGGGGACCTTGAAGAACCGGTCCGTTTTTGCCGGAGCATTCCTGAGCGCCTCTTCCGTGGGAATACCCGGCTTCGTTTCGTCAGCGCGGAACACATTTCCCAGCTCGATGACATGTGAAAGCGGTTCGACGTTGCTTGTGTCGAGCTTGTTCAACGTTTCGATATGACGAAGGATGTCGTTCAGTTGGTGCGTGAATTTCTCCTTCTCGGACTCCGTGAACTCGAGTTTTGCAAGCTTCGCGATGTGCTCGACGTCTTTGATTGTCACGGCCATGGATGAATTCCTCTCACTGATCCCGGTAGTGCGATGCGATGACGGTGTGGATCCGTTCCATCAATTCCTGCTCAGCTTCCCTTCCCTGAATGCCTACCGTCTCGACAGGCTTGTCCAGAACCAGCGTAATGTCGGCGGGTTTGACGTTCAGGGACCCCTTCGGGAGAATCCGGTACGTATTGTTGATGGCAACGGGGACGATGGGCACTCCCGATTTCGCCGCAATGGCAAATGCGCCGCGTTTGAACGGCTGAAGCTTCCCGTCCCGCGTGCGCGTTCCTTCGGCGAACACCAATACAGACTTCCCGCTCCGGATCTTTCCAGCAGCTTCTTCGATGCTCTGCATGGCATCCCGGCTCTTGAAGCGGTCGATGGCGATGTAGGGTCCGAATTTCAGCGCCCACCCCCACAGCGGCACTTTTGTGAGCTCCTCTTTGAACATGATGTTCACCCTGCCCGGAATCGACGTCAGCGCTGCCGGAATATCAAACATGCTGGCATGGTTTGAGACATAGATGTAATTCTTCGATCGATCGAGATATTCCGCCCCTTCGATCTTCACCTTGATGCCGAAGAGCCAGAGCACCATGCGCGACCACGACCGGGCGGACCAATGATACAGTCTGGCGCTCGGTTGCACAAAAGCCCCCAGCAGCGCCAGGAGGGATAACGGCACAGCCAATGCGACAACCAGAATCCCTTTGAGAATTGTCACAACCATGGTGTTTGTCAGTACTGTTGAGCCGCCCGGATTCTCTTGTCAATGGACGGATGGCTATGGAACAGGAATTCGATAACCGGATGCGGCGTGGTATCGGAAAGGTTCACCGCCGCAAGTTTCTTCATGGCATTGATGAATGCTTCCTTGTTGTTGATCGTCCGAAGGGCATACCGGTCGGCGGCCCGTTCGTGCGCGCGCGAAACAACGTTCACGGCAGGCGACGTGACGAGTGAGTATACACCCAACCACAGGGAAAGAAGCGGGAGGGCTGCAATCTGGTCGATGCGCGAGAATCCAAACAGAGAGAGACTCCATTGATACAGGAGCGCCGTGCAAAAGAGCCCGAGAAACGTGCTCAACGTGCCCACCGCCATGGACACCCAGATATGATGCAGCCGGTAATGCCCCAGCTCGTGGGCAAATACCGCCTCGATTTCCTCGTCCGTGAGATTTGCCACAAGCGTATCACCCAGAACGATGCGCTTCGACTTTCCAATCCCCGTGAAGGCGGCATTCGCCTTCTTGGTGTTCTTGCTCATGTCGAAAACAAACACTCCCTGCACCACGACCCCCGCCTTCCCGCATAAGGCAACAATCCGCGATTTCAACTTTTCGTCGGCGACCGGTTTGAACTTGTAGAAAATGGGGAAAATCAGTATCGGAGCAACGCGCGCCAGGAGCACCGAGACGACAAAGATCACCATGCCGACAGGAAGCCACCACAGCGATGCAAAATTCTTAAGGCAGGCGTAAAAGACCAGCAGCACCGGCAGGCCGATTGGAATGCCGACCAGGAGACCTTTGACTCCCTCCCAGATCCATGCACGGAATGCCTGGTTGGAAAGCCGGTACTTATGTTCGAGAATGAAGCCGGAATAATAGCTGAGCGGAAGACTGAGAATGCGCTCGAGACTTCCGAACCCTGCCACAAACAGGGTGAACGCCACGTAGTCATTCGACGTGATCCTGCGGCAGAAACCTTCGAGAATGGTCGAGAACCCCGACGCCACCGTCACGAGGCCAAACACAAAGAAGAAGGCGGTGCCGATGATGTTCAGGGTAATTCTCTGACGACTGTACTTCTTTGCGAGCTCTTGCGACTGGAGGTTTTGGGGGGAGTGATGCTGACTGACGGGTTGCTGGCGTCCTATAACATCTATGCCCGCGTCCTTCGAATCTGAAAGACCCGTGACAGCCTGATCCATGGAAGAAAAAAGCCTGGTGAGAGCATCGGTGGTTTGTATAAAATAGAGAAGAGACGGATGAAAAGCAACACGGGAGTTGAGCGTGGAACGTCATGAAGCTCCGTGAAACAAAAAAGGGAAAGAGGTTCTCTTTCCCTTTTGACCGCAGTGACCCGCCGAAAACTCAGAGTGCGATACCGACATTCACAGACATCACACGATTCTTTATGTCGGCCTTTGTGCCCGAAGAGTTTCCATTCTTGTCAATCGTAGTGAGCCCCAGGTTGTACCGGGCGTCGATCGTCAGCTGAAGAGCGACAAGGTCAATGTCCAACCCAGCGCCGAACACAACACCAAAGTCCGTATTGGTCGTTTGGTCTTTGATGTCAGTTTCCGCCGGTAGTGCAGGCGGTGAAGGCGGGTCAGCTTTGACTTTTGCAGTCAGGAGGAATCCCACGGCGGGACCCGCAAAGATATTGGGTTTTACCGGACTACCTGGAGCCAACGGAATATTGAATTTCAAAAGGACAGGAACTTCGACGTAGACGAGGTTGTATGTCACCGTTAGGCCAGGCACCGAACTTTTGGCACCTTTTTGACTGTACAATACTTCGGGTTGGATGGAAATCGGCCCGGGAAGGCTTAGGTTGAAGAATACTCCTGCCGAAAATGTGGTAATCGATTTCAGGTCCGCATTGTCGGCATCTGCCCCGCCGAGTGTGGCAATATTGAGGCCTCCCTTAAAACCTTTCGTCAAACTCTGGCTCGTTGCAAACGAAGTAGCGAGGATCAGTACAACAAGAGTCAAAGTTGCTTTTTTCATACTGAGTCTCCCTCGACATAGTGGATGATTGACCAATTTGAATGCGCGTGCAATCTATCAAGTCCGTTGACCAAAAGCAACCTTCAGGATCACATCACTCGAGAAGTCTAATCCGAATCCTGTCCTTTTGCTTGACCTCTCCTTTTCCATCTTTGATTCGGGCCAGGGAAAGGTGAGGGCCCCGAATTTCCACAATTTCCAGCTCTCCGATTTTCCGGTCGAAGCCTTTCGCAATTTTGACATCGCTCGCATCCTTTTCCTTCCGTGCCTGGGGATAGACGGATACGAATTGTCCTTTGCGCACGCCGTCTTCACTCC